>CAYSWZ010000196.1:0-17187 GCA_964434945.1 uncultured bacterium | reverse complement strand
GCGCGCGGCCGCGCGGCGCACGCCGTGCTCCCGGCGGCGGTTCTCGCCGCGGCGCTCCTCCCGGTCGCGACGGGGCGGCTCGCACCGCTGAGCCAGCGCGGCAACCGGTTCTCCGAGACGCTCGGGCGCGCGCTCCTCGCGAGCCTGCCGCCCGACGCCGTTCTGTTCGAGCGGGGGGACATGCTGCACAACCCGCTCGAATACCTGACCCGGGTCGAGCATCTGCGCGCCGATGTCCGGGTGCTCGACCAGGAGTTGATGAGCGATCCGTGGTACGTGCGCCAGGTGCGCGCACGCTGGCCGGACGCATTGCCGCCCCTCGGGCGCGCGGAACGCATCACGCTCGCCGACGGCCGCCGCCTGGAGGGGCTGACGATCCGCCGCGCCGACGGGAGCGTGGACGTTCTCGGCGAAGCCGGGCAGTGGACGCTCCCGGCCGCAGGCGTTGCGAGCGCGTCGCCCGCGCCCCCGGAATCGCTCTTCCTCGCGGCGCGCGCGTCCTTCCGGCGTGCGCCGTTCCTCGAGCAGGGGGAGGACCGCTACTCGGGTCTCCCGGGAACGCGGAGCCTGCTGTGGTTCGATCAGCTCGCGGGGCGTTGCCCGGTCGCGGTCACCGGCGTGAAAGACCCGTCGTGGTCGCTCCGCTACTCGCTCGTCACCATGGGAATGGTCGAGCGGGTGGTGCCGCGCGGCGCCGAGCCCACGCCCGCGCAGCAGCTCGACGCCTCGCTCGCCGTGGCCGACACGGTGGAGCTCGCGGGATACTTCCGCGACTACCCGGCGGAGAGCTTCGAGCGCGCGGAGAGGGCGCGCTTCTCGCGGCTCGTCGCGCGTGCCGCGCTCCTCCTCTGCCTGCCGGATGCGGCGGCGATCGCCGGTCGGCACCCGGCCGGCGTCGCGCGCGTGCGCGCATTCGCGCGGCGGTTCGAGTCGCTCGCGCCGTCTCCGGATCCCGACTGTCTGGTCGCGATCGGCTACCTCCGCTTGGTCGATCCCGAGCTGCGGTCGCTGGACTCGGCGCGGCAGGACCTGGAGCGCGCGCTCCACGAGCGCCCCGCGCTCGCGGACAGCGCCCGCGCCCGTCGCGTGCTCGCCGCGCTGCGGGACAGCCTTCGCTGAACGGCCATTCGCAGGTCGGTGCGACTCGCGGATTGCGTTCCGCACTTCGACGCGGTTTCTGCGGCGTTGCCGGGCCGCGCATCGGGAGCTGGAGGTTGACAACGAGGCTGCCGAAACTTCAAAATATTCGGCAGCGTTCCATCGCATGCTCACGCGTGCGCGGACCTCGCGGGCTCGGGCAGCTCGCAGGACCGGGGAGGTTGGGTCCTCCCGCAGATGGTTGCCCCGAAAAGGAGGTGATCCATTGACTAGTCTTTGTCTGGCTTCGGTGGAGGTGACGTCCTCGTAGGGGTGATTCGGACGCTGTGGCGCCTGATGTGGCCCCCAAGCGGGGAACCCAGCGTCACCCAGACCGAACGTTCTCGGGGCCCGGTCCGGAAGGATCGGGCCCTTGATATTGGCGCCGGGTCGAAGCGGGGGTGCCGGGTGGTTCCACCGGCGTCGCGGCGGACGCGGAGGACCTGCCCCCCGCGCCCGCGCTCTCGCGTGCGGCCCTAATGCGAGGAAGCGTCCGCGGCCCCGCGGCGCGGATAGAGCTGCGACTTGAGCGCGGCGGCATCCGCGGCACGGCGGGCGCCGTGATTTCCGCTCAGGAACACGATCGCGGTCGCGACGATCATGAGGACGTGCACGAACCCGGACAGCGTCACGCCGAGTACCACCAGAGCCAGCCACGTCGCGATCAACGACACGCTCACGAGCGACATCGCGGACCTCCTCCGTGAGGATCCCCAGTGCGGGGCGCGATTCCTGCCGCCCCCGCGATGGTGTGCTGCCGGCGGGGGGTACAGCATCACGCGTGCCTTGACATTCGACACCCGCAAGCCATTGCGACTGTGCGCCTGGGTGCCCGCGGGGGCAGGGCGGGGCGGGGGACGCCGCCGGTCAGCCGTGCACCGGCACCGGCCAGAACACGGCGCCGCGTGAGATCCCGGGGCTAACCCCGGTCGCGTGCTTCCAGCTCCTGGAGCACGGACCGCGACCGGCGCGCGAGCCACGCAATCTGCGCGGCGCCGCCCACCGTGAGTGCGAGCGCGGCGAACCCGAGCCCGGGGAGCGAGTGCCACGCCACACCCACGCCCAGCACCGCCGCCGCAGCTGCCAGCAGCACCGCCATGGATTCGGTGATCGCGCGCGTGCGGTGGGCGTGCACCAGGACGCTCTGGTGATAGCTCTGCCACACGCTCAGCGCTCCCATCGGCACCACCAGCCACAGCGAGCGCCACGCCATGCGGGCGAGCACCTCGGGCAGCGCGGAGCCGCGCGCGAACCACCACAGCCCGAGCGGCGTCGCGGCGCCGGCGACGAGCAGCGCGGAGGCGACCGCGGCAAGCCCCCATGCGAACCTCCGGAGCGCCGGCACCGCCCGCCGGCGATCGAGCAGCGCCACCATGACCTCGTTGTAGGCGAAGCCGAGGCTGCGCACCGTGAACGTGCCGCCGGAGAGCACGGGCCACGCGGCGAGGGACTCGAGCGCGTTGGGCATGCGGCTCATGGCCGCGGACGCGAGCGGCATGGTGATGAAGTTGAGAAGCGGGGTGAGCCCGAGCGGGGCGTAGAAGCGGACGAACGCCCGCATCGTGAGCGGCGGCTCCACCGCCGGGGCGGCGGCGAGCGGGCCACGGAGCACGGGACGCACCGCGACGCCGGCGAACACCGCCTCCGAGAGCACGCCGCACGCGACGGCGCAGGTCCCGACCACGATGCCGGGCCAGCGGCCGATCCAGCTTCCCAACGCCAGCATCGTCATGAGCGTGCCGAGCCGCACCAGGGTGCCCCAGGTGACGGCGCGGCCGTGGTCGAACCGGATGAGCACGCCCTGCTGCGTGCGCCGATAGGCGATCGAGAGCGTCCACGGCAGCATGATGCGCAGGCCGAGCCGCGCCGGCTCGCGCACCGGCTCGGGGATGGCGATGATCGTCGTCGCGACGAAGTCGAACAGCGGCGTGAATGCGATCACGGCGTGGATCGCAGTGAGCAGCCCCGCCGCCGTGAACATGAAGCGCCGGACCACGGCGTAGGAAAGCGCGTCACGCGAGAGCGCGGTGGATGCGGTGAGCAGCATGAGGATCGGCGCCTCGACGAGGAGCGAGAGCGGGAACACCACCCCGCCGTAGGCCGCGAGACTCACGGTCGCGTAGGGCAGGCGGGCCATCACCGCGCTCACGACCGGCAGCTCCAGTCCCATCAGGAGCCAGCTGCCGGCGAGCGGCGCCCAGCGCAACGCCACCTCCGGCAGGGTGAGCGCGTGACCGGTGCGCCCGAGCGTGGCGGGACGGTCGGAGGGCGCGGCGGCGCCGGGGGCGGGACCACCGGGGGCGGAAGTGGGCATGCGTGGAGGCACGGTAGCGACCGCGACGCCCGCCCGCCAGTGACGGGAGCGCGCTGACGGGAACGCGGTGACGGGAACGCGGTGCGGCCCGGATTCCGGTCCGCTCCAGGTCCGTGCTCAAGCGGATGCGCCGACCCGACGATAACCCGCCGCAGAATCCCCCGGACCATCGCTCCAGCGGACAGGCACGTCCGCCGCCGGAGGATCACCCCTTGTGAGGCGCCATGCACGACCGTTCACGTCCCGCGCGCTCCGGACCGCCCGCGTTCGCGCCCGCCATCGGATTGCGCGAAGTCCTCGAAGCTTCTCCCGACCTCGTGTTCAGCACCGATGCCTGGGGACGCCTGGTGTGGGCGTCGTCCGCGTTCGAATCCTTCACCGGCCGCCGCGTGAAGGACTACGTCGGCAAGTCGTGCACGACCCTGCTCGTGCGCGAGCAGGTGCCGAGCGTCCTGCGCGCGATGCTCCAGCTCCGGCGCCGGGGTTCGGGCTCGATCGACCGCGTGCTCCCGCTCCTCCGTCCGAACGGCGAGGTGGTCGAAGTCGATGCGCGGCTCCGCTTCGCGAACAGCGCCGGCGGCGAGAACTACGTGGTGGGCGTTGCGCGCCAGCGCGTGCCGGGAGTCACGGCTCCGGCCCCCGCCGCTGCCGCACCGGCCGCGAGCGCGGCGGCGCCGGCGGGCGGGACGTCTGCGCGCGTGGACGAGCTCGAGCAGAGCCTCGCGGAGGCCCGCCAGATCGCGCGCGCCAAGGGTGATTTCCTCGCCACCATGAGCCACGAGATCCGCACGCCCATGAACGGCGTGATCGGGATGACGAACCTGCTGCTGCAGGGGGACCTGCCCGCGGAGTCCCGCCAGCTCGTCGACCTGATCCGGCAGAGCACGCAGACGCTGCTCGCCCTCATCAACGACACGCTCGACTACTCGCGGCTCGAGTCCGGCCGCATGCCGGTCGAGAAGCTGGACTTCGACCTGCGCGTGACCGTGGAGCAGATCGCCGGCGTCCTGCACGCACTCGCCGGCGGCAAGGGCCTGGCGTTCGACGCCCGCGTCAACGCGCTGGTCCCGTCGCGCCTGATGGGCGACCCGGGCCGCGTGCGCCAGGTTCTCCTCAACCTCGGCTCCAACGCGGTCAAGTTCACCGAGCGCGGCTCGGTGAACGTGCTCGTCGAGCGCGAGTCCGAGGACGACCACCACGTCTCGCTGCTGTTCCGGGTCACGGACACCGGCGTCGGCATCGATCGGCAGGCGCAGGCGACGCTGTTCGAACCCTACCAGCAGGCCGACGCCAGCATCGCACGCCGCTTCGGCGGCTCGGGGCTCGGGCTCGCCATCTCCAAGCGGCTGGTCGGGGCCATGGGCGGCGAGATGGGCGTGGAGAGCGCACCCGGAGAGGGCGCGACGTTCTGGTTCCGCCTGAAACTCGAGAAGCAGCCCGAGCTGGTCGGCATGACCGCGACCCCGAGCAGCGACGTGGCGCTCCGCGGCGTGCGCGTGCTCGTCGCCGACGGCAACGCCGGCGACCGCGATCCGCTCGTGAGCGTGCTGCAGGCCTGGGGCTGCGACGTCAAGTGCGCCGAGAACGGGCCCGAGACGCTGCGCATGGTCCGCGAGGCCGCCGCCGCGGGCACCCCGTACGAGGTCGCGGTGCTCGATCGTCACCTGGAGCCCATGGACGGCGAGGAGCTGGGGCTCGCCGTGCGGGCGGACCAGGCGCTCGACGCCACGCGGCTCATCATGGTCACGAGCCTCGGCCGGCCGGGCGATGGCGGCCGCGTGAAGGCCGCGGGCTTCTCGGCGTATCTCATGAAGCCGCTCGATCCGGCGCAGTTCTACGACGCGCTGGGCGAGGTGTTGCGGCCGGCGCGGGGGGAGGAGACGAAGGACGAGCGGCCGCTGGTCACGCGCCACTCGCTCGCCGAGGCGCGCCGCGGCAAGCTCCGGCTCCTGCTCGTGGACGACGACCCGGTGAACCAGCTCGTGACGACCAGCGCGCTCCACCGCGTCGGCTACAACATCGAGGTCGCGAACAGCGGCCGGCGTGCGATCGAGCTGACCGAGAACGAGCGCTGGGACCTGATCCTGATGGACCTGCAGATGCCGGACCTGGACGGCTGTCGCACCACGGCCGCGATCCGCGCCCGCGAACGCGGGGCGTGGCGGACGCCGATCATCGGCCTCACCGCGAACTCCGACCACAAGCCCGACCGCGACCGCTGCCTGGCCGCGGGCATGGATCACGTGCTCGGGAAGCCCATCAACCTCGAGATGCTCACCAGCACGGTCGAGAAGTACACGTCACGCGACGGCCGGGTCGTCGAGGCGGAGCCCGCCGCGGTGACGCCCGTCCCGCTGACCGTGGTGTCGTCGCACTTCGATGCGCCGCCGCTGTCGCCACCCTCCGGCGCCCGCACGATGACGAAGCTCGTGAGGGAGCTCGCCGTCGCCGGCAAGCAGGACGCCTCCGCCGGCAGGGAAGGACCGGCGATCGACCTCGAGCAGCTCGAGACCGCCTGCATGGGCCTGCCGGCGCTGCGCACGTCGCTGCTGCACACGTTCCTCGGCGACGTCGCGAACCGGCTCGACCGGCTCACGCACGCATTCGACGCCAACGACGCCCGCCGCGTCGAGTTCGAAGCGCACGGTCTGAAGGGCATGTGCGCGACGATCGGGGCCGCCGGCTGCACCACGCTGTTCGGCGGAATCGAGGAAAAGGCGCGCGACGAGAACATCGCGGAGGCCCGGCCGCTGCTCGAGCCGGCGGTCGCCGAGGTGCACCGCGCGCAGGAGTTCATCCGCCGCTTCGATTCGATCCTCGCGCGCGACGCGGCCTGAGCCGAGCGGCTCCACCCCGCCCCCGCCCGGACGCGCTCCCCGCCGTCCGGGCGTCGCGCGTTCCGGGGCGGGTCGCGCGCGCATGCTAGAGTCGGAGCGCCCATGCGCTCGCCCGCTTCGCCGTTCCTCACCCCGCGCCTCGTCGTGCTCGCGGCCGGCCACTTCACCATCGACGCCTATTCGAGCTTCTTCCTGCCGTTGCTGCCGCTGCTGGCCGCGCGCCTGGGCTTGAACTACGCGATGGTCGGCGGGCTCACCGCCATGGCGAGCCTGTCCTCGTCGTTCTCGCAGCCGCTGTTCGGTCTGCTCGCCGACCGCATGCGGCGCCCGTGGTTCGTGGCGTTCGGGCCCATGATCGCCGCCGTGTTCATGGCTTCGATCGGGCTCGCGCCGAGCTACGGGGCACTGGTCGCGCTCCTCGTGCTGGGCGGCATCGGCGTCGCCATGTTCCACCCGCAGACGGCGTCGCTGGCGGGCGTGTCGAGCCCGCACCGCACGCTCGCGATGTCGTTCTGGGTCACGGGCGGCACGCTCGGCTGGGCGCTCGGACCGGCGTACGCCACCGCGATCGTCGGGCACTTCGGTCTCGCGCACACGTGGTGGGCCGCGATTCCGGGGCTCGCGGTGTGCGGGCTCCTGTTCGCGTGGTTCGCTCGCGTCACCCCGCACGCCACGGCGCGGCGCGTCCACGCGCCGCTCGGGGAGTTGAAGCCCATGGCACGGCCGCTCGTCATGCTCTACTTCGCGGTGGTCTCGCGCTCGGCGGTGTCGTCGGGATTCGCGACGTTCCTGCCGCTGTGGGTGCACGCACGCGGCGGCAGCGTGACTCAGGGCGGCTGGCTCGTGACGGTGTACCTCACGCTCGGCGCGCTCGGCGGGTTCACGGGTGGCTGGCTCGCGGACCGTTTCGGGGGCCGGCGCGTCGTGATCGCATCGTTCGCGCTCTCCGCGCCGTGCTACGTGCTGTTCTTCACGTTGCCCCAGCCCGCAGGCGTGATCGCCCTGGTCGTGGGCTATTGCCTGCTGCAGGCTTCGCTGCCCGTGAACGTCGTGCTCGGCCAGGAACTCTCGCCCCGGCACGCGGGCATCATCTCGAGCCTGCTGATGGGAGCGGCCTGGGGCCTCGGCGCGCTGCTCATCTACCCGATCGGCGCCCTCGCCGACCGGGTGGGGCTCGACCACGCGCTGATGCTCCTCTCGAGCCTCATCGCCGTCGGCTTCGCCTGCGCGACCCAGATCGGCAAGCGCCCGGCCGAACTCGCCCTGAGCACAGGCTGAGGAGTGCCGTTGCACGATCGTGCGCCGACTGGGGTAGGGAGGGCGGCGGGGCGCTATTCGGGAGTGGGGCCACGAAGTGGGGTCCCCGCGAGCGAATAGCGCCCCGCCGCCCGCCGCCAACTCAACGAAGCGCCTAGCGCGTCAGCTCGGCGAAGCCCCGGCGGAAGGCGGAGGTCCCTGGATCGCAAGAACATCCGCGTGAGCCATCTGTGGCTGCATGACCCAGCGCTCCGCCCACGACTGGAGCGACAGCAACGTCCACAGCGTCCGCCCGCGGTCCTCACGGCAGTCGAGGTGTGCACGCACCACGTCCTGGACCGCGCCCGCGTCCAGCACGCCGGCCGAGGTGATGCGCGCAGGGGAGAGCGCGTCGAGCACCAGGCCGCGGAGCGGCCCGCGGGCCCAGGCCGAGAACGGCGGCGAGAAGCCCTGCTTCCTGCGGGTCAGCACCTCCCTCGGCAGCAGCCCCGCCGCGGCCCGCTTGAGCACCCACTTGCCGGTCGCGCCGCGGAGCCGCAGCGATTCCGGCAGCCGCAGCGCGTGCGCGACCAGCGCCGATTGCAGGAACGGCGCGCGCGACTCGACGCCGTGCGCCATCGTGCAGCGGTCCACCTTCGCGAGCAGATCGCCCGCGAGGTAGGTTTCGAAGTCGAGCATCTGGTACGCACTGAGCGGCGGCGGCTCGCCCGAGCGCATCAGTTCCATGTCGGTGAGCTGCGATTCCAGGTGTCGCGCGTGCTGCAGCGGCGCCCCGGCCGGCACCTCGGCGCGCAGCCCGGGCGAGAGCAGCGCGAGCGCCTCCTCGGCCCGCGCGGTGCCGAACCACGCCAGGTGGCGCTCGAACGGCGGCAGGCCGCGCACGCCGAGGAACCTCTCGACGAGGTGCGCGAGCGTCACGTGGTGATGGCGGGGGCGGAACGTGCGTGCGAGCCACAGGGCGAGGCCGGCGAGCGGCGCCGGCAGCGCGGCGGCGAACGCCGCGTGCCGGTGACCGAGGTAGGTGGGATAGCCCGCGAACAGCTCGTCACCGCCTTCGCCGGTGAGCACCACCGGCACGAAGCGCGATGCGTGCCGCGCGAGGAGCCAGGTGGGCAGCACGCTCGGATCGCCCAGGGGCTGGTCCATGCCGGCGGCCCAGGCGTTGAACGCCAGCTCGCCCTCGCGCGGGCCCATCGCGATCTCGTGGTGCTCGGCGTGAATGCTCCTCGCGACCTGCTCCGCGAGCGGCGCCTCGTCGTAGCCCGGGTGGTCGAGCCGCAGGCTGAACGTGGGGAAGGGCCGGCCCCACGCGCGGGACGCCAGCACCGCGACCAGGCCGGAATCGATCCCGCCCGAGAGGAACACCCCGAACGGCACCTCGGCCGGCACGCGCGACGCGACTGCGCGCGCGACCGCCTTGCCCGTGGCGACCACGAACCCCTCGTCACTCGTGGCCTCCGGAAGCGCGGTGGCATCCGCGCGCCGCACGACCGCGTCCCACGGGCGCCAGTAGCGGCGCGTGCGCTCGAACCCGTGCTGGACGACGTGGACGTGCGCGGGCGGCAGCTGTCGGATTGCATCGTACGCGCAATCCTCGCCCGAGAAGCCGCCGTGCACGAGGTAGCGCGCGAGCGACGCGGGCGAGGGGCGGCGCGAGATCCACGGCAGGACGAGCAGTGCGCCGGGCTCCGAAGCGAACGCGAAACGCCTGCCGTGCGCCGCCACGAACAGGGGCTTCTCCCCGGCCCGGTCACGGGCGAGCGTCAGCGTGCGGGAACTGCGATCCCACATCGCCACCGCGAACATCCCGTCGAGCGCCTCGGGGAAGTCCTGACCGCGATCCTCGTAGAGGTGCGGCAGGAGCGCCGTGTCCGGACCGGGCAGGAAGTCGTGACCGCGCGCGCGCAACTCTCGCTCCAACTGGAGGTGATTGTAGATCTCGCCGTTCGCCACTCCCACGACGTCGCCGGTTTCGTTCTCCAGCACCCGGACCGGGTCGCGCGGCGCCACGATGGCGAGGCGCGCGATCCCGAGAGCGCACTCCCCGCCGTCCCAGATCGCCTCGCCCGAGGGACCGCGATGGCGCAGGCACGCGACCATGGTCCGCACGAACTCGAGTCGCTCGGGGGCGGACAGGTCCGTCGCCACGAGTCCGGCGATACCGCACATGCGAAGGGGCTCCTCCGGTCAGTCCGCGATCCGACGCCAGGCGATGAAACGAGCGTCTCGAAAGACCTCGCGGAAGCCTTCTGGGGCGGCACCCGCTTGCGCGGCCGGGCGTACGATCGCCTCGGCGGGCGGTGCCACGGAAAGCGAATCCACGAGAGTCCACAGGCCACGCTGCCGGAGTGAGTCCCGGTAACGCACGGCGTAGTTGCTGGTGAGCGGTTCGCCCGTGGGCGAGACCACGATCGAGCGCCGCCCGAGCAGGAAATCCGTCCCCGGACTATAACAGTCCTCGTAGCGCACGGTGGCGGCCGCGGCGGCCCGGAGCGCGCGCGCGAGCGGCGCGCCGGAGGAGGCGTCCGCGCGTTGACGGAGCGGCCCGTAGCCGACGAGCAGGACGAGCGGCGTGAACGCGAGCGTCGCGGCGAACATCCACGCCGGGCGCGACGAGCGCCGCCAGCACTCGGCCGCCCACCACGCGAGCGCGGGAAATGCCGGGAGCAGATAGGTCACCAGCTTCGAGTGCGACAGCGAGAAAAACAGTGCGCCGAAGAGCGCGAAGCCGGTGGCGACGCGCGCCGGGCGGGATCCCGGCGGGCGCCACGGCGTGAGGAGCGACCACGGCAGGGCGCCGCCCGCGAGCACCGCCGGCACGAACCACCACGGCTGGTCGCGGTGGAACGTGCGGCTCGTCAGACGCTCGAGCGACTCCTCGACGAACGCGTAGTGCACGTATTCCGGGTGGCGATGCACCGCGGCCGCGAACCACGCGCCGGGCAGGCCGAGCGCGAGAAGCCAGCCGGGAATCCAGCCGAGCCAGGCCAGCGGCCCGGGGCTGCGCAACAGCAGCGCCGCGACCGCAGACCCGCCGAGCGCCCACGCCAGCATGACCGGGCCCTTGACGAGGATGCCCAGACCGACGGCGAGGAACATCACGGCGCGACGGGGAGCGGAGGCGCCGTGCTCGAGTTCCGCCGCGAGCAGCGTCCACACCGCCGTGACGCAGGCGGTGAGCGGCATGTCGAAGATGACGTACGCCCCGATCACGGCGCAGAGCGGGGCCGCTGCCGTGAGCGCCATGGCCCGCCACGGGCCGGCGGGATCGTGCAGGTCGCGTGCGGCGCGCGCGAGCAACCACAGCGTCGCAAGTGTCGCGAGGATCGCCGGCAGTCGCACGGCGAGCGGTCGGTGGCCGAACAGGCGGATCGCGAGCGCGCCCATCGCGAACAGCGCCGGCGGCTTGTCCAGGTAGGGCACCCCGGCCAGGTGCGGCACGACCACGTCGCCCCCGGCGGCCATCTCCGAGGACACCTGGGCGTTCCTGCCTTCGTCCGGATCCACGAGCGGGAACGCGCAGGCGATCGCGAGCGAGCACGCGAGCGAGGCGGCGAGCACCAGCCACACCGCGCGCGGCAGGGCCGGCATGCGCGGGTTCATCGCGGGCGGGCGGAGCGGGCGGCGCGAATCACCCCCGCAAACTAGCATATGGAGAGGGGCGCGGCGGCCGTGGCCACCACGCCCTGGAGGATTCGCGGCGAGCGACTACAGCGTCTTGCGGGGACGGCCCGGCCGGCGGCTCATCGTGAACAGTGCGTTGAGGTAGTTCGTCACCTCTTCCCGCACGATGCCCGGCATCACGGCGCGCACCTTGGCCTGGACACCGGCCCGCACCTGCGTCGCGATGTTGCTTCCCGCGCCCGCCTGCGTGAGCAGGCTCGGACGCCGGCCACGGCGGCCGACAAGTCCTTCCTTCTTTCGCCACGAGTAGTACGTGACGGGAGTGACGCCGAACTTGCGCTTCACGTCGTTCGCCGTGAGGTTTTCCTTTTGGGCGGCGGACAATATCTCTGACCGTCGCTGCGGGGTGTAGGTCTTCCGTGGACGCTTTGCCATTCTGCCTCCGGCTCGGTGACTGGGGGATGGTGCGCTCAGGGAGAACGCACCTCTGGCCGAAGGGTTAGCGTCATTCCGGCAAGCTGTCAACCGAGAAAGTCCTATTCTTAGAAATCATGACACGAATATGAAGTCATGCAATTCACGCCGACCACACTTCGTGAGGAACTCCCGCCACCGCGCGCGTGCCACCGGGGCCAATAGCGACAGGACCAGTGGGAACCGCCATGCAGGGGCCGGTATCGGAATCCGTTTCCCGACTTCGTGATACGTTTCGATGCGAGTCCCGAGCGCGTCCCGCCATCGGACGAGGCTGGTTCCCGAGCCGACGAGCGTGGCTCGGCGCCCGTTCCGGAGGATGCCGGCGTCCAGCGAGGCGAGCTTCAATGACAGGAAATTGGCCCGCGAATAGCGCTCGTCGGTTCGCGTGGAACTGCCCGGGTGCTGCCGCCATCCATAGAGCGGGTCCGCCAGCTTCGCGAACCTCGCGCCCACCTCGAACAGGCGGAGCCACAGGTCGAGGTCCTCGGCCCAGCCGCGTTCGAACCAGCCGCCGGCGGTCTCCAGCGTCGCCCGACGGAGCATGGCCGTGCCATGTGCGAGTGGACTATCAATCAGCAGCTCGCGCCGCATCTCGTCGTGCTCGAGGAGCGCATCGTGCCACCGGGCCCAACGACGCATGCCTGTGCCCGTGGCTTGGGCCGGGAACAGCCGCACGCGCGTGCCGAGGACGTCCACGCCCGGGTTGCGCTCCAGCCAGGCCAGCTGCCGTTGGAATCGGGCGCGGTGGGAGAGGTCGTCGGCGTCCTGCCGCGCCACCCATGGAGCCCGCGCGAGCGACAGGGCGAGGTTGAGCGCGGCGGGCAGCCCGAGCGCCGGCGTATGGCGCACCGTGATCCGCGCGTCGCGCACGGCGGCCCGGTCGAGGAGCTCGCCGGAGCCGTCGGTGGAACCGTCGTCCACCGCGATGACCTCGTGATCCGTTTCGGTCTGGCGGGCGAGCGAGGCCAGAGACGAGGCCAGCCATGGCGCGGCGTTGCGCACGGGCAGGAGCACGGAGACACGCGGGACAGAGCGGCGGACCATGCGCCGCACGCTACCAGAGCCTGCTGCGCGAAGATTGTTTCGGGCGCCGCGTACCCGTGTAAGTCATTGTGATGGTGAGGACGCAAGACCCCGATCGACTCGAATCTGCAGCCGGCAGCGAGCTTCGGTGCACGACCGATTTGCTAGGGTGAGCGACATGGCGGGACGCAGGTTGGTGATCCTCGGCGGCGGCTTCGGCGGGCTGGACGTGGCGCGGGCCGTCGGCGACTCGCGCGCCGCGCGCGGCTACTGGGACACCCTTCTCGTGGACAAGGAGAACTTCTTCCAGTTCAACCCGCTGCTGCCTGCGGTCGCGGTCGGGGCGGTCGAGACGCGCCACATCGTCTACCCGCTGCGCGAGATGGCCCGGCACCGCCACATCCGCTTCCAGAAGAACAAGGCGATCCGGATCGACCTGGATCGCAGGGTCGTCGAGCTGCACAACGGGCTCGTCGAGCCATGGGATACGCTCGTGATCGCCGCGGGCAGCGTGACGAACTGGTTCAGCGTGCCCGGCGCGGAAGCGTACGCGCGCCCGTTCAAGACGCTCGTCGACGCGATGACGCTGCGCGCGCGCGTGGTGGAACTGTTCGAGATGGCGGAGCAGGCGCGCTCGGACGCACAGCGAAAGACGTTGCTCGCGTTCGTGCTCGTGGGGGGTGGCGTCACCGGCGTCGAGGTCGCGGCCGAGCTCATCGAGATGGCGCGCGAGACCCTGCTGCCGCGCTACCCGTCGCTGTCGCCGTCCCACCTGTCGATCACCGTGGTCGAGGGTGGGGACCGGCTGGTGCCCACCGCGCGTCCCGAGCACTCGGCCTACGTCGTGCGCTTCCTGGCCCGCCGGGGCGTGCGCGTCGAACTCGGCAGTTCCGTGCGCGGGGTCGGACCGCACTCCGTCGAACTCTCGGACGGCCGCACGCTGTCCGGGTTCACCATCGTGTGGACCGCGGGTGTCACGCCGCCCGCGTTCGTGCGCGAGCTGCCGCTGCTCCACCATCGCGACGGACGCGTGTGCGTGGACGAGATGCTGCGCGCCCTCCGCCCCGACGGCACGCCCTTCGACGACCTCTACGTGATCGGCGACTGTGCCGCGTCGAAACGATACGACGGCCGGATGCAGCCGCAGCTGTCGCAGACCGCGATCGCCATGGGCACGCACGTCGGGCGCACGCTCGTGCGGCGCGCGCAGGGCCGCGCGCCGGAGCGGTTCTCGTTCCGGGACGCCGGCTACATCATCTCGCTCGGAAAGCACAGCTCGGTGCTCGACCTGTTCGGCCTTCCGCTCTCCGGGAAGCTGGCGTGGCTGGCCTGGGCCGGGGCCTACCTCGTGAAGATGGTGGGATTCCGGAAGCAGCTCGAGGTCGGGATCGACCACCTGACCCACCTGCTGTTCGAGCACGACACCTCGCAGATCCTCAAGCGCCGCGCGGTGCTCACCGACGACGAACTGAACCTGGCGCTCGGGGACGATGCGCCCCGCGAGCCGGCGCTGCCGACCACCGCGTCGGGAGCCCCGCGGTCGTGAGCGAGCACGGCATCCTGCACCTGCGAACCGTCCGCGGGGACGGCCTGCGCTTCGAGGCGGTGTTCGACTCCGGCACGCTGGTCATGGACAGCGGGACGGCGTCCGCCGCCCCGAACCCGGTGCAGGCACTGCTCGCATCGCTCGCCGCCTGCGCGGCCATGGACGTCATCTCGCTGCTGCGGAAGAAGCGCCAGCAGGTCACCGCCTACGAGGTGCACATGGCCGGCAAGCGCGCTGCCACGCACCCGCGCCGCTTCACGACGATCGAGTTCGTGCATCGCGTCACCGGACAACGCGTGGAGCGCGCGGCGGTCGAGGATGCGCTGCGCCTGGCGGTCGAGAAATACTGCTCCGTCTATCACTGCCTGCGCCCCGACATCGGCATCACGAACCGCATCGAGATCCGCGAGGGTTGAGCCCCACCTGCCGCGGAGCGGGTGCGTTTTCGTGCGTCGCTCGGTTGCGATAGAGTCCCATCGAGTGTGACCCGGCCGCTCGGCATCGCCCGATCCGCGGCCCGCGACGAAAGGACTTGCCATGACGTCGGAATTCCGTACCGAGAAGGACAGCCTCGGGGCGATGCAGGTGCCGGCCGCGGCGCTGTGGGGTCCGCAAACCCAGCGCGCCGTGGAGAACTTCCCCATCTCGGGCCGGCCGCTCCCGCCCGCGTTCATCCATACGCTCGGGCTCCTCAAGGCCGCGGCGGCCCGCGTCAATCGCGAGCTCGGCCTGGTCGATGCGCCGACCACCATCGCGATCGAGAAGGCCGCGCTCGAGGTGGCCGCGGGCAAGTGGGACGCCGAGTTTCCCATCGACGTGTTCCAGACCGGCAGCGCCACCTCGTCGAACATGAACGCGAACGAGGTGGTGGCGCGGCTCGCGTCGCGGGATTCCGGGCTCAAGGTCCACCCGAACGACCACGTCAACTTCGGACAGAGCAGCAACGACGTGATCCCGACCGCGCTCCACGTCTCGGCCGTGGTGCAGATCGAGCGCGACCTGCTGCCCGCGCTCGGCCGGCTGTGGAAAGTGCTCGACGACAAGTCGCGCGAGTTCCACGACGTGCTGAAGACGGGCCGCACGCACCTCATGGACGCGACGCCGATCCGGCTCGGGCAGGAGTTCTCGGGTTACGCCTCCCAGGTGCAGCACGGCATCGCGCGCGTCAAGGCCACGCTGCCCGACCTGCGCGAGCTGGCGATCGGCGGGACCGCGGTGGGCACCGGGCTCAACACCCACCCGGAGTTCGGCCGGCGCATGGCGGCGGAGATCGGCCGACTCGCGGGCACCTCGTTCGGGGAGGCTCACAATCACTTCGAGGCGCAGGGCGCGCAGGACGGCGCGTGCTGGGCGAGCGGGGCGCTCAACTCGGTGGCGGCAAGCCTGATGAAGATCGCGAACGACGTCCGGCTCATGAACAGCGGGCCGCGCTGCGGCCTGGGCGAGGTGACGCTGCCGGCCATCCAGCCGGGCTCGAGCATCATGCCGGGAAAGGTGAACCCGGTGGTCTGCGAAGCGGTCACCATGGTTGCGGCCCAGGTGATGGGAAACCACACCGCGATCACCGTCGGCGCCCAGTGGGGTCAGCTCGACCTGAACGTCATGCTGCCGATGATGGCGAAGAACCTGCTGGAGAGCATCCAGCTCCTGGCGGCGGCCTCGCGCGTGTTCGCCGACAAGGCGCTCGCCGGACTCACCGCCAACGCCGACACCTGTCGCGGCTACATCGAGATCTCTCCCAGCATGGCGACCGCGCTCAATCCGCTCATCGGCTACGACCAGGCGGCCGAGATCGCCAAGCGAAGCTTCAAGGAACGGCGCCCGGTGCGCGAGCTGGCGAGGGAGATGACGAAGCTCTCGCCGGCGGAGATCGACGCCGCACTCGACCCGGCGCGCCAGACCGAGCCGGGGCTCGACCTGGGCGGCGGCGCCGGCGGCTGAGGCTCGTGAGCTACGCCGCCGAGCACGGCGTTCCCGCGCACGAGGACATGGTCGCGCGACTGGTGCAGGCCCGTCGCCGGATCGAGGGCGTGGCGCATCGCACGCCGGTCGTCACGTCGCGGCAGCTCAACGACGCGTGCGGCGCGCAGGTGTTCGTGAAGTGCGAGAACCTGCAGCGGATCGGCGCGTTCAAGTTCCGCGGCGCGTGGAACTTCCTGTCGGCGCTCACCGACGGGCAGCGCGCGCGCGGCGTGGTGAGCTACTCGTCGGGCAACCACGCCCAGGCCGCGGCGCTTGCCTGCCGCATGCAGGGCGTCGCCTGCACCGTGGTGATGCCGTCGTTCGCGCCCGCGGCGAAGCGCGCGGCGACGCTCGGTTACGGCGCGGACGTGGTCCACTACGACGAGCTGGGCGAGTCGCGTGACGGCCTCGCCGAGCGGCTCGCCCGCGAGCGCGGCGCGACGCTGATGCCGCCGTTCGACCACCCGGACATCGCGGCGGGGCAGGGCACGGCCGCCGCCGAGCTGTTCGAGTCGCACGGGCCGCTCGACGCGTTGCTCGCCCCGGTCGGGGGCGGCGGGCTCCTTTCGGGCACCGGGCTCGCCGCCGCCGTCGACGCGCGCGGCACGCGCGTGGTGGGCGTCGAGCCCGCGGCGGCAGACGACGCCGGCCGCTCGTTCCGGAGCGGCCGGCTCGAGCGCGCCGAGGACGCGCCCACGATCTGCGACGGCGCGCGCACGCCGTCGCTCTCCGATCTCACGCTCGCGCTCGTCCGCCGCTACGCGCACGAGTTCACCACCTGCGACGACGCCGAGGTCGTGCGCGCGATGCGCTTCATCTGGGAACGGATGAAACTCGTCGTCGAGCCCACCGGCGCCCTCGCCCTCGCCGCGCTCATGTCCCACCGCGTCCGATTCCCCGGCAAGCGCATCGGCGTGATCGCCTCCGGCGGCAACGTCGACCTCGAGCAAGCGCTCACCTGGTTCGCAGCGGCGCCCCCGAGCGAGTGACGGGCCGCCGCGCGTCCAATC
>CAYSWZ010000195.1:0-9691 GCA_964434945.1 uncultured bacterium | reverse complement strand
CTCGTGTGGACGACGCTCGCGTGGCTTGCGCCCTGGGCGCCGCACTCGCCGCTCCTCGAACTCTGGCACGCGCCAGGCGTGGGACTCGCCACGGCGGGATGGCTCGCGCTCGCTGCGGTTGCGGCCCTCACCGCGTGGTGGGTCCGCCGCCGCATCCCGCTCGCGCTCGCCGCTGCGCTGCTCTTCGCGCCGCTCCTGCCGGTCGCTGCCGCCGCGCTCCTCGAGCCGGGGGTGCGCTTCGCCGAGCGCGGGCTCGCGCTTCCCGCAGCCGGCATGGCGCTCGCGTTCGCCTGGGGCGCGGCCCGGGTGCCGGCCTCGAGACGGGGCGTGGCGGCGCTCGGGCTCGGCGCCTGGCTCGCTCTCCAGATCGCCGCGACCTGGCCCGCGATTGGAGCCTGGCGCGACGAAGAGTCGCGACTCCGGCGCATCGTGCACGTCCGGCCGCGCGACACCGATGCGCTGCTCGGACTTTCCGATCTCCTCTCGACGGAGGGACGCGACGCCGAGGCCGAGCGCTGGATCGCGCGCGCCGAGGCGATCGCGCCCGCCGATGCCGGGCCGCTCGTGGCGCGCGCGTCGCTCGAGTTCCGAGCGGGCAGGCCCGAGCGCGCGCTCGCCGCGGCCGAGGCGGCGCTGGCCCGCGATCCGGGCGATCTCGCCGCAGGTGTGTTGCGCGTCCGCGCCCTGGCGCGGCTCGGCCGAGCGGCGGAGGCCGTGACCGCGGGTGGGGAGCTCGTCGCTGCCCACCCGGGCGAGGCGCCCGCCCTCGGCGCGCTCGGCTCGGCGCGGCTCGCGGCGGGCGATGCCCCGGGCGCGCTCGAGCCGCTTCGCTCGGCATCTGCGAGGCTCCTGGACGATGCGGGACTGGCCTGGGACCTCGGTCGCGCGGCGATCGCCGGCAGGGACGTGGCGCTCGCTCACACCGCGTTCGAGCGCGCGGTCGTTGCCGCGCCCGCGTTCTACGAAGCCTGGCTCGGCGTCGCGGATACGCGGGCGCGGCTCGGAGACGCCGAGGGCGCCGAGCGGGCGCTCGAGCGCGCCGAGGCGCTGCCCGGCGCGAGTGACGGCCGCGCGCGGGCGTTGCGCGAGCACCTGCGCGCGCGGTGAGTCCCGGCACTGCTTGCCCCGCACGCTCGCAGGCCGGTACTCTTCCTCGCTCAGGGGTCGCATTCCGCCTTCTCACGCTCAGGGACCGAACATGCCGCCGACCGCCACGGCCTCACCGCAGTGGGTGCTGCATCCGAACCACTCCCCGGAAGCGGCCGCGGCGCTGGCCGGCGCGCTCGGCGCGCCGCTGGCCATGGCGCACGCGCTGGTGAACCGCCGCATCGGCCGCGAAGATGCGGCCCGACGTTTCCTCGACCCGGTGCTCGACGATCTGCACGACCCGGGCGAGATGCGCGACCTCGAGGCGGCCGCCGAGCGCATCCTCGCCGCCGTCGAGAACGACGAGCGCATCCTCGTCCAGGGCGACTACGACGTGGACGGCATCACCTCGACGTTCCTCCTCTACAGCGCGCTCGTGGAACTGGGGAGCCGCGTCGAGTACCGGATCCCGCACCGCATCAAGGACGGCTACGGCCTCACGGTGGAGGCGATCGACGAGGCCAAGCGCCGCGGCTGTTCGCTCGTGGTCACGGTGGACTGCGGCATCACCGCCTCCGAGGCCATCGCGCACGCCCGCTCGCTCGGCATCGACACCGTGGTCACCGACCACCACGAACCCCCCGCGGTGCTGCCGGACGCCCTCGCGATCGTGAACCCGCTGCGATCCGGCTGCGCGTACCCGTTCAAGTCGCTGGCCGGCGTGGGCGTGACGTTCAAGCTCGTCGAACGCCTGCTGCGGGGGCGCGGCGGGCTGGACCGCGCGCGCCGCTACCTCGACGTGGTCGCGCTCGGCACGATCGCGGACGTGGTGCCGCTCGTGGGCGAGAATCGCGTGCTGGCGCGACTCGGACTCGATCGGCTGAACCAGGAGCCGCGGCTCGGCCTGCGCGCCCTGGTCGCGGTGTCCGCGCTCAAGGGGAAGCGCATCACGAGCGGGCACGTCGCGTTCGTCCTCGCCCCGCGCATCAACGCGGCGGGCCGCATGGGGAACGCCGAGCAGGGCCTGCGGCTGCTGCTGGCGCGCGACGAGGAGGAGGCCGCCACGATCGCGCGCAGCCTCGAGGAGGACAACCTCCAGCGCCGGAAGCACGACGAGAAGGTGCTCGAGGAGGCGGTGCGCAAGGTGCAGGACGAGGTGTCGTACCCGGATTGCAGCTCGATCCTGCTGTGGTCCGACAACTGGCACCCGGGCGTGATCGGCATCGTGGCGTCGCGCTTGGTCGAGCGCTTCCAGCGCCCGACCGTGCTGGTCGCGATCGACGGCGAACGCGGGCGCGGCTCCGGACGGAGCCTGCCGGGACTCGACCTCACGCGGCTGCTGGACGGCTGCAGCGACCTGCTGCTGGCGCACGGCGGGCATGCGTTCGCCGCCGGTCTGTCGGTGCGGCGCGAGCGCCTGCCCGAGCTGCGCGAGCGGCTCGAGCGGCTGGTGCGCGAGCAGTACCGGCCGGACCAGTTCGTGCAGAAGGTGGAGCTCGACGCCGACCTGCGCGCCGGCGACTGCGACATGGAGCTGGTGGAGTGGCTCGAGCGCATGGCCCCGCACGGGCTGGA
Source organism: uncultured bacterium (assembly GCA_964434945.1). GTDB lineage: Bacteria > Eisenbacteria > RBG-16-71-46 > RBG-16-71-46 > RBG-16-71-46 > JAIOPA01. The sequence goes on along the minus strand of CAYSWZ010000195.1, from coordinate 7,030 downwards.
CAATCCCGAGCCGCTGTTCCGGATGGCGAACGCGCGCGTGGACCGCATCCAGGAGGTCGGCAACGGCAAGCACGTCCGGCTGGTGGCGCGGGACGACAGCGGCGAGGTGGAGGCGATCGGGTTCGGCATGGGCGACCGGGCCCGCCTGCTGGCGCGCGCCGGGAGGGCCGACCTGGCGTTCGTCCCGACGCGCAACGAATGGTCCGGGGAGTCGCGCGTGCAGCTGAAGCTGAAGGGCGTGCGCATCCCCTGAGCGGAACGGAGCGCATGACGGCGGGCAGCCCGCATCCCGAACTCCGTGCCTCGCTGATGAGCGCGATGGCGGAGAAGGCGCCGAAGGTGGACCGTGACCGGCTCGGCGCGTGCTACGACTACGCCGCGAACGCGCACGGCGACCAGCGCCGGGACTCCGGCCAGCCGTTTCTCACCCACGTGGTCGAGGTGTGCCGCATCCTGCTCGACCTGTTCGAGAGCCGGCTGGACACGACGCTCGCCTGCGCCGCGCTGCTGCACGACGTGGTGGAGGACACCGCGGTCACGATCGCCGACGTCGAGAAGCACTTCGGCAAGGAGGTGGCGTCGCTGGTCGAGGGCGTGACCAAGCTCGCGAGCCTGCACTTCGACAGCCGCGAGGCGGCCCAGGCCGAGAACTTCCGCAAGATGCTGCTGTCCATGGCGCGCGACCTGCGCGTCATCTTCATCAAGCTCGCCGACCGCCTGCACAACATGCGCACGATCGAGTACCTGAAGGGCGAGCGGGCGCGCCGGATCGCGGAGGAGACGCGCGACATCTACGCCCCGCTCGCGCACCGGCTCGGCATGGCCGGGATCAAGCGCGAGCTCGAGGACCGGAGCCTGAAGGTGCTGGATCCGGAGGCGTACCAGTCGCTGGCGCAGCGCATCCAGGCGCGGCGCACCGAGCGGGAGGCGTTCCTGAACGGCGTCAGCGAGCGGCTGCGCGAGGCGCTCAAGGCGGCCGGCGTGAAGGCGGAGGTGTTCGGTCGCCCGAAGCACTTCCACTCCATCTACACGAAGATGCAGGCGGGGCGCCCGCTGGAGGAGATCTACGATTTGTTCGGCCTGCGCATCGTCACGCACTCGCGCAACGACTGCTACCGCGCCCTCGGCGTGGTCCACGACCAGTTCAGCCCGGTGCCGGAACGCTTCAAGGACTACATCGCCACGCCGAAGAGCAACCTCTACCAGTCGCTGCACACCACCGTGCTCACCGAGGGCGGCGAGATGGTGGAGGTGCAGATCCGCACCTGGGAGATGCACCGCACCGCCGAGACGGGCGTTGCGGCGCACTACGTCTACAAGCAGGGCGGCCGCGTGGACGAGGAGATCGACCGCCAGCTCGGCGGGTTCGTGACGCAGATCGCGGGCTGGCAGAACGAGGCCGAGGACGACGAGTACATGGACTACCTCCGCACCGCGCTGCACCAGGAGGAGGTGTTCGTCTACACGCCGCGGCGCGAGCTGAAGCGGCTCGCCAAGGGCTCCACGCCGCTCGACTTCGCGTTCCTCATCCACACCAAGGTGGGCGAGCGCACGGTTGGCGCGCGCGTGAACGGCGAGCTGGTGCCGCTCCGCCACGAGCTTCGGAACGGCGACACCGTGGAGATCATCACCTCGCCCCAGGCGCAGCCGCACGAGGACTGGCTGAAGATCGTGCGCACGACCCAGGCCCGCGCCAAGGTCCGCCACTGGCTCCGCCTGAAGCGCCACGCCGACTCCGTGCACCTCGGCGAGGAGATGCTGCAGCGCGAGTTGAAGCGCCTTCGCATCAAGGCGGGAACGGCCGAACTGCTGCCGATCGCGCGCGACCTCGGCTGCGAGGATCTCGAGGTGCTGTATGCGCGCATCGCCGAGGGCATGATCTCGGTCGCCTCCATCACGCGGCGGTTCGCTCCCGAGAAGGAGGGCTTCGCCGAGCGGCTCGTGAAGGGCCCGCTCGAGGCGCTCGGCGTCGGCCGCAAGCCCACCGGTGGCGTCCGCATCCAGGGCATCGACAACGTCATGGTGCAGTACGCGCGCTGCTGCCAGCCCGTGCCCGGCGATCCGGTCGTCGGGATCGTCACCATTGGCCGCGGTGTGTCGGTCCACCGGCAGGACTGTCCGAACACGTTCGGAGACAAGGTCCCGGCGGAGCGCCGGGTGAACGTGGAGTGGGACTCGCGCCCGACCGACACGTTCCCGGTGCGGCTGGTGATCTCCGGGCACGACCGTCCGTCGCTGCTCGCCGACATCGCGAAGGTGCTCGCCGCAGGCGGCGTCAACGTGCGCACCGCCGGGATGCAGTCGGAGGATCGCGTGGCGCGCGGGGTGTTCGTGATCGAGGTGGTGAACGCGGCCCGCCTCGCGGAGATCATGCACGCGCTCCGGAAGCTGCCGGGCGTCGTGCGGGTGGAGCGCCGGCTGCGGCTCCTCAAGCCGCCACGCCGCGCCGCCGGGGACGCCGAGTGAGGGCGCTCGTCCAGCGCGTGACGCGCGCCCGCGTCACGGTCCAGGGCCGGGTCCACGGCGAGATCGGCCCCGGGCTGGTGGTGCTGCTCGGCGTCCGTCACCTGGACGGCGAGGCTGACGCGCGCTGGCTCGCGGGCAAGATCGCCGCGCTTCGCGTGTTCGGGGACGGGACCGGGCGCATGAACCTCGACGTGCGCGACACCGGTGGCGCGGTGCTCGTCGTCCCGCAGTTCACGCTCTACGCCGATGCGCGCCACGGCCGCCGCCCGGACTTCACCGAGGCGGCGCACCCGGATCGCGCGGAGCCGCTCATCCGGCGCTTCTGCACGTCGCTGTCGGAAGCGAAGATCCGCGTGGAGCACGGCGTGTTCGGCGCCCACATGCTGGTGGCGCTCGAGAACGACGGCCCGGTCACACTGATGCTCGAGTCGCCCGTGGCGGAGGAGCCGTGAGCGCGCCGCGCGCGCGGCTCTTCTGGCGTGGACGCGCCCCGCTCGTGCTGGCCTCCGCCTCGCCGCGGCGGGTGGCACTCTTGAAGCAGGCGGGCGCCGAGTTCGCGGTCGTGGATCCGGGCCCGGACCGCGCCTGGCCCGGGCAGGCGGTTCCGCGCCACGGCGTCCGCGCGCTCGCGCTCGACAAGGCGCGCCGGGTGGCCGCGACCCGGCGCGAGGCGGTGGTGATCGGCGCCGACACGGTGGTGGTCGCGCGCGGCGTCCGGCTCGGGAAGCCCAGGGACCGCGACGAGGCGCGCTGGATGCTCCAGCGCCTGCACGGCCGCCAGCACGAGGTGTGGACCGGCCTCGGGCTCGTCCATCGCGGCGAGGAGCGCACCGCGGCGGAGTGCACGCTGGTGCGGATGGCCCGGCTCGGCGATCGGGACCTCGAGGACTACCTCGCCAGCGGCGAGCCGCTCGACAAGGCCGGGGCCTACGGCATCCAGGGGCTCGCCGGCCAGTTCGTGAAACGCGTCGAGGGGGACTTCACGAACGTGGTTGGCCTGCCGCTCGCCCGGCTGCGCGCGATGCTCGAGGAATTCGCTTGACCGCATGGGCTTGCGAGCCGGGCCCGAGTCTTGACAGGGGGCAGGCCGCGGGTTAACTTCCGGCGCTTCCTTCACACCCTGCACCGGGCTGGGCCCGATTTCTTGGGCGCATGCCCCGCGCACCACGATCGCGCGCCCCTGTCGAGCGTTCGCGCGCTCGTTTCGGCCGATTCGGCAAGCAGCATCGGAGGATGGATGAAGACGTATTCCGCCCGGGAGAGTGACATCCAGCGGCGCTGGTTGCTCGTGGACGCCGAGGGCAAGACCCTCGGTCGCCTGGCCACCCAGGTCGCGATGGTGCTCAGGGGCAAACACAAGCCGACCTACACCCCGCACATGGACACGGGCGACTTCGTCATCGTGATCAACGCGGACAAGGTCCGGCTGACCGGCACCAAGCCGGAGAAGAAGAAGTACTTCCACCACAGCATGTACCCGGGTGGCGGGCGATGGACCAAGCTCGAGGAGCTGATGGCGAAGCACCCGGAGCGGGTCGTCGAGCGCGCCGTGAAGGGCATGGTGCCGCGCAACCGTCTCGGTCGCGCGATGGTGAAGAAGCTCAAGGTCTACGCGGGAGCGCAGCACCCGCACGTCGCACAGCAGCCCGAAACCTGGACCGTCGAGGCCTGAAAGGGGATCTCATGACGACGACGACGACGAAGCCCCTGACCGGCCGGCGCAAGGAGGCGGTGGCGCGCGTGCGCCTGGTGCCCGGATCCGGCCAGACCCTCGTGAACGGCAAGAGCGCGCGCGACTACCTGCGTCGCGAGACGCTGGTGCTGCACGCGTTGCGCCCGCTGGTCGCGACGAACCTGCTCGAGAAGTACGACGTCATCGCCCGCGTCGCGGGCGGGGGCTTGAGCGGGCAGGCGGGCGCCATCCGCATGGCGATCGCGCGCGCCCTCGTGCGCCAGGACGAGGCGCTGAAGGCCCTGCTCGGGCGCGAAGGTTTCCTGACGCGGGATTCGCGCATGGTCGAGCGCAAGAAGTACGGCCAGCCCGGCTCGCGCAAGCGGTTCCAGTTCAGCAAGCGGTAGTTCGCGACAAACCCAATCTCACACGCCCCGCCGACGCGCCGGGGTCCCGTACCCGCCTCGAGCGGGTGCCGCACGGGAAGGCGCGACGAACCCGGCAGGGCGGAGGCAGAACCCCAGAGGAGGTCATCCGTGGCCGAGATCACCATGAAGGACCTGCTCGAAGCGGGAGTTCACTTCGGGCACCAGACCCGGCGCTGGAATCCGCAGATGAAGCGATTCATCTTCATGGAGCGCAACGGGATCTACATCATCGACCTGCAGAAGACGCTCAAGTGCATCCAGGACGCGCGCGCGGCGATCACGAAGGTGACGCGCAACGGCGGGCACGTGCTGTTCGTGGGCACGAAGAAGCAGGCGAAGCTCATGGTCACCGAGGACGCTGCGCGCTGCGGCCAGTACCACGTCACCGAGCGCTGGCTGGGCGGCATGCTCACGAACTTCAAGACCATCCGCAGCAGCATCAAGCGCCTGAAAGATCTGGACACCATGATCGCCGACGGGACCATGGAGAAGCTGGCGAAGAAGGAGCAGTCGCGGCTCGGCCGGGAGCGGGACAAGCTGCAGTTCGCGTTCGCCGGCATCAAGGATATGCCGGGGCTGCCGTCGCTCGTGTTCATCGTCGACACCAAGAAGGAGAAGATCGCGGTCTCCGAGGCCAACCGCCTCGGCATCCCGATCGTCGGCGTGGTGGACACGAACTGCGACCCGACGCTGATCAACTTCCCCATCCCCGGCAACGACGACGCCCTGCGCGCCATCAAGCTGTTCACCGGCATGGTCGCGGATACGGTGATCGAGTCGCGCTCCATGGCGCTGGAGGGCGCGGACCAGGAGACCGTCTCGTTCGGCGGTGACGCGGCCGAGACCGAGGTCGGAGCGGTTCCCGCGCGCGCCTGAGACCCACCCACCACGATTCCACGCGCCCGTCCCGGCACACTGCTGCGGGCGGGCGTTCCAACGAGCAGGGGATGGCCATGACGATCACCGCGGACCAGGTGAAGCAGCTCCGGGACATGACCGGGGCCGGCATGATGGAGTGCAAGAAGGCGCTGTCGGAGACCGGGGGCGACCTGAACAAGGCGGTGGACGCGCTGCGCAAGGCCGGCATCGCCAAGGCGGAGAAGCGGGCCGACCGTGCCGCGTCCCAGGGTCGCGTCGAGGCGTACGTCCACGACAGCCGCATCGGCGTCCTGATCGAGGTGAACTGCGAGACCGACTTCGTCGCGCGCACCGACGACTTCAAGGCGCTGTGCAAGGACCTGGCAATGCAGGCCGCCGCAGCCAGCCCGGACTACGTGCGCCGGGACGAGGTGCCGGCCGAACGCATCGCGCGCGAGCGCGCGATCTACGTCGATCAGGCGAAGAACGAGGGCAAGCCGGCGGCGATCCTGGACAAGATCGTGGACGGCAAGCTCAACAAGTTCTACGCCGAGGTCTGCCTGATGGAGCAGCCGTTCATCAAGGACGACAAGAAGACCATCGACCAGCTCGTCAAGGAGACCTCCGCCCGCACGGGCGAGAACGTGGTCGTGCGGCGGTTCGTGCGCTTCCGGCTCGGCGCGGAGTGAGGCGTTGAACGCGAAGCCGCAGCGCATCCTGCTCAAGCTCTCGGGCGAGCTGCTCGCCGGCAAGGCGGGTCACGGCATCGCGGACGAGGTCCTCGCCGGCCTGGCCGAGGAGGTGAGCGAGGTCCACGCGCTCGGCATCCAGGTGGGCGTCGTGCTCGGCGGCGGCAACATCTTCCGGGGCCTGAGCGCGAGCACGCGCGGCATGGACCGCGTGGCGGCGGACCACATGGGGATGCTGGCCACCGTCATCAACAGCCTCGCCCTCCAGCACGCGCTCGAGAAGCGCGGGCTGTTCACGCGCGTCATGTCCGCGATCCAGATGGACCAGGTCGCGGAGCCGTGGATCCGGCGGCGCGCGGTGCGCCACCTCGAGAAGGGGCGCATCGTGGTCATGGCGGCGGGCACCGGGAACCCCTACTTCACGACCGACACCGCCGCGGTGCTGCGCGCCATCGAGATCGGCGCCGACGTGGTCCTCAAGGGCACGATGGTGGACGGCGTGTACTCGGGCGATCCGAAGCGGGACTCGACGGCGACGTTCTTTCCCCGGATCGGCTACATGGATATCCTGAACAAGGACCTCAATGTCATGGACTCGACCGCGATCTCGCTGTGCCGCGACAATCGGTTGCGGCTGATCGTGTTCAATGTCGGCGTGCGCGGCAACCTGGTGCGGATCGTGAACGGCGAGCCGGTGGGCACCGTCGTGGGAGAGTGACGCGATGCAATCGAAGACGCTTCACGAGGCGGAAGAGCGCATGAAGAAGGCGGTCGAATTCGTGCGGCACGAGTTGTCCGGCATCCGTACCGGCAAGGCGAGCCCGCAGCTGCTCGACACCGTGAAGGTGGACGCGTACGGCACGACCGTGCCGCTCCAGCAGGTGGGCTCGGTGGGCGCGCCCGAGCCGCGGCTGCTG
>CAYSWZ010000194.1:0-12274 GCA_964434945.1 uncultured bacterium | reverse complement strand
CGCCACGCGCGCGGGCCACGATCGGCGGCGCGGGCGAGCGGTCCGCCGATCGCGACGAGCCCGAGCGTGGCGACGCACGAGAGCTGGAATCCCAGGTCGCTCCCCCACGCCGGCTGCCAGGCGAGGAGCACCAGCACTGCGAGCGCGAGCGACTGGAGCGGATCGGCCGCGCGGTGCGTGGCGCGCGCGAGCGCGGTCACCCCCTCGGCGGCCACCGCGCGGGCGAGCGACGGGATCGGCCCCGCCACGAGCGCGTAGGCGACCGCGCTCGCCGCGCCCGCGAGCGCGCGCGCGAGGAGACCCCCGCGGGCGAACGCGACGGCGCCGCGCGCCACGCCCGCGAACCACGCCACGTGCAGTCCCGAGAGTGCGAGCAGGTGGACCAGGCCCGACGCCCGGAGCGCCGAGTCCGTGTCGGGGGTCATCCCGTCGCGATCGCCGAAGAGGAGGGGCACGGCCAACTCGCGTGCCGGGGACGAGAGCCCCTGCGTGAGCGAGGACTCGCACGCGCGGCGCACGCGCATCGCAACGCGCACGGGCAGCGAGGCGAGTCCGCGGGCGGGCCGCACCCGGCAGGTGTACGCACGGCCGCTCGCCACGATGGACGCCGCGGCCGCGGCCGCGCGCGCATCGAACCCGCCGGGGTTCCGGCGCCCCGGCAGCCGGGAGATCCGCGCCAGCACCTCCAGCGTGTCGAGCCACTCCGCGGGGGCCGAGGGCGGAAGGCGGACGCGCACGCGCAGCCCGCGCGGCAGCGGCGGACTGGCGGCGAGGACCGCGAGCACGGCGGCGGGTTCGTCACCCTCGCGGCGCGGGGGCTCGGCGACCACCGCCACGAGGCGGACGAGCGCGGGCTCTGGAGGAATGCTCGCGAGCGAGGACCCGAGGCGCGCCGCGCCCGCGCCGCCGCGCGCCACTCCGAGGAGCGCGAACGCCAGCGGCAGCGTCCACGCGCTCCGCACCGGCCGGCGGCGCACGGGGAGCCACGTGAGGAGGAGCCCCACCAGCGCGCACGCGAGCACCGGCCCCGGCCCACGACCCATGCCGCACGCGAGCCCGCACCAAAACGCCACCGCCAGCGCGATCGCACTCCTCGCTCCCATGCGGGCGGGAGCGTGCGAGCACCGTGCCCGGGCGGGGGCCCGGTGGGCGCGGGCCGAGCGGTGGTGCGCGAGTGCGCGCTGCCCACGGACACGACGACCCCGTCCACCCGGTGGACGGGGCCGCGCGATCGCTCGGGCCGGCGATCAGTGCACCGAGCGTTGCATCTCGGTGAAGAACTCGTCGCCCTGGTTCGTGGCCGCACTCAGGTACCAGGTCACGCGACCCTGCGCGTCGAACATCTCGACCGGGAAGACGACGGACAGCACCGCACCGCGCGGCCCCGGGTCCACCGACATGTCGTAGCGGCGCCACAAGCCGTCGGGCGTGCGCACGTGCAGCCATGCCTCGCGTACGTCCTTCGGGTCGAGGTTGTCGAGCGATGCGGACACCACGCTCCCCTTCTTCGCCGCGATCGTCGCGTAGCTCCCCTGGAGCTTGAGCGGCGGCAGGTCGGTGTCGAGCCCGAACTGGAACGTCGCGAATCGCTGGTTGCCGCCCGGCAGGTCGAGCACCTGGACCGGCGCGGTCTCCCCCCGGTACATGACGCGCAGGCTGTGCGGCCCGCGCGGCAGCTCGATCGTGAGCGGCGTCGTGCCGCGGATCTCGCCGTCCACGAACACGGTCGCGCCCGAGAGCGCCGCCGTGCCGTTGTCGTCGTTCAGTGAGGCCTGCACCTGCACCACGCCCGTGGCCGGCGAGGTCATCGGCTTGGTCACGATCTGAGTGGTCTGGCGGATACCCACGCTCACGTTCTGACCCCACGGCTGCATGTTGGGACCGCTGAACTGCACCTCGTGGAGCCCCGGCGGCAGTTTCGCGACGTGCACGGGCAACCAGCCCTGCGGCTCGCCGTCGAGCGACATCTTGACCGGCAGCGAGGGATCCTGCGCCGAGACATCGAGCGAACCCTGGAGCGACTCGTTCACCTTGAGCCGCTCACCCCGCGCGCCCGTCACCGGCACCTTCACGCTGCCCAGGTCGGGCATGGAGAGCGTCACCACGTGCGCGCCCGGAACGAGCTCGATGGTCGATGGCGTGCGGCGCGAGATGTCCTTCCCGTCCACGCCGATCCATGCCCCGGGCGGGTCGCTGTCCACGCCGACGCTGAAGCGCGCGCCGCCGAGCCCGATCGTCCGCAGCAGGCGCGACACCGGCGTGGCGTGGACGTCGTTGTCCGGCGCCTGCGAGTGGCCGACGAGCCAGCCGACACTGAAGAGCACAGCGACGAATGCCCCCGCGAGCCAGGGATTGCGCCAGAGCGGCCTGCCGTGCGTCTCGAGATCGTCGGGCGCGGGCCAGGCCGCGAGGCGCGAGCGCGCGCCCGGCGGCCGGATCGTCGCGGGTTGCGCGAGCAGCATTCCCTCGGGAATCTCGTCCGGGTTGATCGCGGAGGCGTCGAACCCGGGACTCCCCATCTCGGCCGAGTCGGTGGGGAGCGGCAACTCCCGCATGAGCGCCGCGACATCCGCCGGCGCGAGTGGCGACGCATCGGTCGTGGCCGGGGCGCGGAGGACGGGAGGCTCCACGGGAGCAGGCGGTGTGGGTGGTGGCGCGGCGGGAACCGGCGCGGCGGCGACGGGCGGTGGAGCCATCGGCGCACGCGTAGCGGGCGGCGCCTGGGGAACGGGCCGCGGCTGTGGCGCGACGGGCGAAGACAGAGGGGCAACCCGCGGCGGCGCGGCAGCCGCTCGCACGGGCGACGGCGGCACGACCCGGGCTACCGGTGGCGTGGCCGGCGTCGGTCGGGTGGGGTTCGGCGTGCCCCGGAGCGCGGGCGGAAGCTTCGGCGGCAGGACGGCGCCCAGCTCCCCGGCGGGCCCGCTCTGCCACGCGGGCAATGTCGGGTCCATCACCGGCTCGACGTTCAAAGATGCCGCGAACTCGGCGAGGAAGTCGGCGGGTGGCTCGGGAACCCCTGGCGCGCTCGGCCGCGCGCCGGGTTTGACGAGCAGCGGAGCCTGCGGCGCACGCGGTGCGTTCGCCACGCCTGGCGCCGGCGGCGAGGCGGCGACCGGCGGTGCCGCCGCAGGCGGGGGTGGCGTGCTCGGCGGCGCAGGCCTGCCCGCGACCGGCGGTGTGGCCACGGGCGGGCGCACGGGCTTCGCGGCCTCGCGCTGGGGAAGCTTGGGGATCCCGAACGTCGGATGGGCCGAGACGGGCTCGCGCTCGATCTGGATCGGCGCCGTTCCCGCAGTCGCGGGCGGCTTCACTTCGAGCATCGGGTAGGGCGGCGTGCCGGCGGCCGCGGACTGGGGTGTCACGCGCATCTCCGGCTGAGGCTCGAGCGGGCCGGACGCGGCGGAGACTGCGGTCAGTCCCTCGACCGGACGCGCCATCACCCGGCTCTGCGGCGACAGCGCGCCGAGGATCTCCTCTAGCCCCGCGGCGGACAATCCCGAGCGCTCGGGAGCAACGGGTGCCCTGGCGGCAGCCGACGTCCGGCTCGCGCTCGCCGGGAGCGCGTGCGGCTCCGAGATGTCGGGGCTCTCGATCTCCGGAGCGGAGAGTTGCATCTCCTCGGCGACCGGACGGCTCGCCGTCTCTGCCGCGGGCCCGCCCGCCGTCGCGTGGGTCGACGGAGCGCCCGGCACCGGCGGCGATGCCTTTCGACCGAACCCGAGCATGCGCGACAGCCAGCGGCCCACCGGATGACCCGGCTCCGGCGAAGGCTCGGCCACCTTCCCGCGCTCGGGAGACGTGGGGGTTCCCGGGCGCGCTCCCGACCTCCGCTCGACGGCGACGGTCGGCCTCTCGCCCGCGTGCGATGCGACGCGCCGGTCGGGACTCGCCGGCGTCCAGAGGGGGGACGGTGCATCCGGGCCCGGCGCGGCGCTCTCCCCCGCAGCCGCCGGTCCGTGCGGAGCGCTCGGCGCCTCGGGCGTGGCCGCACGGCCGGATGGAACCTGCGGCATCGCGAACGTGCCGGCGGAGGGATGGTGTGTGGACGGCGGCGCCTGCGAAGTGTCCGCCCGATCGGGCGTCGTGTGCGCAGCGTGCTGTGCCAGACCCGGCTGCTGCGTGGGAAGTGTTTCCGGCGCTGCCGCGAGCGGCGGGATCGGTGGCCGGGGGATCGCGAGCGGAGGCGCCGCCGGCAGCGTCGTCCCCGACCACGCCGACAGCACCCCCGGTGCGGCCACTTCGTCCGGCGAGGGGGCCGCCGCGGGAGTGGCGCCGGGCGGGAGCGCGAAGGAGTGCCCGCACTCGGCGTCCAGCGACACCGGAGCGTGCGAGCCGTCCTCTCCCTGCGGCCAGTACTCGAGCGTCATGAGCACGTGCGCATCCACCGGAAGCGCCGCCGACATCGCCTCGTGCCCCGCCTCGTCGCGAACGATCACCCACTGCGGATCGTGCGGTTCACCGTTCACGAGGAGCATGACGCGCGCCCGCCCGACCCAGCCGAACGCGACGCCGTCGGGACCGTCAACGAACACGGCGGCGCACGGCAGCGCGTGGCCGGTATGGCTCCACAGCTCGCTCTGCGAGAACAGCAGGCCGGTGAGCGCGTGGTGCAGGAGCTGCGGGATTGGCCGCACCCGCTGGTCCGTGCGCGAGGTCTCGATCGCGACACCTGCCAGGTCGGTGAGCCAGGTCTGGATCTCCACCGCGGTGAAGCCCTGCGGGATCCCGAGCAGCACCAATTCTATGGATGGGACCGAGACGCTGGCGGTCAGGACCTCACCGTGCGTCCGAGTGGAAACCGCCCAGCGATCGGCGGCGGCTGGGCTGTTTTTCGTCACGGGGTTCCCTCCCCTGGTCAGCCGGGGCAGCAAGTCCTGCCGTCCCCTTCACAGGTGCAAGCTAGCCAACGCGTTCGCAAGTGTCAATGGCGTAAGCGTTTGTGGCACGGCTCGTGCAGAGCTTCAGGGCCGGTTGAAGCGGCCACGCCAGTTGGAAGGGCTGCGGACTGGGTGTTGCATGCAAGTTGACACAGGTCTGCGTTGCAGAATACATGCCGGGAGCTTAGCGTCCGGCGGTCCGCGGTCGGTGAAGAGGCCGGCCAAGGCACTGGAGGTACGCATATGAAGCTTCGCCAGCGCATCGACGCCATCCTCCTGACGGCGGCCCTCTCGGGCCTGCTGCCGGTGGGGACGCTGTATGCCGCCGAAGCCGTGCACGATACCGCCAGCGTGGATGTCCCGCGGCTCATCGACCCGCAGAACCCCCCGCCGTCCGAGCGGCAGGCGGGGCCGGCTGCCCTCCCGGTCGCGCCCTCCGGCACGATCTCCCGCCCGTCCGAGGCGCGCCTCCAGGCGCCTCCGGCCGAGACCGTCCACACCTACCCCGCCCTCCGCGTCGAGCGTCCGGCGGCGGATGACAACGCCGTGCTGAACCAGCCGGCCGTGGACGACATCGAGCTGCAGATGAACGCCGACGTGCTCCGTTACATCGCCTTCTTCACCGGCGGTGGCCGCAGCACGTTCGAGCGCTGGCTCAACCGCTCGGGGCGCTACATGGAGCTGTTCCGCAGCGTGCTCCAGAAGGAGGGCCTGCCCCCCGACCTCGTCCACCTCGTGTTCGTGGAGAGCGGGTTCAACATCAACGCGCGCTCGGTCTCCGCGGCCGTGGGCCCGTGGCAGTTCATGCGCTCGAGCGCGCAGCTGTTCGGGCTCAACGTGAACCAGTGGGTGGACGAGCGGAAGGACCCGGAAAAGGCGACCGTGGCCGCCGCCCGCTACCTGAAGCATCTCTACGGGATCTTCGGGGACTGGCCGCTGGCGCTGGCGTCTTACAACGCCGGCGAGGGCACGGTCATGCGTGCCATCCGGAGCCAGGGCACGACCAACTACTGGGAGCTGCACCTGCCGAAGCAGACGGAGGAGTACGTGCCGCAGTTCATGGCCGCGCTCGCGATTTCGCGCGACCCGGTCAAGTACGGCTTCGGCGACATCGAGCTCGACGACCCCATGCGCTTCGACGAGGTCGCGATGAAGGGCGCGGTCGACCTGCGCTCGGTTGCGAAACTCGCCAACTGCAGCTACGACGAACTGAAGCTCCTGAACCCGTCGGCGCGCACCGCCATGCTGCGCGGGACGAACGGCATCACCACCGTGCGCGTGCCCGAGGGCAAGAGCGAGGTCATCCAGCGGAGCCTGTCGGGCGGCGCCGAGCTGCCCGCGGTCAACCTCACCGTGCGCCACCGCGTCCGGCGGGGCGAGACGCTGCGCATGATCGCCGAGGAGTACGCGGTGAACCCGCTCGAACTCGCGCGCGAGAACAACCTGGGGCGCGGCCGGCCGCTGCGGCGCGGCATGCTGCTCACCGTGCCTGCGAGCTTCCGCGCGCCCAAGCCCGAGGTGCTCGCCGCCGCCACGGACGACCCGCGCGCGTCGACGGACTACGTGCCGTCGCGCACGATCGGGCTGCCCGGCAAGATCGAGGGCAACAGCGTGCCGGTCGAGCGCGTCACGCACACCGTGAAGCCGGGTGAGACGCTGCATTCGATCGCCGCGCACTACGGCGTGAGCGTCACGGACCTGAAGAAGTGGAACCACGTCCTCACGCCCGGGGTGAAGCGCGGCACGCGCCTGTTCATCCGCGCGGACGAGACCGGCAGCGACAGCGCGGCCGCGAAGCGTGACGCGGGTGTGCCGAGCGTGCCTTCGTCGGCGCCCGTGTCGGTGAAGCCGTCCCCGGCCGCGAATCCGACCGCGGCCGAGGCGCCCACGAGCACGCCGCACCCGGCCGCCCCCGCGACCGCCACCGGCCCCGCAACGGGCTCCGACCTGCACACGGTCGGCACCGGCGAGACGCTGGCCTCGGTGGCCGCACTCCACCATGTCACGCCGGCGGAGCTGCGCTCCTGGAACCACCTCAAGACGAACACCGAGGTCCACCGCGGGCAGGTGCTCAAGGTGTCGGGTGCCCCGCTCGCGGACGAGTCGACGCTCGACAAGCCGGCGGGCGGGATCGACACGCACCCGCAGCGCGTGCAGGAGCAGCCGCAGTCGTCGCACACCGTGCTCGAAGGCGAGACGCTCGAGGGCATCGCCGCACGGCACGGCGTGACCGTGGAGACGCTGAGGAAGCTCAACAAGCTCGCCAGCGATCGCGTCACGCCCGGCCAGCGGCTCCTCCTGCCGGCCTGATTGCACCGGTGCCCGGCGCGCCTCGGGCGCGCCGGGGGCACCGCGCGGGTCAGTGCATGGACTCGGGTCCGTCAACGACGCCGCCGGCCGGCACCGGGGCGGTGAAGTCCGCCTCCACGACGCTCGCGCCGATGCGCGCGTTGCGGCCCACGACCAGGCCCTCCGGGAGCCGCGCCCGCTTGCCCACGACGACGAGCCCGCTCGAGAGATGCTCGGGGCAGGCGCGGTTCGGGGTCATGTCGTCGCCGTGTCCGAGCTTCACGCCGCGGCCGACGCGCACCTCCTTGTCCACGATCGCGCGGTCGAGCGTCGCCCCCGCCCCCACCACCGTGTCGTGCATGACGATGCTGTCGCGCACCACCGCGCCGCGCTCCACCACCACGCCCGGGAAGAGCACCGAGTGGACCACCTCGCCGGCGACCGAGCAGCCGTTGGCGAGCAGGCTCCGCGAGACGTGCGCTCCGGACTCGACGCGGACGGGAGGCCGGTCGGCGGTCTGCGTGTGCACGACCCAGTCCGGGTCGGCGAGGTCGAGCGGCGGCGTGGGCTGCACGAACTCGAGGTTCGCGCGGTAGTAGGAGTCGAGCGTGCCCACGTCCTGCCAGTAGGCCAGGTGCCGGTACGCGAACACGCTCTCGCCGCGTGCCACGAGGCGCGGCAGCAGGTCCTTGCCGAAGTCGTGCGAGGACTCCGGGCTACCGGCGTCCTCGACCAGCCAGCGGATGAGCGCCTCGCGGTCGAACAGGTAGACGCCCATCGAGGCGAGCCGCGACGTGACCGGTCCGCGCGGCTTCTCCTTGAACGCGGTGACGCGGCCGTTGTCCGCGGTCTCGAGGATGCCGAACTGGTCCACTTCGCCGGCCGGGACCTCGGTGACGGCCACGGTCAGCCGGGACTGGTTGCGGCGGTGGAACGCGTACAGCACGTTGTAGTCCATCTGGTAGACGTGATCCCCGGACAGGATCAGCACCTCTTCGGTGCGGCGTCGCTTCAGGTGCACCATGTTCTGGTAGATCGCGTCCGCCGTGCCCTGGTACCAGTCGCTCGCGGACAGCCCCGGCGCCGGCTGCAGCAACTGGATGCCGCCACGGGTGCGATCGAGGTCCCAGGGCCGCCCGATCCCGATGTGCTGGTTCAACGAGGTCGGGCGGTACTGCGTGAGCACGCCGACGTCGAAGATGCCAGAATTGACGCAGTTGCTGAGCGTGAAGTCGATGATCCGGTACTTGCCGCCGAACGGCACCGCCGGCTTGGCGCGCCGCTCGGACAGGAGGCACAGGCGGCTGCCAACGCCGCCCGCGAGGATGAACGCGTAACGGTTGGTCATTGGCAAGGCGCTCCATTCGTCGCGCGCGAGCAGCCCGAAGACCTCACCGCAGCTCCTCGAACCAGCGTCGATTCGGGACCACCGTGCCGGCGGCGAGCACGCCGTCGTGCAGGTCCTCGTAGCGCCCGCCGACGCCGATCGCGCTCGGCCGGTACACGTGCCCGCGCTCGGGGATCCAGGTGTCCTTGCCCACCACCGACAGGCCCGCGAGCCATTCCATGCCGGGCACGCCGTTCCCGTCGCCCTCGCCGACCACGGCGTCCGCGCCGACCTTCACGTACTTGTCGAGGATCGAGTGCCGGACGTTCGCCCGCGCGTCCAGGCGCGTGTCCGCCATGATGACGGACTCCGAGACCTCCGCCCCGGGACCCACGTGCACGCCGGGGAACAGGATCGAGCGCCGGACGCGGCCCTCGATGCGGCACCCGTTCGCGACCAGGCTCTCCTCGACCGCGGCCTCCGGCCCCAGCCACACCGGCGGGCGTTCCTCGTCGCGCGTCAGGATGGGCCAGCGCGGGTCGTGCAGCGCGAGGCGCGGCTGGCGCTGGACGAGTTCCAGGTTCGCCCGGTAGAACGACGCCACCGTCCCGACGTCCTCCCAGTAGCCCTCGAACTCGTGCGCGAACACCCGCTGGCCCGCCGCGACCTGTGGCCGGAGCACGTCGAGCACGAGGTCGACCGGGCGCGCGCGCAGGATGTCGGCGAGCCGCTCGGTCTCGAACAGGTAGATGCCCATGTTCGCGAGCGCGGCGTCGGTGCTCTGCGGCTTCTCCTCGATGCTCCGGATGCGCCCGGACGACTCGACGTGCACCATGCCGAAGCGGTTCGCCTCGTGCGCGGGCACCGGTGTGACCGCCACCGTGACCGCCGCCGCGCGCTGCAGGTGCGCGGCGATCAGCGGCCGGTAGTCCATGCGCACGACGTGATCGCCGGACAGGACCAGCACGCGGTCGGGGCGGTGCTCCTCGATCCAGTCCCAGTTCTGCGCGATCGCGTCGGCGGTGCCCCGATACCAGCCGGCGTGGCTGCGCGTCTGGTAGGGCTGCAGGATGACGACGCCGCCCGAGCGGTGATCGAGGTCCCACGGCCGGCCGGCGCCGATGTGGTCGTTGAGCGATGCCGGTGCGTGCTGCGCGAGCACGCCGACGCGGCTCACGCCCGAGTGACAGCAGTTGCTGAGCACGAAGTCGATCACCCGGTACTTGCCGCCGAACGGCAACGCGCTCACCGCGCGCTCGGCGCACAACACGCCGAGCCGCTCGCCACCACCGCCCGACAGGATCAGCGCCAGCACGTCACGCACGAGGCGTCTCCGCGGGGACCCGAACTCCACCACCACGCCGGCTTCGAGCCGCGGACGGTAGGGAACGGCGCGGGGGCCGGTCAAGACATCGACCGCCCCCGCGCCATGCGCGCTTCAGCTCACCAGCTGTACGAGGCCGAAAGCAGGTGCGTCGTCGGAAGATTGTGGTCGTCCGGGAACGCGGGATCGGAGCTGGCGAAAAAGCGATTGAGCGCCGCGGCGTAGTCCACGCCGAAGTGCCGGTAGCGCACCCCCGCGCCGAAGTCGAGGTCCTTCCCGTTCAGGCCGCTGCGGAGCGCGAGCGTGTTCCGGTACCAGTACTCGAGCCCGACCCGCAGGTCGGCGTTGATGACGCCGATGTTCATCTGGCTGTCGAGACTTCGATTCTCGAAGTCCCACACCAGGTCGGTGCCCCAGGTGAGCGCGTGTCCCGGCGCGGGATAGAAGTTGATGGCCACTCCCGAGGTGAAGTTCGGGGCCACGAACTCGCGCGTGCCGTTGCTCCAGGTGATGTACGTGGTCGTGAGGTCGTGCATGACCGCGCTCACCGTGATCGCGTCCATCGGCATGTAGAGCAACCCGGCGTCCAGCCCGGCGCCGAACGAGGTGACGTGCTCGCCCGGGATCGTGTCGGGGAGACTCTGGCGGAGGAACTTGACCGAGCCCCCCCACGCGAAGTGACGGCCGCGCTGGCGCGCGTACGAGACGCTCATCGCCATGTCGGCGCTGCTCGCCATGAACAGGTCGTCCGAGGAGATCAGCAGCCGCTCGCCGGGCTCCCAGATGCCATCGCCCTGGCCGGGGTCGTTGGTCGTCGGATTCCCGTCGGGGCCGTCCGCATCGTCGAAGTCGATGTTCGGACGCAGCGCCCCCGGACGCGGCGTGACGGGGATGTCGTTGACGCCCACCCAGGTGAGCGCGATCCCGAAGGCCGAGCGGTGCTCCTCCCCGCTCTTCATGGGAAACACCGCCGAGCCGAAGTTGTGGTTCACCAGGCTGCCGAACTGCTCGGCGTGCTGGAGGAACGCCTCTTTGTAGGGCAGGTAGACCATGCCCGCGGGGTTCCAGAACGGCGAGGTCGCGTCGTCCGCGACCGCGGAAAACGCCCCGCCCATGCCGACGGCGCGGGCCCCGACCGGTATCTTGAGGAACTCGCCGGCGTACTTCGTGGCCCCGGCGGGCGCGGCGACGGCGACGCAAAGCGACACGGCCAGGAGGACACGGATCGGCTTGGTACCCATTCATCTCCCTGAGTTCGCCGCCTGGACGGACGGGTGCTGTCGAGCCTAGGAGCCTGCCCGATCAGATGTCAACCGGTCGGTCCCTCGGCTTCCACTCGGGCATGCTCGCCTCGCCGATCGGCTTCGCGATGCGCCACTCTCCGTGCTCACGAACGAGTTCGTTGCCGAACCGGAACATGCGTTCGTCCCCAGCCCGTCCGTCACGGTAGTGCACCTCGTACGAAACCATCACCCGTTCGGAACTCACCGCCAGCGCGCGATACCCACTCAACCACAGGTCAGCGGTCGACGGCAGGAACCAAACCGAGCCGGGCATCGGTACGTCGCGACGTCCCTCGGCGAAACAGTTCCACGCGCCATCCGCGTCTCCAGTGCGAAGGGCTTCCCAGTAGGTGGTCAGCGTGGTGCTGGGCGAGCGGAAGCGCCGGTCCACACGACTGTGCTCACCCTGTCCGAGGAGTGCGCACGCGAGGCCGAGCACCGCCAGCCAGCCACGCCAGCCGAGCCGGTTGCCCTCGCGCGGGTGGACGAGACCTGCCGGTAGTACACCGGGCAGGACTGCGACGGTTCCGGGAGAGACTCGCGGATGGGGCTCGAGATGCTCGAGGCGCACGGCACCCTGGGGAGAGTCATGAGGCTGGAGCGGCCTTCCGTGTCCGATCCCGCGCGGGGGATGAACCGAGACCGTCGAATGGTCCCGGGTCGTCGCATGGTCGCACTCTCGCGGGCTCGGCCGTGTCCGGGAGCCGCGGTGGCGGTTCCGAGTGGACCTGAACCACTACTTGAGTGCACTGCTATAAGTCTATGCTCAGCGCTCCCTACGACGTGAAGACTTTTTGCCTCGCCGGGGGAGCGATGCACCGGGTCCGCGGGTCGGGAACGCGCGCGGCTTGCGGGCCGGTCCACGCCCGGGGCGCACGCGGCCGCGCGGAGCCGCCCTCCGGGTGGAGTTCACCACCGGTCGGACTTCGTCCCGCCCCGGACGGCCGCCCGGGCGCCCGTGGCCGGCACCTCGCCGGCCCTCACCCTCCTGTCGTTGCGCCGGACCGGGACGGCTCCCGCGCCGAGCGCCTCCCCCGTTGTCGCGGGCGCGCGGGCCACCCCGCGGTGCGGCACCAGGCCGCGGACGCGCCATGGGCCTGCCGCCGCCCGGCGTGAAGCGCTCCGGTCGCGGTCCTCGTTCGGGCGCGCGCTCGCCCCGCGGCACGAAGCC
>CAYSWZ010000193.1:0-8144 GCA_964434945.1 uncultured bacterium | reverse complement strand
TGCGCCTCGTGCCGGGCCCGGGCGAACATCCGGCCCGTGGCGACTTCAGAGGACCCAGGGAAAGAGCGCCTTCGTGCTGCGCCGGTACTCCGCGTACGCGGGCCCGAACGCGGCGGAGAGCGCCGCCTCCTCCACGCGGATTCGGTAGAGGAGCGCCGCCAGGATCGGCGCGAGGATGACGATCAGTGACGCCCAGTTCCGGAAAGTGACGGCCAGTGCGAGGAAGAGGAGGACGAGGCCCGTGTAGGAGGGATGCCGCACGAATCGGTAGGGCCCGGTCCTGACGAGCTGGTGCTCGGCGTGGATCGCCACGTCCACGGTGAAGTATCTCCCCAACGTCAGGATCGCCCACCAGCGGATGCCGAGCCCGACGGCGAACATCACCAGCGCGGCCAGGTGCCCGCTCGTCGAGAGCTCGAAGCTCCAGCGGGACTGCGAACGCGCGAGCCACACGCCGGCGGAGATCGCGAGCAGGATCGTGCCCCAGAAGAGCGCAAGCGAGGAGCGATCGGCGGAGCGGGCCGAGGCGGCAGACGAGCGGCGGCCCAGCCAGAGCGCCAGCTCGGACAGGAACAGCCCGAGTCCGAGCGCGGAAGGCCCGGGAAGCGTCATGGCTTCACCAACCCCGTCCAGCCGGGGACCAGCCGGATCGCCGGGCCGGGCGCCAGCGTCATGGCCGCCTGAGTGCAGACTGCCAGTTCTGCAGCACCGTCACCGTCTGAGGCAGCGGTGTCTCCGCCGGGCGGATCACGAACAGGCGCTTCGCATCCGCGGGCGCGTCGGCCGACGTCAGGTCGTCCGGCAGCCGGGCGAACACGCTGGGTGCGCCCAGCGCGAATTCCTCCGCAGCGTGCACTGGGGCGCGGTACACCACCCCGGGCTGACTCGCCCGCGTGAACAGCAAGGACGCGCCGTCGTGAGACCAGCCGACGACGCCACCCCCGCCATTCGTGACCTGGTACTTGAGCCCTTCCGACGCCACCGCCCTTACGTAGACCTCCTGGATCCCGGTCTCGTCGGACACGAACTCGATCCAGCGTCCGTCGGGAGACACCGCACCGAACTCGTCATTGAACTGGGAGCGCACCACCGGTCGGCTCGTGCTGTCGCCGTCCACCGGGAGCAGCCATTCATCCCACTTGGTGGAGGCGTCCAATCGCTCGTACAAGAGGAATCGCCCATCGCGCGTCCACTGGTCGAGCCGCTTGTAGGCGTGGTCGGAGCCGAGGTAGCTGCGGCTGCTTCCATCCGCCAGGGAGCGAATGACGAGGGTCTCCTTCGACTCGTCGAGGTAGGCGATGCGACGGCCGTCCGGGGACCAGGTCGCGACGGTCGCGTTTTCGTTCGGTGCGCTGAGCCGCGACACCGTGCCCCGTTCGAGGTCGGCGAGCGCGACGTAGTTCGTCAGGTCGTCCGAGATGCCGATCAAGAGCGCGCGCCGGCCGTCCGGCGACAGGTACACCCGGAGGTAGAGCCCGTTCGCGATGCCGGGAGTCCCGAGTTCATGGCCCTCGAGGTCCATCCAGGACAGCCGCTGAAGCGGGATGCTACGGGTGAGGAATGCGAGCGTGCCGGTCTGCGACGCGGACACGACCGGCGCGCCGCTGAATTGGCTCCCGCCGGGACCGTCGCCGAGCGAGACGGGTTCGCCGACCAGGCGTTGCGCACCGGAATCGAAGCGCTGCGCGACCAGCGAGAAACTCCGCGTCGTCACGAGCCAGCCGGGGTCGCAGTAGATCGCCCCGGTCTCGACGCGCGCCAGCGCGCGCGGTTTCCCACCATCGAGAGATCCGACGTAGAGGCCGCCCTTGCCATCCGCCCCGGCCGGCACGCCACTGAAGAGGAAGTGCCTGCCGTCGGGCAGGAACACCGGGAAGCGGTTGCCGGTCTCTCCGTGCGCGGAGTCGGGGTGCGTGATCGCGACCGGGTCGCCGCCGTTTGCGGAGACGCGGTAGATGCCACCGTTCGAGTAGGGCGCCAGCAGGATGACGCCATCCCGGTTCCACGAGCCTCCGCGCGCGGCCTTGACCTCGCAGATGCGCTCGGGATCGCCACCGGCGATCGCCACCTTCTCGAGCAGGTGATCGCCGGCGAAGAACGCGAGGTAGCGACTGTCGGGCGACCAGAACATGCACGTCGCATTCTGCGTCCCCGGGACCTCGCGCGGTGTCAGCGAGTCGAGCCGCCGGAGCCAGATGCTGCTCGTGCCCGCGGAGTCGTTTGCGATCATGGCCAGTGTCAGGCCGTCGGGCGAGAGCGCGGCGGCGGCGGCGTCGGGCTGGAGCAGGCGATGTTTCGGCCCGGAGATCTCGACCCGGACCGGATGCGTCTCCGGGACCGGCAGCGAAAGCCGTGCCGCGGACCATGCGGCGACGGCGGCCGCGGCGGCGACGAGCGCCGTGACCCTCCAATTCATCCGTCGCGCCGGGCCCGCGCTCGAAGCGGCCGAGCGCGCCATGCGCTTCGATTCGCTGAGCGCGCTCAGGTCGTCCAGTTCGATGCACGCATCGCCGATGTCGCGCAGGCGGCGCTTGAGATCCTTCTCCAGGCAGCGGTGCAGGAGCCCGCGCAGCGGCTCCGGCGTCTTCGGCGGCAGTGCGCTCCACTCCGGCTCGCCCTGGAGGATGTGCGCGACGATGTCCGACACCGTCTCGCCCGAGAACGCCTGCCGCGCGGTCAGGCACTCGAACACGACGCAACCGAACGACCAGATGTCCGTCCGCCGGTCCACCGCCTTGCCGCGCGCCTGCTCCGGGCTCATGTACGCGGCGGTGCCGAGGATGATACCGGCCTGCGTCCCGCCGTAGGTGCGCGTCGGCGACGCGGAGAGATCGGGGCTGGAGCCCGAGGCCGCCGCGGCGCCACCTTTCGCGAGCCCGAAGTCGAGCACCTTGACGTCGCCGGATTGCGTCAGCATCACGTTCCCGGGCTTCAGGTCCCGGTGGATGATGCCGCTTTCGTGCGCGGCCTCCAGTGCTGCGGCGATGGCGCGCGCGATCCCCACGGTCTCCTCCACCGGGATCGCCCCGCGGAGGATCCGGGCGGCGAGCGTCTCGCCATCCACGAACTCGAGCACGAGATAGCGGCGCTCGTCCACCACCTCCAGCCCGTGAATGCCCGCGACATTCCGGTGATTGAGCGACGCCAGCAGTTTCGCCTCGCGCTCGAAACGTGCCAGCCGCTCGGGATCGCGGGCGAACTCCTCGGGCAGCGCCTTGATCGCGACCTCGCGCCCGAGCCGTGTGTCGCGGGCGCGGAACACCTCGCCCATGCCACCGGCGCCCAGCGGTGAGACGATCTCGTAGGTCCCGAGTCGGGAGCCGGGGGTCAATGGCATCGGAGGATTCTAGCGCAGACTCACCGGGCCTGCCGACTCCGGACGACCGGATCGGGGACGGGCGCCGTGGCCCCGCCGGCTTCCGGCCCCGCCGGAATGTTCGCCGCTCGCATTCGGACGAGAAGCCAGCCGGCCGCGAGCCACAGGAGCGCCAGGCTGAGCCATGCGGTCCCCGACGTGCTGAGCGCGAACGGGTCCCGGGCCGCCCGCACGGCCGAGGGTACGATGTCCTTGGTGTTGTTGATCGCGGCGTGCATGAGCATGGTGAGCAGCAGGCTCCCGTTCGTGCGCCACCAGAGCCACGCCATGGCCACCGACAGGGCCGTGACCTGGAGGACGAACACGGGAAACGACTGCCCGTGGGTGTCCGCTCCCTCGAGGAAGAAGAGCGGCAGGTGCCAGGCCGCCCAGATCACGCCGAGCAGAAGGCTCGCGCCGCCGAGACCGAAGCGTGCCGCCATGCGGGGCAGTGCGTAGCCGCGCCAGCCGAGTTCCTCCCCCGACTGGCCGCCGATCACGGTCGAGAACAACGTGGCCGCGATCATCAGGTACCACGGCGGGCCACCGAAGCGCGGCCACGCACCGGTCGCGAAGCGCTCCACCACGGCGACCGTGAGCTTGACCGCGGCGATGTAGCCGATGGCGAAGACGTACCAGCGTACGCGCACCCGCCATGCGAACAGGTGGCCGAGGAGCGCCCGCACGCCGGCGCCTCCCTCGGCCCGGGCGGTGAGACCCAGCGCGACCAGGCCCGGCGCGAACGTCCCGAGGAGGACGAGCACGTGGAGACCCGCACCCGGGCCGGCGCCGGGCGGGAGGCTCCGCGACCGTGCGGCCGCGGTGACGAAGCACGTCTCGGTCACGGCGAACGTCAGTGCGAAGAACACGAGCAGCGAGTCGCGCGCGAGCGGCCTGGGCATTGCGGTCCCCCGAGCGTGAAGCCTACTGCGGCGGCATTGTCATCTCAATGACGCGGCGACCCGACATCTGTCGTCCGAGGCTGTCCTGTCCGCGGCTGGCACGCCTGATCCGCCCGCGCTAGGCTTCGCGCTCCGCAAGTCGTCCACCGGAGGACTCCATGGCGGGCCGTGCCGCTCGAACGCTGCGTCCCCAGGACGAGATCTCGCATTACAGGATCGTGGGCCCGCTCGGAGCCGGCGGAATGGGCGAGGTGTACCTCGCCCAGGACCAGTCGCTCGAGCGAAGGGTCGCCCTCAAGATCCTGCCGCCCGACCTCGTGCGCAGCGAGGAGCGGGTGCGCCGGTTCGTGCTGGAGGCCAAGTCCGCCTCGTCCTTGAGCCACCCGAACATCGTCACGATCTACGAGATCGGGCAGGACACGGTGCGCTCGCCGGGCGAGGCGGATTCGAGCCCGGTGCACTTCATCTCGATGGAGCTGGTGAGCGGCAGGACGCTCTCGGTCCTGATTCACGAGGACAGGACCGACCTGCGCACGCTGCTCGGTTACCTGGCACAGGTCGCCGAGGGGCTCGCCAAGGCGCACGCCGCGGGGATCGTCCATCGCGACCTGAAGCCCGGGAACATCATGGTGACGGCGGACGGGTTCGCCAAGGTGCTCGACTTCGGCCTGGCGAAGCTGACCGAGCGGCGCGAGCTGGGCCCCGAGGTCTCCACGGCCCAGACCGTCGGCGCGGAAGCCACGGATGAAGGCGTGGTGCTCGGGACCGCCGGCTACATGTCGCCGGAGCAGGTGCAGGGAAAGGCCGTGGATCATCGCTCCGACATCTTCTCGTTCGGGTCCATCCTCTACGAGGCGGCCACGCGGCGGCGGCCGTTCGCGGCCGATACCGCGGTCGAGACGATGCACCGCATCCTGCACGACACGCCCATGCCGGTGGAGGAGCTGAACTCCACGGTCCCTGCGGAACTGCGGCGCCTGATCCGGCGCTGCCTCGCGAAGAACCCCGAGCAGCGGCTTCAGTCCATGAAGGACGTGGCCCTCGAGCTGCGGGAGATCGTCGAGGAGTACGCCACGCTCTCGGCGTCCGCGAGCTCGGGACGCATCGGCTCCGGCTCCAGCCGGGCGATCCCCGCGCGCCGGGCTTCGCCCGTGATCTGGATCGCGCTCGCGCTGGCCGTCCTCGGGAGCGTCGCGGTCGCCTGGTGGTCGATCCGGCACCGTGCGCCTCAGGGCCAGCCTTACGAGACCATGCGGATGACCGCACAGACCGAGCGCGGCGATGTCAGCGAGTGCGCGCTGTCGCAGGATGGGCGATACCTCGCCTATGTCTGCGGGCGCGCCGGCCGCGAGGAACTGCGCGTGCGCCAGGTCGCGACGGGAAGCGACGTCGAGGTCCAGCCGGCGACGGACACGCCGCTGCTCTTTCCCTCGTTCTCCCCCGACGGGAACTATCTCTTCTACTGCGCGTCCCGGCCGGACGCGCCGAACTACCGGTCGCTCTACCAGGTCCCCTCGCTCGGCGGCACGCCGCGCGAGCGGGCGTTCGACGTGGATTCCAAGATCAGCTTCTCCCCGGACGGCCGGCAGTTCGCGTTCTGGAGGCACCTGAGCGATCCGCGCGAATCCCGACTGGTGGTTCGCGAGCTGGACTCGGGAAAGGAGCGGATCCTCGCCCGGATCAATGCGCAATCCGGTTTCGCCGGCGCACCCTCCTGGTCGCCCGATGGCCGGCGGATCGCGGGCGTCCTCGGGACGCCGGCGCCCGATCTCGAATCCACGATCGCGATGTGGGATCCCGTGAGCGGCCGGCGCGAGGACTTCCTCAAGCTCAAGCGCACGTTTCTCGACGACGTCGCCTGGCGCCGGGGGGGCCGGGAACTCGTCTCCACCGGGACGGACTTGAGGTTCTCGCTCGAAAACCAGGTGTTCCAGTACTCCTATCCCGACGGCGGGACGGGACGGGTGACGAACGATTTCAACTTCTACAGCAGCGTCTCGGCGTCGCCGACGGACGCGAGCGTCGCCGCGGTGCGCGAGCTGGGGCTCGGCAATCTCTGGCTCGCCGATGCTTCCGGGGCTCCCCCGCTCCAGCTCACGTCATTCACGGATCCGGGAGCGGCACCGAGTTCGGTCGCGCCGGTCGATTCCGCCACGCTCGTCTACTGCGCCCCACAGGATCGGTACCTGCAGCTGTGGGCCATGGGCATGGCTCCCGGGGCGGCCCGGCAGCTCACGACGGGGGACGCCCACTCCATCTCCCCGCGCAGTGCCGCGGGGATCGTGGTCTTCGATCACCTCGACGGCACGGGCAGTCACGTCTGGCGGATGAAACCCGATGGCAGCGACCAACGACAGCTCACACGGGGCGGTGGGGAGCGCACGCTGTCGCTCTCCAGCGACGGCCGCATGGTGCTCGCCAGCCACTTCGAATCGCCGAAGCTGGTGTCCGTCGTGTCGACGGACGACGGCCGCGTACTGCGCGCGGACTCGACCGCGAACGGGACGAGCGGCTTCTCGCCCGACGGTCGGAGCGTGCTGATCGGCCGGAGTGTGGCGGACCCGCGTGGTTTGTCCACCACGGTCTGGGACGTTCTTCCCGTCGGGGGCGGCCCCGCCACCGCGACCGTGCGAGTGCCGTCCAAGGCCAGCCAGCTCCGATGGGCGCCCGACAGCCGCGGGCTGACCTATCGCGACCGCGCCGATTCGGTCTGGAACGTGTACCGCGAGTCCCTGGATGGCGGAACGCCGCGGGCCCTCACCCACTTCACGAGCGGGCGCGTGACCGATTACAGCTGGTCGCCGGATGGAACGAAGCTCGCCGTCCGGCTGCTCGTGGGCGAATCCGCGAATCTCTGGATCACCGCCGCGGACGGAAGCCGGCCCGTGCAGGTGACCCGGTTCACCACCGAGGCGATCTTCGGCTTCGGCTGGGCGCCCGACAGCCGCCACGTCGTCGTGAACGCGGGGACGGACACGATGGATGCGGTACTGATCCGCGGGCTGAGATAGCGGAGGCGTTCCGGATGCGGCGTCGCGTGCGCCGGCGAAGCAGAGTGCCGGCGTCAGATGCAGCGGGCCCCGGGAGATCGCCGCTCCCGGGGCCCGATTGTGTCGCGCATCTCCGCCGCGGTTCGCGACGGCACTCGCCCGCTACTTCTCGTAACGAACCTTGACCTCGCCCCAGGTCGAGTGCCGCGTCTCCACGGGGCCGCACGGCTGGACGCACACCTTCGTGTTGTAGGTGCAATCGCCGTCGGAGGTCTGGTCATTGTTGCCCGCGAGGCCTGCGACGTAGAAGCACACCTGGGTCTGTCGGGCGGTGCCGCCCGGCGCGGTCCAGGTGAAGTTCCATTGCGCCGAACCCGCCTGGCCGGCAAACGTCCCGTCGCCGTTCGGGCTGTTCGGACCGCTGTTGTGCGTGATGAAGGAGCGCTGTCCGTCGGCGGAAGTGACCTTCTTCGTCCGCTGCCCGGCGACGTTGTCGATCGAGCCCGCGCTCACGTAGTCCCACTGGTTGCCTTCGGTGTACTGGGCGCCGACCTCGAAGCCCCAGCGCCGTGCGTTCGCGTCGGTGACCTTGATCGTCAGGTTGTACGTCTGCCCCGCGACGTAGCAGCCGGGCAGCCCGGTGATCTCCACCTTGCCATTGCAGCCCGTGGTGGGCTGCGTGTCGTGGCAACCGGACTTGCTGCACGTCTCGGGCGGCTGCACGACGCCGCCGACCATGCGCGGGTTGTTGGACTTGTCCGGCGTCGCGCCGGCGCTCAGCGCCAGGGCGGTGCGCCAGAGAAAAACGGCGGCGAGGAGTACGAGCAGCGTGGCGAATGCGTGGTGGAATTGCGGGTACCGGATGCGCATTGGGGAACTCCTTTGCGTGGGGCGGGG
>CAYSWZ010000192.1:0-6616 GCA_964434945.1 uncultured bacterium | reverse complement strand
CGAGCCGGCCGGCGACGAACCCGGCGCGCTCCGGCACCGTGACGAACACCGGCACGCCGAGCGATTCGCGGAGCGCGCGTGCGGTCCCGGGCGCGCTCGACGCCGGCGGATCTCCGCCGAGCAGCACGAACTGCCGCGCGCGCGGCACGCCGATCCGATCGAGCGCACGGATCGACTCCGAGAGTGCGAGCGCGAGGCGGTTCGGGTCCTCGCCCGCGTCGGCAACCAGCGCGGTCACGAGCGGCGCGGTGAACCGCGTGGCGAGCGCGGCGGCTTCCGGATCGGCGAGCGCGTTCCGCACCCGCTGCGCGAAGTCGGCGAGCGGACCGTCCGCGATCGGTTCGCCGGGCGTGTTCACGCGCCGCGGCGCGCGGCGAGTTCCTCGCGCAGGAGCCGGTTCACCACCTGCGGGACCGCCTGGCCGCCGCTTCGCTTCATGACCATCCCGACCAGGAAACCGAACGTCGCCTCGCGTCCCGCCAGCACCTGGGCCACCGGCCCCGGGTGCTCGTCGAGCACCGCGCGGACGAGCGGGCGGAGTTCGTCCTCTCCCCCCGCCACCCGGACACCGTGGCGCTCGAGTAGCTCGGCGACCGACCCCGGTTCCGCCGCGAGCCAGGCGAACACCTGCTTCGCCACCGGTCCCGGGAGCTCGCCCGCGGCGACGCGGGCGAGGAACTCGCGGAAGCGCGCCGGCGGGACGCGGCCCGCCCAGTCCGCAATGCTCCAGTCGCGGGCTTTCAGGACCCGCAGCAACTCCGTCATCACCCAGTTGCTCGCGAGCTTCGCGTGCCGCCCCGGGACGCACGCGGCGAAGTAGTCGCTCAGGTCGCGGCTCTCGGTGAGCACGGCCGCGTCGTAGGCCGGGAGCGCGTATTCGTCGCGGAAACGCGCCTCGCGCACCCACGGCAGCTCGGGCGCGGCCGCGCGAGCCGCCGTGCGCTGCGCTTCGCTGACGAGCAGCACGGGCAGGTCGGGATCGGGAAAATAGCGGTAGTCGTGCGCCTCTTCCTTGCTGCGCATGACGACGAGCTGGTCGTGATCTGCGTCGTAGAGGAGGGTCGCCTGGCGCACCGGCTCGCCGGCATCGAGGAGCGCGGCCTGGCGCGCGATCTCGGAGGTGACGCCCCGCTCGACCCCCTTGATCGTGTTCAGGTTCTTGAGCTCGGTCTTGCTGCCGAGCGTGCGCGCGCCCGCCGGGCGGAGGCTCACGTTCGCGTCGCAGCGCAGCTGGCCTTTCTCCATGTCGCCGTCCGAGATCCCGAGCCAGCGCACCAGCCGCCGGAGCGCGAGCAGGAACGCGGTGCACTCGGCCGGCGTGCGGAGCACCGGCTCGG
This sequence comes from uncultured bacterium, assembly GCA_964434945.1. GTDB lineage: Bacteria > Eisenbacteria > RBG-16-71-46 > RBG-16-71-46 > RBG-16-71-46 > JAIOPA01. Next base: position 5,279 of record CAYSWZ010000192.1, on the reverse strand, counting down.
TGACCAGCTCCAGGAGCGGCACGCCGGCGCGATTGAAGTCGACGCGGGACAGCCGCCGGTCACCCCGCCGCTCGGGATGGAACGACTTGCCGGCGTCCTCCTCGCAGTGGATGCGCGTGAGCGCGATCCCGCGCGTGCCGCCGTCGAGCGTGATCGGCAGCTCGCCCCCCTCGCACAGCGGCCGGTCGTACTGCGTCACCTGGTAGTTCTTGGGCATGTCGGGATAGAAGTAGTTCTTCCGCGCGAACACGCTCTCGTCGCGGATCCGGCAGGCGAGCGCCGTGCCGAGCCGGAGCGCGTACTCGATGGCGACCGCGTTCGCGCGCGGCAGCGCGCCGGGGAGCCCGAGGCAGACCGGGCACACGTTCGCGTTCGGCTCGGACCCGAACGCCACCGGGCAGCCGCAGAACATCTTCGTGCGCGTCCGGAGCTGGACGTGGCACTCGAGCCCGATCACCGGCTCCCAGGCCATGCGAACTCCTTTTCATAGCCTCGCGCCATGCGCTCGGCTTCCCCGTCGACTTCGAGCGCGCGGGCGGCGCGCAGAAGCAGCGGCTCGGCGTCGGCGGGGCCGAGCAGCTGGACAGCCACCGGCAGCCCGCCGGGCACGAGCCCCATCGGCACCGACAGCCCCGGGATCCCCGCGAGATTCGCACCGATGGTGAAGATGTCCGAGAGGTACATGGCGAGCGGGTCGTCCGTCTTCTCGCCGAGCCTGAACGGCAGCGTGGGCGTGGTCGGCAGCAGCATCACGTCGCAGCGCTCGAACGCACCGAGGTACTCGCGCGCGATGCGCGTGCGCGCGCGCTGGGCCTTGAGATAGAACTCGTCGTGGTAGCCGGCCGAGAGCGCGTAGGTGCCGAGCAGGATGCGGCGGCGGACCTCCGGCCCGAAGCCCACGCCCCGGGTGCGCGCCTGCATACTGATGAGCTCGGTGTCGGGCTGGCGCAGGCCGTAGCGCACGCCGTCGAAGCGGGCCAGGTTGCTGCTCGCCTCCGCCGTGGCGAGCAGGTAGTAGGCGGCCACCGCGAACGTGCCCGGAAGGAATTCGAACGGCACGCGCGAGGCCCCGGCGCGCTCGAGCGAGGCGGCGGCGCGTTCGAGCGCCGCGACGATCGCCGGGTCCACTCCCTCGCGCCAGAGGTTCGCCGGCCAGCCGAAATGCAGTCGCCGGACGCCCAGGTCCCAGCCGGACACGTCGGGCGGCGGTCCCGGGCGCGAGCTGGCGTCGAAGGGGTCCGCTCCCGCGAGCACGGCATAAGCCTCCGCGACGTCGCCCACGTGGCGCGCGAACACTCCCACCTGGTCGAGCGACGAGCCGAACGCGACGAGACCGTAGCGCGAGAGCCGGCCGTACGTGGGCTTCAAGCCGTAGACACCGCAAAATGCCGCGGGCTGGCGCACCGAACCGCCGGTGTCGCTGCCGAGGGCCAGTGGCACGAGCCCGTACGCCACGGCGGCCGCGGGTCCGCCCGAGGATCCGCCCGGGACCCGCGTCAGGTCGTAGGGGTTCCGGCTCGGGCCATGGGCGCTGAACTCTGTGGACGACCCCATGGCGAACTCGTCCATGTTGCCCTTCCCCACCACCACCGCGCCGGCGGCGCGCAGGCGCCGGACCACGGTCGCGTCATAGGGCGAACGCCAGCCGGCGAGGATGCGCGAACCGCAGGTGGTCGGGTAGTCGGTCGTGCACAGGTTGTCCTTGACGAGCACCGGGACGCCCGCGAGCGGCGCGGCTTTGAGCATGCCACGCACGTTCCGGGCCGACGCGCTCCGGGCGGCGGGATCGTCGTGCACGACCGCGTGCACGTCGCGCTCCCAGCGCTCGCCCGGCCCGGCGAATCCCGCATCGGCCACCGCCTCGGGAGACAACTCCCCCGCCTGGACGGCGGCGGCCACCGTGCGCGCCGGCAGCGTCCACGAGGCGCCACGCCTCATGGCTCGAGGTTCTCCACCACCGGTGGCACGAGGAAGAAGCCATGCTCCGATTCGGGGGCGTTCTCGGTCGCGCGCCCGGGCGGGAACGTCCGCCCGTCCGGCGCGTCGGCTCGCAGCGGCTCGCCGGCCGGCGCGAACACGGTCGGCTCCGCATCGCCCAGGTTCAACTCGTCGAGCGCGCGCGCGAACTCCAGCACCTGCGAGAGCTGCTCCGCCACGCGGTCGAGCTCGGCTTCGGGGATGGCGAGGCGGGCCAGCCCGGCGATGCGCGCGGCCTCTGCGCGGTCAATCCGCATCGCCCGCCCGATCAGTCGTCATCGGCCACGCCGGTCACGAAGCGCGCATATACCTTCTTCACCACGCCGGTGAAGCGCACGGTGAGCTTCATGTCCGGGCCATCGCCGTCGGCCTCGAGCACCGTGCCCGGCCCGAACGTCTCGTGGAGCACGTGGAGTCCCACCGCGCGCCGCGCATTCGCGCTCCGGCCCCCGCCGACGCGCGGGATCACCATGGATTCCCCGTCGCCCTCGTTTCCCGGATCGTGCTCCAGGCCCTCGCCGGCGTCGCCGTTCCGCCGCCAGCTTCCCGCACGCGATCCCCCGTGCCCGCCCGCATGGCCGCGACCCCGCTCCGACCATGTCCCGGAGGTCTCCTCGCGCTCCAGCAGCGATTCCGGGATCTCGCCCACGAAGCGAGACACGGCGGAACCGCGGGCGCCGTCGTAGCGGCGACGGTAGGCGGCGGCCGTCAGCAGCACCTCGTCGCGGGCGCGGGTGAGCGCGACGTAGAACAGCCGTCGCTCCTCCTCGAGCTGCTCGCCCGATTCGAGCGACGAGGCGTGCGGCATCAGGCCCTCCTCGAGGCCCGCCACGGCGACCGCGTCGAACTCGAGGCCCTTGGCGTTGTGCACCGTGAGCAGCAGGACGCGGTCGCCGCCGGCGGTGCGGTCGGCGTCGGTGAGGAGCGAGCACTCCGAGAGCCACGCCAGGAGCCCGGCGTTCGCCGGATCCTCACCGGCGTGCGCCGCGGCGAACTGCGCCGCCGCGACCCCGAGTTCTTCCACGTTCGCACGGCGTTCGGCGAGATCCGCCTCGCCCGCGGCCTCCAGGTGCTCCAGGTATCCGCTCCGGTCGAGGAGCCTCGCGAACGTCTCGTCCACCCGGCCCCCGAGCCCGCCTCGCAGCTCGTCGATCAGCCCCACGAGCTGCGCTGCCCCGCTGCGGGCGGCGCCGCGCAGCGCCCCCTCGGCCGCGAGCGATCGCAGGATCGCGACGGGGTCCGTACCGGGCTCGGCCAGCCGGGCGCGCACCTGCGACTCGACCACCGGCCCGAACCCGCGGCGCGGCGTGTTCCAGATCCGGAAGAACGACACCGTGTCGAGCGGGTTGACCGCGAGCCGGAGGTAGGCGAGCACGTCCTTCACCTCGCGGCGCTGGAAGAACGAGACGCCGCCGACGATCTCGTAGGACACGCCGGCCCGGCGCAGCTCCGTCTCGAGTGCACGCGACTGGGCGTTGGTGCGGTAGAGCACCGCGCAGTCGGCGAGCCGCCTGCCGCGGGACTGCTGGCGCTCCAGCCAGTGGCGCACGCGGCGGGCTTCGAACGTCTCGTCCGGCGTGAGCGCGAACACCAGCGCCGCGCCGGCGTCGCGCTCGCTCCACAGCGTCTTCCCCTTCCGCGCCACGTTGTTTGCGATGACCGCGTTCGCGGCTTCGAGGATGTTGCGCGTGCTGCGGTAGTTCTGCTCGAGCCGGATCGTCACCGCGCCGGGGAACGTGTCCTCGAAGTCGAGCACGTTCGCGAGCCGCGCGCCGCGCCAGCCGTAGATGCTCTGGTCGTCGTCCCCGACCACGAACACGTTGCCATGGCCCCCGCCCAGGCACTGGACGAGCCGGAACTGCGCGTGGTTCGTGTCCTGGTACTCGTCCACGAGCACGTGCTGGAAGCGCCGCGACCAGCGCGCGCCGGCTTCGGGATGGTCGAGCCACAGCCGCACCGTCTCGGCGATCAGGTCGTCGAAGTCGAGCGCGCCCGCGCGCCGCAGCGCCACCTGGTAGCGTCCGTAAAGCGTGGCGACGTGGCGTTCGAAGTCCCCCACCGCCGCGCGCTCGGCCTCGGCGGGGAGCACCAGTGCGTTCTTGGCGTCGGAGATGCGCCCCAGCACGAGGCCGGTGCGGTACTGGGTGTCGGGCAGGCCCGCCTCGCGGATCAGCTCGCGCAGGACCGACTCCTGGTCGTCGCGGTCGAAGATCGTGAATCCCGGCGGCAGCCCGAGCGTCTTCGCCTCCCGCCGCAGGATGCGGACCGCGGTCGCGTGAAACGTGCCGATCCAGACGCCGGCCGCGGCCGTGCCGAGTTCCGACTCGATGCGGGCGCGCATCTCGCGTGCGGCGCGGTTCGTGAACGTGAACGCCAGCACCGCCTCGGCGGGCACGCCGCGCGCGAGGAGCCTGGCGACGCGCGCGGTGAGGACGCGCGTCTTGCCCGAGCCGGCGCCGGCGATCACCAGCACCGGGCCGTGCGCGTGCTCGACGGCTTCCTGCTGGGCGGGATTGAGGGTCGGGACAGCCAACACGGCACACTCCAGGCGGCAGCGGGCGAAGGGCGGGCAGGTGGAATCGCACGCAATCTATCGCAGGCGGGCAACCGTTCCAATCTCCGCGGTCGGGCGCGCGGAGCGGAGCGGGCCCATCCCCTGAAACGGGCGCGGGCCGCCGGTGGAATCCCCGGCGGCCCGCCGTTCCCGTGAGGCGTTACTTCACGAACAACATTTCGCGGTACTTCGGCAGCGGCCAGTGTTCGTCGTCCACCAGGGACTCGAGCCGGTCCGCCGCCTCGCGCACCTCCTGCATCAGCGGCCGCATCCTGCCGCCCAGGATGCGGGCGGCCTCGAGTTCGTCGTGCGTCGAGCGCACGCTCTCGAGGAGCGCCCCGATCCGCGCCACCCCGTCCTGCACCGTTTCGAGGCCGGTGGCGAGCGCCGTCACGCGCTTGCCGTAGGGCGAGCCCTTCGCCGTGCCCGACGCCTCGGTCACGACGCGCCACGCGGCTCCCGTGGTCGCGAGCTGGCGCTCGACCGCCGGGACGACGGAGGTGTTGAGCATGTCCACCAACGCTTCCGCCTCGAGCAGCACCTGCTTCAGGTAGCGTTCCAGGGCGACGTTGAACCGGGCGTCCACCTCGAGCTGCGACAGCACGCCGGTGCGGATCAGGAACGCGTGGTTCTGGGGCTTCATCGCCTCGCTCAGCGCGGCGGGCGTGTCGGGAAGATTCGGCAGCTTGCGCCGTGCCGCCTCCACCTTCCACTCCTCGCTGTAGCCGTTGCCCTCGAAGCGCACCGC
>CAYSWZ010000191.1:0-7598 GCA_964434945.1 uncultured bacterium | reverse complement strand
TCCCATCGCGATCAGGACGACGGGCCACAGGCGCCAGACGCTCGCGAACTTCAAGTAGCCGAGGTTCGAGAGGAGGAGCGCGATGCCGACGGTGATCATGATGATCGGGGCGAACACGCTGGCGGGGCGCTCGATCAAGTTCAGGACGCCCGCGAGCACCAGCAATGCCGGCCACCAGGTCGAGAACACGTGCCCGAACGAGATGGCGCCCAGCTGGTCGGCGAGAAACAGTCCGCCGAACACCACGAGCAGGACGCCGGAGAAGGGGATGCGCGGCCCCGAAGCCATGACTCTCCTCCCGTGGGAAATGCGGAGCCCCGGAAGCGGGTGGGCGTCCGGGGCTCGCACTATACGCTGCGGGACCGCGTCACTTCACCTCGATCGTCACCTTGCTGATGAACAGCGGCTCCGTCGGCGGGCCGTCGCCGGGATTCGCCGCGGCTTCGAACTTCTTCAGCGTCTCGAGGCCCTCGACGACCTGGCCGAACACCGAGTAGTTGCCGTCGAGGCTCGGGTAGGGCTTGAACATGATGAAGAACTGGCTGCCGTCCGTGCCCGGGCCGGCGTTCGCCGTGGAAACGATGCCGGGCGCATTGTGCATCGCCTTGGGGCTGAACTCGCCCCCGAACTGGTAGCCGGGTCCGCCCGCTCCGGTGCCGAGCGGATCGCCGCCCTGCGCCATGAAGTCCTTCATCACGCGGTGGAACTTGGTGCCGTCGTAGAAGCCCATGCGCGCGAGATAGATGAAGTTCGTGACGTGCATGGGCGCGGCCTCGGGCTTGAACTTGATCAGCATCTCGCCCTTGTTCGTCATCATGCGCGCGTAGTAGGACTTCGCCGGGTCGAACTTGGCGACGGTGGGAGCCTTGAGCCTGGTCTTCCAGCCCGGCTCCGTCTTGTTGATCGCGAGCTTCGCGATCTGCGCGTCGATCGACTTGACCACGGCGTCCACGCCGGGGGCCGCCGGCTTCGCGGCCGGCTTGGCAGCCGCCTTGCTGGTATCGCTCTTGACGGCCTCGGCCGCCCCGGCCGTGGCGGCGGGCTGGCCCTGTGCCCGCGCCGTCACGGCGCAGGCCAGCACCACGGAGCAAGCGAACGCAGCCAGACCGAAGACTCGGTGATGCATGCGGAAACCCTCCTGGAAAAGTACGGGGATGCCCACGCAGCAGGCGTGGATCGTCCCATGATGACCGAGCCCGGAGCGGGCCGTGTCAGGTAATGCGAAACTGCCGCTGGAGCCTCAACTGTCGCGACGCCCGCCGAGCGATCCCAGCCAGCGCCGGAGCCCCTTCCGGGGACGGCCGTCGCTGCGACTGAAACGCGCGAGCGCCACCGTAATGTTGTCCGGCCCGCCGCGCTCGTTCGCGAGCGCGATGAGATCGCGGCAGGCATCGTCGAGCGATTCGCCCTCGGCGATCGCCGCGATCTCACCGTCGCTCATCTGGCCGTGCAATCCGTCGGAGCAGACGACGAGCGTGTCGCCGTCGCGCAGCGGCTCGCTCACCGCGACCACGTCCACCTCGACTTCGGGCGCGACGCCGACGCTCCGCGTGACGACGTTGCGCCGCGGGTCGTGCCGCGCCTCCTCGGGCGTCAGCTGCTGGCGCGCCACGAGCTGCGCCACCAGCGAGTGATCGGTGGTGATCTGGCGCGCCTGGTGGCCGCGCACGAGGTAGGCGCGCGAATCGCCGACGTGCGCCACGATCACCCCGTCACCGCGGAGCGCCAGCACCGTGCAGGTCGTGCCCATCCCGTTCAGGTCCGCGTGCGTGCGGCTGAACTCGAAGATCTCGTTGTTCGCGGCCTGCACCGAGCGCGCGAGCGCGGAGGCGGTGTCGTCCGCCGGCGCGGCGGCGAACTCGCGCACCACGGTGTCCACCGCCATGCGGCTCGCGATCTCGCCCGCGTTCGATCCGCCCATGCCGTCGCACACCACGAGCAGCATGTCGGCCGCCTGGGGCTTGCCACTGTCCGCGGTCCACAACGAGAAACAGTCCTCGTTCCCGGTACGGCGGCGCCCGACATCGGTGGCCGCGGCGGTCGCTGTGCGGAATTGGGCGGGGCTCAGGGGCATCCCTTCGGCGCGCAAGACGGTGCGATTCCTCGCGGTCCCGCCGGTGGCGGAGCCGGAACCCGGCGGGTCGGGCGCACCCGACCTCCGGCAACTTCGGAGCGGCGCATTCTGCCCCGGCTCCGCGCCGCTTTCAAGGAGAGCGGCCCGAGATCGCGTGCCGGGCTGCTGACCCGGGCACGGGTGTTCCCGACGCGAGAGCGGGTCCGTGCCCGAAATCGCCCGAATTCGGCCCGGCGGCGATCCCCTGCTGCAACTCTTGCATCACGACGGGCCTCCGGTAGTGTTCGGGCCGTCGTGGAAGACAACCCTCATCAAGGAGACCCTCATGAAGAGCACCGCAGCGGCCGTCTGGGAAGGCGGCCTCAAGGACGGCAAGGGCAAGGTCACGGTTGCCAGCGGCGTGATCAGCGACGCGCCGTACACGTTCGCCAAGCGCTTCGAGGGCACGGGCGGCGGCACGACCCCGGAGGAGCTGATCGCCGGGGCGCATGCGAGCTGCTTCGCGATGGCGACCTCGGGCGAGCTCACCAAGGCAGGCTTCACGCCGACGCGACTGTCGGTCAAGGCCACGGTCACGCTCGAGCCCGTGGACGGCAAGCCCACGATCAGCTCCTCGGCGCTGGAACTCGAGGCCGTGGTGCCCGGCATCGACGACGCCAAGTTCCAGGAGTTGGCCGCCAACGCCAAGGCAGGCTGCCCGATCTCGCGCCTGCTCAAGACGAACATCACGCTCGCGGCGAGGCTCTCGAGCGCGGTCCTGCGCTGAGCCCGGGCCTTCCGAGTCGGTCGTCCCCCGGCGGCGCTCGCCCGAGAGGCGCGGGCGCCGTCGGCCTCATGCGCCGTTCGCGGATCGCTCGCGAGACGACCTAACGCAGCACCACCCACGGCTGCGTGCGCACTTCCCCCGCGCCGGTGCGCAGGATGAGCGTGTATCGGCCCGGGGCGAGGCGCGGGAGTTCGAGCCGCACGCGTTGCGGCCCGGCGTCGAGGGGCACTCGTGGCGCGCCGGCGAGCCGGCGCCCGAGCGAGTCGAGAAGCGTCACCTCCGCCGCCTCCGCACGCGGCAGGCGGAACGATACGTCGAGCACGGTGGGTCGGTGGCCCGGGTTGGGCGAGACCGGGTCCAGCTCCGCCGACGCCGAATGGGCCGGGGGTCCGTTCACGCCGAGGAGCGACGTGTCGCCGATCCTGACCACGATCGGCTTCCGGACCAGCGAGTCCACCGGTGGTCCGCCGTTGTAGAACGTGGTGCCGGGGCCGAACGTCACGGTGGTCCAGGCGACGGTGTTGGCGGCGGTGAAGCGCACCCGGTAGATCGTGCCCGGCCCGGTCACGGTCACGCCAGTGCAGAGAATGACCATGGTGCACACCAGCGAATCGAACGTGGGAGTGAACACGTGAAACGGCGAGTTCGTGGTGCACGCCGAGGTCATGAGCGCCCCGCGCTGGGCCGTGAGCGGCGACATGGGTGTGTTGGTGAGGAGCGCGGGGTCGAAACGCACGTCGAGGTCGAACGCGTTGAATGCCGGGCCCGCTTGCGGCACGACCAGGTCGAGCGTCAGGGACTGCCCGGGCGCGACCGAGACGGTGTCGCTCGCCCCCGCCACCGTGATCTGGGCGGCATCGGTGGGGGTGGACGCGAGGAGCAGCAGGCCGAGGGCGCACGCCAGCGCTCCGGCGCTCCCCCGGCGGGCGGGCATGGACGTCGGGATGCGGGGGGACGGGGGCGTCTGCGGCAGGGTGCAGCGCTTCATCTCGGACCTCGGGAGGAGGCCATGAGTCTCTCATTCCGGCGCACCCGCGCGCGAGACGATTCCGGACGGGACGCAGCGCGCGGCCCGGACGACCGGCGCCGTGCGAGCGCACCGGCACGCGCGGACGCTCGCTCCGGGCTCGCGGGCGTGACCGGTACGAGCCCGGCGACGCGACGCGCGAGCGCCGTGAGTGCGAGCGAGCGGGTGCCCGGCGCGACCCAGCGCATGCGCGCACCCGCGCGCGGCATTCCCTTGAACCCAGCCGCTCGCCACACCTCGACGGTGATCGACCGGTGGGTGATGGCGTGCCGGAGCCGAACGCTGCTGTCGGTGAGTTGCGCCCGGATGCCGAGGCGTTCGAGCGCGCGGGCGAGCGCCGCTCCCGCGGCTTGGCCCGGGGAGAGTTCGACCCCCGGCGGCTCCCACAGCCCGTCGAGAAGGGCGCCCTCCCGCCGCACCACGAGCATCCGTCCGCGCCGCTCGATGAGCGCGATCGCCCGCCGCACGCGCTCGGGCGCGCGCCGCGCGGCCGCCGGCGGGAACGCCTCCGGACGGCCGAGCGCGTGCGCCAGGCACTGGCCCCGGAGGGGGCAGGCGTCGCAGCGCGGCGCGCGCGGCGTGCACACTGTGGCCCCCAGTTCCATCATCGCCTGGTTCCATTCCCCCGGGTCGGCGGTCCCACCGGGCCGGCCGCGGCGCGACGCGCGCGTGGCGCGCGCCTCCGGCAGCAGCGCCTCCGCCATCGCCCACAGTGTGCGCGCATCCGCAGGGCGCTTCACAACCAGGGGCCGCGCGGAAAGCCTCGCCAGCACCCGGGCGACGTTGCCATCAAGGACCGGCAGCCGGGAACCGAAACCAATGCTGAGCACCGCGCCCAGGGTGTAGCGGCCCACGCCGGGCAACGCACCGAAGGCGCGGGGATCGGAGGGAACGCGCCCCGCATGCTCCCGCACCACCACACCGGCCGCCTCGTGAAGATGACGGGCCCGCCGGTAGTAGCCGAGCCCGGCCCACGCCGCCAGCACGCGATCGCTGCGGGCCCGCGCCAGCGCGCGGACATCCGGGAAGAGCTTCACGAACCTCTCGTAGTAGGGTGTCGCCGTGGCGACCTGCGTCTGCTGGAGCATGATCTCGGAGACCCAGACGCGGTACGGATCCCGGGTCTCCCGCCACGGCAATACGCGCCGGTTCCGGCGGTACCATGTCCGCAACGCGCGCTCGAGCCGCGACGCGTCACTCATCCCGCTCTTCGACCGTACGATCGCTGAACCCGCCATGCCCGACCCCGCCCTCATCCGCCGACACTTTCGCGACATGCTGCAGCGCCCCGATGCGCAGATCGACCTCGCCCGCGCCGCGTTGCTGGTGGCGGCCGAGAGCGACCCCACGCTCGACGTGGACGCGGAGATGGCGCGCCTCGAGCAGTGGGCGCGCGAACTCGGCCGCCGCATCGACCCGTCGTGGAACAACCTGCAACGGCTCGCCCGACTGCGCACCTTCATGTACGAGGACCTGGGATTCAAGGGCGATGTGCGCGGCTACTACAGCCCGGCGAACTCGCTCCTCCACTCGGTGATGTCGCGGAGGCTCGGGATCCCGCTCACGCTGAGCATCGTGTTCATGGAGATCGGCTGGCGGATCGGCGTGCCATTCGAGGGCGTGGGGTTCCCCGGGCACTTCCTCGTGCGGCTGACGGGCGAGCCGGGCGACCTGCTGCTCGACCCCTACGACCACGGCGCGTCGGTGCACGAGGAAGACTGCCGGCGCATGATCGAGCTGACGACGGGCGGCACCGTGCCCTACGACCCGAGCATGATCCGCTCACTCGGAAAGCGCGACATGATCGCCCGGCTCCTGTTCAACCTCAAGGTCTCCTGCCTCAAGGCGAACGACGATCCGGGCGCGCTCTCCGCCGTGGAGCGGCTGCTGCTCCTCCATCCGGACGATCCGCCCGAGCTGCGGGACCGCGGCCTGCTCCTCTACCGCATGGATCGCTATCGCGAGGCCCGCGCCTCGCTCCTCGCCTACCTTCGCGCGCGCCCCGACGCGCTCGACCGCGAGGTCATCGAGCGCCATCTGTCGGCGCTGGAGATGATGCTGGCGAACGATCCGCCGAAGCAGGGTTGAGCCGGCAACGCCGGGCGACTCAGCGCGGTTTGATCTCGGCGACGTCCTTCAGGTTCGGCGTCTTCATCTGCGACCCGGTCCACGCGCACTCCATGACCACGCCGCAACGCGGGCACTCCCAGCGTGCGGCGGCGCCCTCCTCGGCAGTGGGCATCCAGCGATCCATCTTGGTGTTGCAACCCGGCGTGTAGCACAGGTAGACGCACAGCGGCATGGCGTGAGTCCTCGCGCTCGGTGGGTCCCGTGCGCCGCGAACGCAGCGCCCGCGCGCCGGTCGCGTGGCGCGCGCCGGCGACTATAGCGCAGGTTCCGACGCACTGCCGCGAGCGCGTGCCGCGTGCGTCAGGATGTCGTTGCCGGACGCCTCCCGCAGGCTGTCAGGCACGAATCCGAGCTCCACCGCGGTCGAATCGGGGACCGGCGTCGGGGCGGGCCTCGCGCCGCTGGTCGGTTCGCGCGGAGTGGCCCTTGGGTTCGCGCTGCGGGCCGGCGGCGCGCTGCGCGGTTGCCGCGCACGGACTGCGATACAGCGCGACGCGAACCACAGGATCAGCGTGCTGCGGAATGTCCCGGAGCCCCTTCTCGAGAGCCGCCGGGAAGACGTCGAGCTCTGCGCCCGGCACACGGCGCGCGACGACGAGCCGCCCCTAGAGGTCCAGCAGCCGGCGCGTTTCCTCGTACGTCCGCAGCGCCGCGGCATCGAAGCACGCGCAGGTCACCTGGCGCGGACGCTGCGAGCGCTCGAGCGCGGCGCCGATCTCGCGCAGCGCGATGGTCGTGGCGCGCGGCAGCGGGAAGCTGAACGTGCCGGTGCTGATGGCCGGGAACGCCAGCGTCGAGATGTCGTGGCGGTCGGCAAGCGCGAGCGCCGCGCGGTACGTGGAAGCCAGCAGCCGATCCTCGTCCTGGGTGCCGTTCATCCACACCGGGCCCACCGCGTGGATCACCCAGCGTGCCTTGAGCTTGAACCCGGGCGTCACGCGCGCCTCGCCGGTCGGGCACGGTCCCACCTCGCGGCAGGCCTCGGACATCTCGGGTCCGCCCGCGGCGCGGTAGATGGCGCCGCACACGCCGCCGCCGGGCATGAGCGCCACGTTCGCGGCGTTCACGATCGCATCCACGTCGAGCGTGGTGATGTCGGCCTGCACGATGCGCAGGCGGTCGGCGAGCGGCACGCTGGGCTCCGGAAGGTCGCCCGGAAAGCGGAGTGCTCCGGGCGAGAGGCAGGCTGGGGGTCGCGCGGCACCGTAGGCCGAGGTCCCGACCGCGTCAAACGCGGCTCCAATCGGGCTCGGCCGCATCGCGCGCCGCATTGCCGGGACGCCGGGAAACGCCCTAGAGTATGGACTGCCGCCCGGCCCCGCCCGGATTCCCGGCGGATCCCGACCCCGCGAGACCTCCATGACCACCCGCCAGCTCCTGACCGACACCCACGGCCGCACCGTTCGCGACCTGCGCCTGTCCATCACCGACCGGTGCAACCTGCGCTGCGTGTACTGCATGCCCGCCGAGGGCATGCCGTGGCTGCCCAAGCAGGACCTGCTCACGTACGAGGAGCTGACGCGCTTCGCGCGCGTGTGCCTCGAGTGCGGCGTCAACGGCGTGCGCTTGACCGGCGGCGAGCCCACCGTGCGCGCCGACCT
>CAYSWZ010000190.1:0-11318 GCA_964434945.1 uncultured bacterium | reverse complement strand
GAGATGAAGCGCGCGCTGCTGCTCGGCCACGTGAACGGACTGGGCGAGCTGCTGCACGAGGCGTGGCTCCACAAGAAGAAGCTGGCCGAGGGCATCTCGACGCCGCACATCGACAAGCTCTACGCCGTCGCCCGCAAGGAGGGCGCACTCGGCGGCAAGATGACCGGCGCCGGGGGTGGCGGCTACTTCCTGTTCCTCACGCGCTTCGACCGCCGGCACCGCGTCGCCGCGGCGCTCGAACGGCTGGGCGGGCAGGTGGTGCCGTTCCAGTTCGAGGCGCGCGGCGTGCAGTCCTGGCCGGTGGCGCGCGAGCGCTGAGCCCGCAGCGCATGAGCCTGCCGGACGCAGCGGGCGCAGAGCCGCGCCGCATCGCCCTCGTCGGCCCGCTCCACCCCTGGCGCGGCGGACTGGCGCAGTACCTGCAGCTCCTCGGCGAGGCGCTCCAGGCCCATGCGCACGTGCGCGCGGTGACGTTCACGCGCCAGTACCCGGGCTGGCTCTTTCCCGGCACGAGCCAGCTCGATGCGACCGCGCCGCGGCCGCGGTTCCCGACCGAGGCGCTGCTGGATTCGATCGGGCCGCTGTCGTGGCGCCGCACCGCCGCGCACCTCGAGCGGTTCGCGCCCGGCGCGGTGGTGCTCAAGTGGTGGATGCCGTTCTTCGCGCCCGCGTTCGCCTCCGCCGTCGGCCCGCTCCGCCGGCGAGGGTCCCGCGTCGTGCTGGTGTGCGACAATCTGATCGCGCACGAGCCCCGTTTCTTCGACCGAGCGTTCACGGACTGGATGATGCGCAACTCCGACGGCTACCTGGTGATGAGCGATGCGGTCGAGCGCGATCTCGAGACGCTGAAGCCCGGCGCCCCGCGGCGCCGCGTGTCGCACCCGTTCTATGCCCAGTTCGACCGCGGCCGGTACACGCGCGAGTCGGCCCGCGCGGCGCTCGGGCTCTCCGGCGACGTGGCGCTCTTCTTCGGCTACGTGCGCCGCTACAAGGGGCTCGACACGCTGCTCACCGCCTGGAAACGCGTGCGCGCGGAACGCCCCGGCGCCACGCTCCTCGTGGCCGGCGAGTTCTACGACAAGCCGGAGCCGTACGAGGCGCTGGCGCTCGCGGCCGGAGGGGTGCGCGTGCTCAACCGCTACATCGCGGACGACGAGGTCGAGGCGATGTTCCGGGCCACCGACGTGACCGTGCTGCCGTATCGCGCCGGAACGCAGAGCGGCGTGACCCACGTCGCGTACGCCCTCGGCTCCCCGGTGATCGCGACCCGGGTCGGCGGCATCACCGAGACGGTGCGCGAGGGGGAGACCGGGCTCACCTGCCCGCCCGAGGATCCCGAAGCGCTCGCGCGCGTGCTGGTGCGCTTCTTCGGCGAGGGCCTGCGCGAGCGCATGGCGGGCCCGATCGCGGCGCTCAAGGCCGAGCACTCGTGGGATGCGCTCGCGCGCTCGACGATCGGGCTCATCGATGAGCTGAGCCCGCGACGGGGCTGGGTGTGATGCGGACGGCACTCGCCCTGGCGCTGGCCGCGCTGCTGACGTTCGTCTTCTCCGGCGGCGGCCGTATCGTCGGGAGCGACGAGCTCACCATGTTCGAACTGGCGCGGGCCATGGCGCACGGCCACATCGACGTGCCGGAGGGCGCCACGTTGCGCGGCCCGGACGGTCGCTTCTACAGCAAGAACACCGCGGGCGAGGCCGTGCTCGCGCTGCCGCTCGTGGTGACGGGCGACCTGGCCGCGCACGCCGCCGGCTTCCGCGGGGAGCGATCGGAGCTGGCGGCGCGCTTCGTGGCGTCGTTCTTCAACGCCGTGGTGGCGGCCGTGCTGCTCGCGGCGCTCTATCTCGTGCTGCGCGGGATGCGCGTGGGAGCGCGCGCCGCGTTCGCGGCCGCGGTGCTGCTCGGCTTCACGACGCCGCTCTGGATCTATGCGAAGAGCTTCATGGCCGAGCCGCTGGAGGCGCTCGGGCTGCTGCTCGCGCTCGCCGGCGCCGCGCGGGCGGGGGCCGCGCCGGCGGCGGCGGAGGCTCGCACCGGCGAGCGCGTCGCCGCACTCGGAGCCTTCGTCGCGGTGTCCTCCAAGCTCGGCGTGCTGCCGCTCGTGCTCGCGTGCTTCACCACGATCGGGTTCGGGAGGCCCGGCGGCCGACCCGCGGGCCGGTCCCCGTGGCTCGTTCCGCTCGCCGGGCTTGCGGCCGCGCTCCTCGGGCATGCGCTCTACGATTACCTGCGCTTCGGCAGCGCGCTCGAGACCGGGTACGGGGCGCAGGCTTCGGCTAGTGCGTTCACGACGCCGCTCTGGGTGGGCATCTACGGCCTCCTCTTCTCGTCGGGGAAGGGCGTGGCGTGGTTCGCACCCGCCGTCTGGCTCGCGCCCGCGGGCATCGCCGCGATGGTGCGTTCCCGCCAGCACTCCGAGGCCGCGCGTCGCGGCGACGACGTACGCCGGGCCGGCTGGGCGATCGTGCTCGCGTGGGCGATCGGGCTCCTCGTCTACGGCCGGTTCCAGCACTGGGGGGGCGACGGCTCGTGGGGCCCGCGCTACCTCGTGCCGCTCCTGCCGCTCGCCTGCCTCGCGGTGGGCTTCGCGCTCGAGGGCGCCTCGCGCGCGCGCAGGCGACTCGCGTGGGCGCTCGGCGCCGTGGGGCTCTTCGTGACGCTCGGGGGGGTGGGCATCTATTTCGGCGCCCAGATGCGCGAGGCCGGCGACTACCCGTACACGCTCGCGCTCGACGACCCGCACTTCATGGAGGCGAGCCACTGGAACCCGCGCTTCACGCCGATCTGCGGCCACTGGCAGATGCTGACGAGGAACCTGGTCGAGCACCTGCACGGCGAGGCGCCGGTGCTGGGCCAGGGCGGCGCGGTGGACCCGCGCACCGGCATCACGCCCGAGGAGCAGCACACGCTGCTGCACGCGATCGACCTGTGGTGGCTCTACGCGGGCTACGCGGGCGTCGCCCGGCTGCCGCTCGGCATCACGGCGGTGGTCCTGCTGCTGGCGACCGCGTGGGCGTGGGCGCGCGCGATCGGCACGTTGCGCGGGGATGCCGGGTGAAGTCGCTGGCGGTGATCGTGCTCTCGTGGAACGGGGCCGCGCTCACGCGCGACACGCTTCGCTCGCTCGCGGCGTGCCGCGTGCCCGAGGGCTGGCGCCTGCACACGCTGGTGGTGGACAACGCATCGCTCGACGGCTCGCAGGCGATGGTGCGCGACGAGTTCCCCGATGTGGAGCTTCTCGCGCTCGCGGAGAACCGGCGGTTCGCCGGTGGCAACAACGCCGGCCTCGAGCGCTCGCTCGCCGCGGGAGCCGACGCGATCATGCTGCTCAACAACGACGTCGCCGCCGACCCCGGCCTGCTCGAGAAACTGCTCGCGGCACTGGCCGAGAACCCCGCCGCGGGCGCGGCGACCCCGCTCATCTATTTCGCACCCCCGACCGACCGCATCTGGTACGCCGGCGGTCGCTGCCGGCCGTGGCTCGCGCACAGCTCGCACCGGGCGATCCGCGCGCGCGACCACGGCCAGTTCCGCTCCATCGAGGAGACCGGCTACCTTACGGGCTGCTGCCTGCTCGCCACCGCCGAGGCCTGGAGGAAGGTGGGGCTGCTGGACGAGCGCTACTTCATCTACGCCGAGGACGCCGACTGGTGCCTGCGCGCCCGCGCGGCGGGGTTCCGGCTGCTGTTCGTGCCGACCGCGCGGCTCTGGCATCGCGTGAGCGCCAGCTCCGGAGGGGCGATGAACCCATGGAAGGTATACCAGCGCCTGCGCGCGAACGTGACGCTGTGGTCACGGCACGCGCGCGGTGCGGCGCGCCTGACGTGGCTGCCGGCGCTGTTGCTGCAGCAGGCGGGGTACTCCGCGCTGCTGCTCGCGCGCGGCCAGTTCGCCGCGGCGCTCATGGTGCCGCGCGCGCTGCTCGACGCCGCGGCGGGCCGGGATCCGGCGGGCGTCCGGCCATGAGCGGGTTGCAGGCCTCGAAGCCGCTGCCCGGGCCGCACGAGCGCCCGCTGTTCCTGCGCGAGGTCGTGGGCGCCCTGCCGCAGGGGGCACACGTGCTCGACGCCGGCTGCGGCCCGGGCTCGTGGCCCTACCCGATCCGGCCCGATCTCGACATTGTCGGGTTCGACATCAAGTTCCCGCCCGGGCCGCCGAGGCCGTCGCGCCAGGTGCGCGTCTTCCGCGGCGACCTCGCGCGGCTGCCGCTCCGGGACGGCCTCTTCGACCTCACCGTCTGCCACTACGTGCTCGAGCACGTGACCGAGCTGGCGAAGTGCTGCGACGAGCTCGTCCGGGTGACGAAGCCGGGCGGCCAGCTCTACCTGAGCGTCCCACGTGCCGCGGCGTTCGACGACAGGCTCTACCGGTTCGCCGGCTACTTCGCGAAGTACGGGCTCATGAAGTTCGGGAAGCGCCTCGAGCACCAGCAGCGATTCGACTTCCACACGCTGATCGACCTCTTCTACGCCCGCGGCATGCGGCTCACCGCCACCGCGCGCGTCCCCGCCGGCTTCAGCTGGATGAACGACCCGCGCACGAAGCCATTTCAGAGCCTCTTCACCTGGAAGCTCGCCTGGCTCGACCGCCTGTTCCACTGGGATCTCGCGAAGGACGCCAACTTCGTCCTCACGTTCGAGAATGTCGGCGAAGTGGGCCTGCGCCGGGTCACGAACGTCTGCCGCGAATGCGGCGAGCACGCCATCGTGACCGGCGGCCCCGGTGGCCACTGGCTGTGCCCCTACTGCGGCAAGCCGAACCCGTTCGGACGCGCGCGATGAGCGCGGCGGCGAGTTTGCGAGCAGCTCTGGGTGCGCCCGCCGAGACTCGCGTGAGCGGGGGTGGGCAGGGGGCTTTCGATGGGGCGGCGTCGAGAGGCCTCTGCAGCCAGGATGGCGGAAGAGGCCGAACGCCGAGCGAGCGGAGGACCCACTGTCGTGGGTGCCCCGGATGCGCGCAGGGAGCGTTCGCCTCATCGGAAGCCCCCTGCCCACCCCCGCGACCTGAGTGTGGCGCGATGTCGAGCCAGATCTAGTCCATGCGCGTCCTGCACGCTCCTTCCGAGATCGCCGGCCAGCCGAGCATTCTGGCGAGAGCGCTGCGCGATCTCGGCGTGGAGGCCTGGTCGCTCGCGACCAATTCGACCTTCGCCCAGTACCAGCCCGACGAGCACCCGCCGCTCGACGACCTGCCGCCGCTCCCGCGCTATCTCGGATACGCCGGGCTCGTGGCGAAGCACATCGGCCGGCACGACGTGTTCCACTTCCACTTCGGCCGGACGCTCGTTCCCCCGCACAACCTCGACCTGCCGCTCTACCGGGCGCTCGGGAAGAAACTCGTGTTCCACTACCACGGCTGCGACGTGCGGAGCCGTAAGCACATGCTGGCGACGCACGCGTGGTCCACGTGCACCGAGTGCGACCCGTTCTGCATCCCCAGGCGGCAGGACCGCATCCTGCGCGAGGCCCGGGTGCACGCGCACGCCGAGCTGGTCTCCACGCCCGACCTGCTCGAGAGCGTGCCGAGCGCACGGCATCTCAACGTCGCCGCCTGGCTGCCGGACTACGTGCCGCGGCCGTTCCGCGAGACGCCGAGGCTGGTGCTGCACGCGCCCACGAACCGGCTCATCAAGGGCACCGCGCACATCGAGGCGGCGTTCGAGACGTTGCGACCGCGGTTCCCGGGCGTCGAGTTCCGCACCGTTGAGAAGGTGCCGTGGGTGGGGCTTCGCGACGCGCTCGCCGAGTGCGACGTGTTCGTGGACCAGGTGTTCATGGGCTGGTACGGCATGGTGAGCGTCGAGGCGATGGCGTTGGCACGCCCCGCGCTCGCCTACCTCCGGCCCGACTTCGAGGCGCGCGCCACCGGCTGCCCGCTCGTGCGCATCACGGTGGACTCGCTCGCCGGGGAGCTGGAGGCGCTCCTCCGCGACACGCCGCGTCGCCGGGCGCTCGGTGAAGCGGGCCGGGCCTGGGTCGTGGAGCGGCACGAGGCGCACGTCATCGCGGGGCAGCTCGTCCGGCTCTACGAGGAGATCGGCGCATCGTGAGCCTGCGCGAGTCCCTCCAGCGCCTGTCGGGCGAATCGCTCGTCTACGGCCTCGGGCAGGTGAGCGGCCGTGCGGTGAACCTGCTGCTCGTGCCGATCCTCACCCGCGTGCTCCTCCGGCAGCAGTACGGAGTCTCCGAACTCGTGACCGGCTATTCCGCGAGCGTGCTGCTCGTGCTCGTGTTCGGGCTCGACGGGGCGCTGGCCCGCTTCTTCTACCAGCAGCCCGACCGCGGGACGCGCATCCGGATGACCTCATCCTCGTTCGCGTTCCGGCTCGCGACCGGCGTCGTCGTTTCGCTCACGCTCGCGTTGCTCGCCGGGCCACTGGCCGCGCACCTCGTGGGCGGGGCCGTGTATGCCAAGTACCTCCGGATCGGTGCGCTGACGCTGCCGTTCACGCTCGTGGTGCTGTGGTGCAACGATCTCCTGCGCGTGACGTTTCAGCCGTGGAAGTTCATCACGCTCAACGTGAGCCAGACCGTGCTCGTGGGCGGGATCACGCTCTACTTCGTGCTGGGCCGCGGACTCGGCGTCGCGGGCGTGCTCTACGGAAAGCTCGCGGGCGACGCGCTCGCCGCGCTGCTCGGGGTGACGCTCAGCCGGCACCACCTGCGGCCGCGGTTCGACGGCGCCCTGCTCCGGCAGATGCTCGGCTACGGGTTGCCGCTCGTGCCGGTCGCGTTCGCCTACGGAGTGATCGGTTCCGTGGACCGCTGGTCGCTCCAGCACTTCGCGACGCTGGACGACGTGGGCACCTACGCGCTCGCGCTCAAGTTCTTCGCGGTCGTCACCATGGGAGTGTCCGCGTTCCAGCTGGCGTTCATGCCGTTCGCATTCGCGCGCGCGCAGGATCCGGATTCGCCGCGACTGTACGCGCGCGTGCTGGGCCTGTACGTGGCGCTCGGGACCGGTGGCGCGCTCGCCTGCGGGCTCCTGGCGCCGCTCGGCATCCAGCTCCTCGCGACGCGCGACTACGCCGCGGCCGCGCGTCCCGCACTGTGGCTCGCCTTTGCCGCGGTCGCGCAGGGCGCCTACTATGTGTGCGCGCTCGGGATCAACCTGTCGCTCCGCAATCCGCTGCTCGGGCTCTCGGCCGGCGGCGCCGCGCTGCTCGCGGTCGCGGGCAACGCGTGGCTGGTGCCGCGGCTCGGGGCGGAGGGCGCGGCGATGGCCACGTTCTGCGGCTACGCGGCTTCGGCGATCCTCACCTATCTCCTCGCGCAACGCGTGCACCCGCTGCCGTATCGCGGTGCGAGGCTCGCGGCGCTGTTCGCGTCGGGCGTCGGGCTGGGAGAGGGGGTGGTGAGGCTCGCGCCCGCGCGCGGGGCGGGCGTGGCCTGGGGCGCCGCGGCGCTGGTGGCGTACGCGCTGCTGGCGTGGAAGAGTGACGTGTGGAAGGACCGTGGCGCGCTCCGGCATCGGCCGGCCGCGTCCTGAACCTGGAAGAAAGGCGGAGCGACATGTGCGGGATCGCCGGACTCTACGACCGACACGGACGGGCGGACCTGGGGCGCCTGCAGGCCATGTCGCACCTCATGCGGCGGCGCGGGCCCGACGACGAAGGTCTCGTGCTCCTCGATCCCGTGGGCGGCCAGTCGTTCACGCACGGCGGCGCGGACACGCCCGCGGACGTGTTCCGCTCGGGCCTCGCGTGGTCCCCCGGCCGGATGAGCGGCTCGGAGAAAACGGCGCGCTACGGCGTGGCGCTGGCGCATCGCCGGCTGTCCGTCGTCGATCTCCAGCCGACGGGCCACCAGCCGATGTGCGACCCGAGCGGGCGCTGCTGGATCGTGTACAACGGCGAGGTCTACAACCACGTCGAGCTGCGCGCGGAACTCGAGCAATTGGGCGTCCGCTTCGCCGGCACGAGCGACACCGAGGTGATCCTCGCCGCCTACCGGGCGTGGGGCGAGGGCTGCGTCGAGCACATGAACGGCATGTTCGCGCTCGCGCTGTGGGACGCCGATCGCCGGCGGCTGTTCTGCGCGCGTGACCGCATGGGCGTCAAGCCCCTCTACTACCAGTACGACGGCAACCTGTTCGCGTTCGCCTCGGAAGCCCGCGCGCTGGTGCTCACGCAGGGCTGGCGCATCCGGCCGCACCTGCCCGCGGTGCGCGACCTGCTGGCGCTCGACTGGGTGGACCACGAATCCACCACGTTCTTCGAGGGCCTCCGCCAGCTTCCCGCGGGTCACTGGCTGACGGTGGGAGAGGACGGCTTCCGGGTCGAGCGCTGGTGGGGACTCGACCCCGACGCCCGCGCGAGCGGCACCCGCGAGGCGTTCGCGCACGAGTTCTCGGAGCTGTTCACCGACGCCGTGCGCCTGCGCCTGCGCGCCGATGTCGAGGTGGGCTCGTGCCTCTCGGGCGGTCTCGACTCGAGCGCGGTGCTGACGACCGCGGCGAAGCTCGCGGGCACCGGGCCGCGCGGACTGCACGCGTTCACCTGTGCCTACGACGAGGGCCCGGCGTTCGACGAACGGCCCTACGCGCGCGCCGTCGCCGAGGCGAGCGGCGCGGAATCGCACGTCGTGGTGCCCGACGGCTCCGACCTGTGGAGCGTGTTCGACGCGCTCGCGGATCAGCAGGGCGAGCCCACCGCCGGCCCCGGCGTGTATTCCCAGTGGCAGGTGATGAAGCTCGCGCACGCGAGCAATCTCAAGGTCCTGCTCGACGGGCAGGGCGGCGACGAGACGCTCGCGGGGTACTTCCGCTACCTGCCGACGCGGCTCCGCGACCTGGTCGCGGCCGGCAACTGGGCCGGCTTCGCTTCGCTGTGGGGCCCGGTCTCCGACCGGCTCGGCCTCGCCACCACGCTGCTGCACACGTTCGAGCCGTGGCTGCCGGCGCCGCTCGTGGCGGCGCTGCGCAACCGGTTCGGGCAGGGGAAGGCGCGCGTGCTGTCGAGCGCCATGAAAAGAGTCGCATCGTCCGCGCCGCTGCCGGCGCGGAGCGCACGATCCGGGCTCTGGGACCAGCTCGCGTTCGACACCACCGCACGGCAGCTCCCGAGCCTGCTCCGCTACGAGGATCGGAACAGCATGGCGTTCGCGATCGAGACGCGACTGCCATTCCTCGACTATCGCCTCGTCGAGTTCGCGTTCGCGCTCCCCGACACGGAGCGGCTCGACGGCATCGTCACCAAGGCCATCGCGCGCCGCGCGCTCGGGGACCGCGTCCCGCGGAGCGTGCTCGAGCGGCGCGACAAGATGGGTTTCGAGACGCCCACCGACCTGTGGCTCCGGGGCCGCTACGCGGGCGAGGTGCGCCGGCGTCTCGGCCGCAAGGGGCCGTTCCAGGACTGGGTGGACCCTGCGGTGGTGGAGGCGTCGCTCGACGACTACCTGACCGGACGCCGCGAGATCGGGCTCCAGATCTGGCGCTGGCTGTCGCTCGAGGCGTGGTCGCAGGCGTACGTCGCGCGCGATCCGCGTGTCGTGGGCCGCCCGCCGGATCCGTCGACGTCGGCCGGGCGCCACCTCGGCTACGAGCAGGCGGTCGCCCAGCTCGAGTCGGAACTCGCCGCGGGCGTGACGGCCGGCTGACGCGCTTGGACCTGCTCGTCCTCTCCGAGGTGCGCTGGGGGTATTTCCGCACGCGCAAGCAATTCCTGCTGTCGCGCTTCCCGGCGCCGTGGCGCGTGTTCTTCGCGCAGCCGCCCGGCTCGGGTGGGGACGACCCGTGGCGGCCGCGACAGGAGGGACGCGTCACCGTGTTCACCGTCCCGTTCCTCAAGCCGGGCACAACCCGCCCTTTTTATAATGTGATCACCGCCACGGCCCCGGGGCGCGCGGCCGTCGAGCTGGGCGCCGAGGTGTACCTCCACCGGATGCTGTCCCGGCTCGAGATCGAGCCCGCACCGGTCGTCCTGGCGGCCAATATCTACGCGCCCGGCCTGCTTTCGCGGCTCCGCAAGAAGCTGTTACTGTACGACTTCAACGACCACCCCCTGCAGTTCTCGGCCACGCCGCCTTGGGCACGGCCCTACCTGCGACGCACGCTCGCGCAGGCGCAGGGGGTGTTCGTCGTTTCGGAGTATTACCGCCGGCTGCTGGCGACGGAGACCGATCGGCCCTTGATCCTGCTCGGCAACGGAGTGGAGACGGCGCACTTCGAAGCGCCGCGCGCGGTGCCCGCCGACCTGGCGTCGCTGCCGCGGCCCCGCATCGGCTACCTCGGGTTGCTGTCCCATTTCCTCGATTTCGACCTGCTCGAGGCGCTGCGACGGAACCGGCGCGGTGGGACGGTGGTATTGATAGGCCCGGGCACGCCCGCCACCGAAGCGGCCGTGGCCGAGTTCAGCCGCCGCGAGGGCGTGGCGGTGCTGGGGCCCAGGCCCTACGCCGACGTGCCCGCGTACATGCAGGGTCTCGATGTGGGCGTGATCCCGTTCCGGGCCAGCGACCCGTACGTGCAGGGGATCAATCCGAACAAGGTCTACCAGTACCTGGCCGCCGGTTTGCCCGTCATCACCACGCCGCTGCTCGATCTGGTTTCGAGCGCGCCGGATCTCATGTACGCCGCAACGCCTGCCGAGATCGAGCAGGCGCTCACGCTCGTCCTCGCCGCCGCACCCGACCCTTCGCGCCGGCGCGCACTGGCGCGCCCCCACGACTGGGACGCGCTGGCGGCACGCATGGTGAGCGAGATCGAGACGCGGCTCGCGGCCGCGTGAACCCGGGAGAGATCGCATGAGCCGCAGTGCTGCGAAGACCGCGGGCGCGAAGCCCGCGAAGGGGTTCACGCTCACCACGAGCTGGGTGGCGGTGCTGCTCGCGCTGCTGACGCTGGTGTTCTTCCACGAGGTGTCGCTCGAGGGGCGCACGTTCGTCTCGCCCGACGCGACCGCGCCGGCGGGGTTCGTGCGCATCGGCGAGCAGTCGCTGTGGAAGGACCACGTCTACCCGCTGTGGAACCCGTACGTGTTCCTCGGCATGCCGTCGTTCGGATCGGGCGGCTACAACCCGCTCATCTATCCGCCCGACTGGCCGGTGGCGCTGCTGCAGAAGGTCCTCCCGCTGCCAGAGATGACCTGGCTCCTGCTCTACTATTTCCTCGGGGCGCTGTTCGCGTACCTGCTCGCGCGCGAGTGGGGCGCGCGCACCGAGGGCGCGCTGCTCGGCGCGGTGGCGTTCGTGTTCCAGCCGAACCTGGTGGCGGTCGGCGCGCACGGGCACGGGAGCCAGCTCGTGGACTCCGCCTACCTGCCGCTCATGCTGTGGCTGGCCGCCCGCTGGATGCGGAAGGGCACGCTCACCGAGTTGGGC
>CAYSWZ010000189.1:0-27880 GCA_964434945.1 uncultured bacterium | reverse complement strand
ACGCCCTCGAAGCGGTAGCCGACGCCGAACACGGTCACGACGCGCGCGGGGCGGGAGGCGTCCGGCTCGATCCGCCGCCGCAGATTCATGACGTGCGCATCCACCGTGCGCTCCAGCACGCCGGCCTCGTCCCCGAACGCGCGTTCGACCAGCTCGGCGCGCGTGAACGCTCGAAACGGCTGCGCGGCCATGGTCTCGAGCAGCGCCCACTCGCGCGGCGTGAGCGCCACCTCGGCGCCGTCCACCCGCACCCGATGCTCGCGCCGGTCGATCTCGAGGCCTTCGAAGCGCAGCATGCCGGCGGCGTCGGGCGAAGGCGCCCGCCGGAGAATGGCGCGCGCGCGGGCCACCAGCTCGCGCGGACTGAACGGTTTCACCAGGTAATCGTCGGCGCCCAGCTCGAGCCCGGCGACGCGATCGTCCTCGGTGGCGAGCGCCGTGAGCATCACGATCGGCACGCGCACGCCCTCGGCGCGGAGCCTCCGGCACACGTCACGACCGTCCACGCGCGGCAGGAGCAGGTCGAGCACGATCAAGTCGGGCCGGGCGTCGCGCGCCTCGGCGAGCGCCTGCTCGCCGTTGTACGCCACCGTCACGTCGAAACCCGCGTGCTCGAGATAGAGCTTGCAGGTCTCGACGATGGTCGTCTGGTCGTCCACCACCAGCACACGCTGCATGGGAGTGTCCCCCTCGCTGGGGCCGCACGCCGGGTGCGGGCCCTGGCCAGCGTCGGCGGACATGATGAAGGACGTGTGAAGCCGGTGCGAACCGCGCAGGCGCCCGCTTGCCCGATGCCCGCACCCCACCTAACCTGCCCGGGCGCTTCCCTCCGTCACGCTCCGCTCACGAAAGGATTCCTCCGTGCTCCGTCCCTTGTCCCTCGTCGCGCTGGCGGCGGCGCTGCTCGCCGGCTGTTCGCCCGGGAGCCGCCCGCTCGTGAGGGTCGGCAACCAGCAGGTGACCGTGGCGGACTACACGCGCGCCGCGAGGGGCGCCGCAGCCCAGTACCAGGGCCTGCCCGACCAGGCCAAGGCCCAGCTCGTCCAGGACCTCACGAGCCGGGCCATGATGCTGGAGATGGCGCACCGGCTCGGCGAGGACACGTCCGCGGCGGTGCGCAACTCGGATCGCGACAACGAGCGCCACGCGCTGGTGCAGCAGCTGTTCACGCGACTCGCACCCCAGGACCAGCCCGTCTCGGAGGCGGAGGCGCGCGCGCTCTACGAGGCGCGGAAGCAGGAGGCGCACGTGTCGATGATCTACGCCTCCTCGCGCGAGTCCGCGGTCGCGGCGCGATCGCGGCTCGAATCGGGCGAGGCGTTCGCCCGGGTGTCGCAGGCCATGAGCCTGCCCGGCATGCTCCCGCCCGATGGGGACATGGGCGTGATCCAGCCCGGTTCGCTGCCGGAACCGCTCGATGGCGCGGTGCGCCAGCAGAAAGTGGGCGCGGTCGGCGGCCCGTATGAAACGGGTGAGGGCTGGTTCCTGGTGAAGGTCACGAGCCGTGCGCCGCACGAGCAGGGGAGCTGGGAGATGCAGCGCGACGGCCTGTTCGAACTGGAGCGGAAGCGAAAGCAGGGCGCCTCGCTCAACCGCGCGTATCGGGATCTCAAGGCCGAATGGCAGATGGAGATCCTTCCCGACGGGCCGCAGCTCCTGTTCCACGTCCTGTCGCCGGTCGACCCCCTGCGGCCATCGCCCGAGCAACGCCGCACGCCGCTCGCCCGCTATGCGGGCGGCGCCTTCACGCTGCAGGACGCGCTCGATGCCATGGAGGACGCGAGTGTCCAGCGCCCGCCCCCGCAGCTCCTGCCGGCCATCCGGCTCTGGATCGAGAACCAGACCATGCTCCGCGTCGCCGTGCTCGAGGCGCGCCGGCGCCACCTGGACGAGGAGCCGGAACTCGTGGCCGGACTGCGCCGAAGGCACGAGGACATGCTGCTCGAGGGCGTCTACCAGAACGCCGTGGCCGCGGTGCCGCCGCCGGGGCCGGAGCTGGTGCACGTGGCGTGGGAACAGCTCAAGAGCCGCTTCACGCGGCTCGGCGACGTGCGGGTGGCGACCGTGGTGGTGGCGGATTCCAGCACGCTCCTCAAACTCGTCCACGCGGGCGCGAACCTCCGCTCGCTCGCCGAGGCTGCGAAGCAGGTGGACCCGTCGCTCACCGTGAGCGACACCACCGTCCACTACCCGAACGACAACGCCGGGTGGAACACGCTGGTGGCGATGTTCACGCAGATGCAGCCGGGTGCGTGGTATGGCCCGGAGCCGCTCGCGCACGGCTGGCGCGTCATGCAGATGGTGGACAAGACCGTGATCCAGCAGGCGTTCGAGGACCTGCCGCCGGCGACGCAGCAGAACATCGCCAGCAGCGCCGCCGAGCTGGCGCGCGACGCGCGTTTCCGCCAGTTCACCGACTCGCTCACACGTGCGTACATGCCGGTCGTGGATCGTCCGCTGCTCGCGAAACTGCCGTGGCCGGTGCTGGTGACCCCCGACACGGCACCGTGAGCGACCGCCCGCGCCGCCGCGCGCGACCATCGACCGCCGTCCGGGAGGCCCGGGCGGCGGTTCGTGTCCCGCGCTCAGGGGTCGGGCCGGCTCAGCGCAGCTTCCGCCGCACCTCCGCGGCACGCCGCTCGCTCGCCTCGACGCGCGTGCCGTCCTTGAGCCGCAGCACCAGCACGCCGTCCTCGGCGCCGTAGCTCTCGATCGCGCTCATGTTGACGAGCGCGCCGCGGTGCACGCGCACGAACTGGCCCTCGGGCAGGCGCTCCTCCAACTCCTGCAGCGTGTAGTCCACGAGGAACTCCTTGCCCTCGGCACGCGCCAGCACCAGCCGGTCCCGCGAGAACACGATCGGCACCTGCGACAGGTCGAGGAGCTTCACCTCCCGGCGATGACGCACCGGGAGCCGCATGAGCGGCGCGGCGCCGGCCTGCAGCGGCTCCGACGCGAGCGCCGTGCGCACCGCGGCCGCGTTTCCCGAGCGCCGAGCGCCGGTCTTCGCCTCGCGCGTCACGCGCTGCACGGTCTCGGCCAGCCGCTCGCGGCGGATGGGCTTCAACACGTAGTCCAGCGCCGCGAGCTCGAACGCCTCGACCGCGTGCTCGTCGTACGCGGTCACGAACACGACGATGGGAGCGTCGTCGCCCTTCAGGTGCCGCGCCACCTCGAGCCCGGACAGGTCCGGCATGTGGATGTCGAGGAACGCAGCGTCCGGCTTGGTCTTGGCGATCAGCGCCAGCGCCTCGCCGCCGCCCCTGGCCACGCCCACCACTTCGACGTGCTCGTGCTCGCTCAGCAGCTTCTCGAGGAACTGCCGCGCGCGGGGCTCGTCGTCGGCGATCACCACTCTCAATCGTTCGTCCATCGTCACTCGCTTCCTCCGGTCGGGATGGGCCACGCCATGTGGACGGCGAATCCGCCATCGTTGCGCGGCGTGGCTTGTACGCGCGCATCCGGCCCTGCGAAGTGGCGGACGCGTTGTTCCAGGTTCTCCAATCCGATGCCGAGACTCGGCGCGCCGTTCCCGTGCGGCACGCCGTCGTCGGCGAACTCCAGCTCGAACCAGCCTCCGGCCTCCTTCGCGTCGAGCGTCATGCGCAGCGACGCCTCGCCCGGCGCGATCCCGTGCTTCAGGCTGTTCTCCACCAGCGGTTGCAGGAGGAGCGGCGGCACGCTCGCCGACAGCAGCGACGGATCGCCGCGATAGCGAAAGTGCAGCGGATTCTCGTAGCGCTCGCGCGCCACCCCCAGGTAGTCCTCGACGAACGCGATCTCGTCCGAAAGCAGCGTGGCCTGGCGCTTCCCGGCCTCGACCGTGTAGCGCAGCATGTCGGCCAGCCGCCCGGTGAAGCGCTGCGCCGCCATGGGATCCGATTCGATGAGGTACGAGAGCGCGTTGAGCGCGTTGAACAGGAAGTGCGGCTGGACCTGGGCCTGGAGCGCCCGCAGCTCGGCGCGGGTGGCGGCCGCGCGCTCGGCGGTCAGCCGCAGGTTGTCGAGGCGCACGCCGGCCTGCGTGAGCAGCGAGGTGATCGGTCCGCGCGCGAAGTCGGGCACCTTCTCGGGCTCGGACAGCCGGGGCGGGCCGTTCTCGGGCCAGGTCACCTCGACGCGCCGGTGGAGCCCGCGGTCGATGCCGCTCTCCACCGCGCCGCGGACCTCGTCGCGGTCGAGCGCGGACAGCAGGCTGTCGCCCGCGGCGTCGAGCGCGGCGCGCAGCGCCTCGGGGTCGCGCCCGTACACGCGCGCGATGGCCCGCTGGACGCGCTCGCGCATCGGCGCGAACGCAAACGCGAGGATGAGCGCCGCGATGACGTTGAACGCCAGCGCCTGCTCGCCGGTGACGGTGGCGAACAGCCGCTGGCCCCCGAGCACGATCACGAGGTAGATGGCCGCGAGCATGCCGGACAGGAGCGCGTAGGGCAGCCCGCCCACGATGAGCCGGCGCGGGTCGAAGAGCGCGTCGTCGGCGATCAGGTAGGAGAGCAGGATCGGGGTGGCGAGCCATACGCCGAGGATGCCGGTGAAGAGCTGCACGAGCGGCGCCGCGGGCGCGGCGGCGGCGATGGCCGGGTCCAGGCGGTCGCCGCCGAAGCCAAGGTTGCTCACGAGCATGGCCAGCGCCACGACCACCGCCAGCACGCGCTGCCCCACGGTGGGCGACCAGCCCGGCTCGGAGCGGCTGTAGCGCAGCAGCAACGACGCCGTGCCGATCACCGCGGCAGCCCCCGGGTACCAGACGCCGACCACGTCGGGCGGCATCGCGCGCGCGTCACGGTAGACGGCCAGCAGCGCGAGCGGCAGCGCGTAGCTCACGAGCGTCAACCAGAACCACGGATTGCGGACGCGCGAGCCCGCGCGCCAGCGCGGACGCGGGAACACCGACATGAAGTGCACGAAGCTCGCCGGGTAGAGGAGCACGATGGCGTAGTAGACCTGGAGGTAGATCGCGAACGCGCCGCTCGGCTCGACCTGCGAGTAGCGGAACAGCGCCTGCAGCACGGCGAGCCCGTCGAGCGTGGCGTACCAGAGGAACACCCAGGCGGTGGAGAGGTCGGGGCGACGCCACACGAGCAGGAACGCGACGAGCGGCGCCGCCACCGCGACGGCGATCGGGTACGCGGAGAGCCGGAAGCGTTCCCACGGAGACAGCCGCGTCGGGGGCAGCGTCACGCGGTGGAGCTCGGTGCCGCGCGCGAACTCGAGCTCGAGCGGTCCGCGCGGCCAGCCCTCGGCCGCGAGGCGCGCGCGCACCGCGGAATCGGCGAGCGCGAGGCCGTTCAAGCGCAGGAGCCGATCGCCCGGCTGGAGCGTTCCGCGGGCGGGCGGACCGAGCACGCCCTGCACCACGCCGCCCCCGCCGATGCGCGCGCCGAGGCGCGGGTAGGGACCGTGCGTCAGGAAGCGCGGCAGCGCGACGCTGAAGCCGGCCAGCAGGACGGCCACGGCCAGAGCTCGCCGGAGTCGCACGTTGTGTGTCACGCGTTCACCTTCCCACAGCCCTCCGGGGCACGCAGCCGGTCCCCCCCCAGCGCGGGCGGGGCCGCTCCCAACGCTCGCATCCGGCGCGGAACCATGTCCCGGAAGCGCAAATCCTCGTGATCCCACGGATGGCGCGGCCCGCCAGGTGCGTACCGGTTGGGCGGGGCGCGGGGCAATCGCTATACTGCCCGGCGCTTCCGCATGCCACTCCCCAGCCGGCGGCGCTGCCTCGCCGTGCCCGCGCCGCACCCGATCGGAGGAATCCCGACTTGTCCACCCATTTCCGTCGCGCCCCGAGGTTCGTGCCGCTCGCCGCGTTCACCCTGATCGTACTCGGCTGCCTGGCACACCCCGCCGCCGCGGCGCCGGCGACGCCCCCGGCAACGACCACCCCTCCTCCGAAGGCGCCCAAGCCCGCGGCCAAGCCGGCGACCACTGCGCCCGCGACGACGAAGCCGGCCGCGGGGTCGACGACCACCAAGTCGTCCGCCAAGCCGGGGAGCGACACCGCGCTCGATGCGATCGCGGCCATGGTCAATGACGACCCGGTGCTGGCGAGCGACGTCGAGGAACAGCTCTTCCTGTTCCTGCAGCGGAGCCAAGCGCATCCGGATTCGGCGCAGGTCGACACGCTGCGCCGCCAGGTGCTCGACCAGTTGATCGACGACAAGCTGCTGCTGGCCGAGGCCAAGCGGCAGAACATCACGGTCAACCCGGGTGAGGTGGCGAAGCAGGTCGAGGGCGCGATCGCCGACGCCAAGCAGCGACTGGGTGGCGAAGAGGGCTTCCAGCAGCAGCTGGTGCGCGAGAACACGACCGAGGAGCGGCTGCGCGAGCGCTACAAGACCGACGTCGAGCGGCAGATGACCGAGCAGCGCCTGGTGACGAAGATGTTCCCCAAGAAGACCGTGGGGCAGGCCGAGGCCGAGGCGTACTTCCTCGCGCACAAGGACAAGTTCCCCAAGGTCCCGCCCCAGTTGAAGTTGCAGGTCATCCAGATCACCCCGCAGCCGGATTCGACCCTGCTCGCCGCCGCCCGCGTCAAGGCGGAGGGGCTTCGCAAGCGCATCCTCGCCGGGGAGAAGTTCGCGAAGATCGCGGCCGAGGCGTCGGACGATCCCGGCACCGCCAAGTCGGGCGGCGACCTCGGGTTCTTCCGGCGCGGCTCGATGGAGCCCTCGCTCGAGGAGGCGGCGTTCTCGCTGGATCCGGGCAAGCTCTCGCAGCCCGTGCACACCCCGTTCGGCTGGCACCTGGTGGAGGCCATCGAACGGGACACGGTGCGCAGCCCCGCCGGCAAGGACTCGGTGGACGCCGAGGGCAAGCCGATCATGGAGGTGCACGCCCGCCACATCCTGGTGAAGGTCACGCCCACGGATGCCGACGTTGACAGGGCGTTCGACCTGGCGAAGAAGGTACGGGACCAGGCCGCCAAGGGCACCGACTTCGCGACGCTGGTGCGGAAGTACAGCACGTTCGCCGGCCAGGCCACCGCGGATGGGGACCTCGGCTTCCTGAGCCTGGGCCAGATGCAGCCCGGCATCCGGGCGGGGCTCGAATCGCTCAAGATCGGCGAGGTCTCCGACGTGCTGCCGAACGCGCAGGGCTTCAACATCTTCAAGGTGAACGACCGCAAGCCGGAACGGGAATACACGGTCGAGGAGATCAAGGACGAGCTTCCGGACGCCGTGGCGCAACAGCAGTTCCGGGAGAAGTACGACGCGTGGCTCCGGACGCTGCGCAGCAAGGCACAGATCGAGTACCGCGACCTGTAGCAGACCCGCCCCACGATGTGTCACCGCCGCCAGGAGGCGCGATGATCTCATTCGAGAACGTGACCAAGCGCTACGGAGAGCGCCTCGCGCTCGACGACGTCAGCTGGCGCATGGACGAGGGCGAGTGCGCCGTCATACTGGGTCACAGCGCGGCGGGCAAGACCACCCTGTTGCGGCTCATCACCCACGAGACGCAGCCCACGTCGGGCGTGGTCACGGTGGGCACGTTCCGCGGCGGCCGCCTGTCCCGCGCACACCGCGCGCTGCTGCGCCGGACCATCGGCGTGATCTACGAGGATTTCCGGCTGCTGGCGGACCGCACCGTGTTCGAGAACGTCGCGATCGCACTGCACATCGGCGGCCAGTTCGTGGACGCCGACGTCACGCCGAAGGTCCGCCGCGCGCTGCAGGACGTCGGGCTCGAGGGGCAGCGTGACCTGCTGCCCGCCGAGCTGTCGTTCGGCGAGCGCCAGCGCTGCGCCATCGCGCGCGCCGTCGTCAACCGCCCGGCGCTGATCCTCGCCGACGAACCCACCGGCGCGCTCGAGCCGAAGAGCGCGGCCGAGGTGCTGTCGCTGCTGCTCCGGATCCACCGCGAGGGCGCGGCGCTGCTGCTCGGGACGACACGCGCCGAGGTCGCCAACGTCATCGGCGGCAAGCACTACGTGCTCGAGGACGGCCGGCTGCGCGAGGCCGGCGCCGAGAAGCTCGCGCCGCAAGCCGGGAGGGCCTGAGATGCACCTGTACTTCTGGCGGGAGGCCTGGCGGACGTTCCACGCGCATCGCGGCCTGGCGGTGACCTCCATCGTCTCGCTCGCCGCGGTGCTCACGCTGTGCGGCATCTTCGTGCTGCTCGACCACAACGCGCGCCAGGCCCTGAACGTGATCGGGGACCGGCGCGAGATGATCGTCTACCTGAAGGACGACGTCACGGACGCGCAGCTGGCCACGCTCATGGACAAGGTGAAGCAGTACTTCGGCGAGCCCACCTACGTGAGCGCGAAGCAGGCGTGGGACGAGTTCAGCGCGCAGGTCGGCGATCCCGACCTGCTGTCCGGGGTGGAGGACAACCCGCTCCCCGCGTCGCTGCGCGTCCGCCTGAAACCCGAGCTGCTGAGCTTCGCCGCCATGCAGCAGGCCGCGAAGCAGGTGCTCGAGTTCCCGGAGGTGGAGGACGTCCGCTACGGCGCCGAGTACGTGCGCCGCCTGGACCAGTTCACGAGCGGGTTGCGAACGGCCACGTTCACCGTCGGCGCACTGGTCGCCCTGGCGATCGTGCTGGTGCTCTACAACACGCTGCGGCTGACCGTCCTGGCGCGCCGCCAGCAGGTCGAGGTGATGCTCCGCCTCGGGGCGAGCGACCGGTTCATCGCCACGCCCTACCTGTTCGAGGCGCTCCTCCAGACCGGGATCGCGGCCGTCGTCGCGCTCCTGTTGCTGTTCGGGCTCCAGCAGGGTCTCGCGACGCGCCTGACCGGGCTCGTGTTCCTGCCGTGGACGGGGGCGCTCGCGTTCGCGGGCGGCGCGCTGCTGGTGGCGTGGGTGACGTCCTCCGCGGCGCTCACCAGGATCCTGAGGGCGATCGGTTCGTGATTCGCGGCCTCTTCGCGCGCCTGCGGCCCTGGGGACTCGTCGCGCGGCTGGCGCTGGTCGCGCTGCTGCCGCTCGCGGCACGTCCGGCGCACGCGGACGCGCAGGACGACAGCGTGACCGTGCTCAAGCGCCAGGAGCTGGAGCTGCTCCGCCAGCAGGCGCAGGAGAAGCGCGCCCAGGCCGGCGCGCTCAAGGGCCAGGAGACGCGTGCGCTGGGCGAGCTGAAGCGCACCGAGCGCGAGCTCAACTCCACGCGTAAGCGGCTGCGCCAGCTGCGCGCGCGCCGGGAGAGACTCGACGAGCAGCTCGCGGTCACGCGCGCGAACCTCCAGCGCAGCGTCGAAACGCTCCAGACGCAGCAGGCGCGGCTCGCGCACCGCCTGCGCCGCATGTACATGGTGGGCCCCGCGCGGGAGCTGGAATTCCTCGTCTCCACCACATCCTTCGCCGGTCTCATGATGCGCTGGGACTTCCTGCAGATGGTGGCCGAGCAGGACCGGATGCTGCTCGACAACGTGCGCAACGAGAAGGAGCACGTCGAGAAGAACCAGCAGAAGCTCGAGGGCAATCTGAAGGAGGTCTCGCGCACGGCGCAAAAGGCCACGAAGGAATCCGACAAGCTCACCGGCCTGCGCCAGCGGCGCGCGAGCACGGTGCAGCAGATCCAGTCGAAGCGAGAGGAATACGAGGCGGCGGCCGCTGAGCTGGAGCGCTCCGCGCGCGCGCTGCAGGGCCTGCTCGCCCGGCTCGAGCGCCAGCGCCAGTCCGAGGCCGACAAGGCACGGGTCGAGGGGCGGAATCCACAGCCCTACAGCGGCGATTTCGCGCGCGGGCAGGGTCAGCTCGAGTGGCCGGTGCAGGGCAGCATCGTCGGCCACTTCGGGCTCGAGACGCATCCGCGCTTCGGGACGCAGGTGCGCAACGACGGCGTGGACATTGCCGTGCCGGTCGGTACCGCGGTGCACGCGGTGGCCAAGGGACGCGTGGACGCCGCGGACGACGACTACGAGGGCGTCGGCGGGCTGGTGGTGCTGAATCACGGCGACGGCTACTACACGATCTACAGCCACCTGTCCGAGGTGAACGTCACGACGGGCTCCGAGGTGCCTGCGGGAGCGGTCATCGGGCGGTCGGGCGAGGAAGGATCGCTCAAGGGACCGGTGCTGCACTTCGAAGTCCGAAAGGGCTCGGCGGCGCTGGATCCTACCGGGTGGTTGCGGTAGGTCCAGCTGCATCCATTGGCTTCGCGGCTCACGCCGGAAGTCGGGAAGTCGCCGGGGGTCTCGCACAGGAGGACGGTCGTCGCCGACTTCCTGTGGGCTCCTCCCTCGTCTGGCAACACGCTCCGGCCCTCCTGGCCTCCCGCGTGTTGCCAGGCGCCTCCAGTGCGAGACCCCCCGGCGACGTCCCCCTTGGCGGGTGGGGCTCCGGCGGAATGGCGTAGGATCCGCGCATGCTCACGGTGAACCTCGCCTCGCTGTTGGGGCAACGGGCTGTGTCGGAGTTCCTGCGCGGGATCGTGCGGCGGGGGCGGTATGCGAATGCTTACCTGTTCCACGGGCCGCACGGGGTCGGGAAGACGACGGCGGCGCTCGCGTTCGCGCGCGCGGTGCTGTGTGAGCGTGTGCATGGCGCGGCTCCGGTGGACGCCGAGCCGTCGCTGTTCGGCGACGCGCCGAGCGGGGCGGGCGCCGGCACCGGGGACGACGCCTGCGGCGAGTGCAGGGGCTGTCGCATGTCGACCACGCTTCAGCACCCCGATCTCCGCTTCCTGTTTCCGCTGTCGGGCGAGGAGAAGACGCTCGAGTCCACGATCATCGAGACGCTCCAGGAGCTGCGGGACGATCCCCTTTACGTGTTCCAGTACGAGAAGGCGGCGAGCATCCGGATCTCGCAGACCCGCGAGCTGCTCGCCGAGCTGGGCTATCGCCCGCACACCGCCTCCCGCCGCGTCGTCGTGGTGCGCGACTGCGACCGGATGCGGGAGGACCAGTTCTCGGCGCTCTTGAAGTCGGTCGAGGAGCCCGGCGCATCGACCCTCTGGGTGCTCACCACGGCGCGGTTGTCGCGCGTGCCGGTGACGATCCGCTCGCGCTGCCAGCGCGTGCGCTTCGCGCCGCTCCCCGAGTCGCTCGTGCGGGACACGCTCCAGCGCGTGGCCGGCGTCGACGAGAAGGACGCCCGCATGCTGGCCGCGCTGTCCAGCGGCTCGCTCGCGCGCGCACTGGCCATGCGCGACGCCGATCCCGGCATGAAGCAGCAGCGCGACGACGCGCTGGCGCTCCTCGCCCCGGCGCTCACCGGGGACTCCGGCGCGCTCTGGAGCGGCATCCAGAAGACCACCGCGTTCGGGAAGGCCGGGCGCGAGCGGCTCCGCCAGGTCCTGGAGTTCCATCAGCTCTGGCTGCGCGACCTCCTGCGCACGCGGTACGGCGCCGGGCCGGAGGAGCTCGTGAACCGCGACCAGGTCGCGCGGCTGAAGGAGCTCGCCGCGCGCATCGATGCCGCCGAGATCCGGCGCAGGCTCCTGGTGCTGGAGGAGGCGCTCCGCAGCATCGATGGCAACGTGTCCGCGGACCTGACGCTGTTCTCGACGCTGTCGCGCGTCGGCGGCGAACGGCTGGGCGAGGGGGCCTGGCCCGCGCACGCGACGGCGCGCTGGGACGTCTAGACGCGGGACCGAGTGGCGCCCGCGGCCCGCGAGCACGCTCCCGGTCGGGCCGGCGGTGGCGCCACCTCTCGCGCATACGGCCGGTCGTGATGCCGATCGCGACCGGCCGTATGCTAGAATCCCCGATCACGAGTCCTCCCAGCGGGGACCTTTCCAGATAGCCCGCGGCACCGGTATTGCCGTTGACCCGCGCCGCGCGGATCCGTACGTCGCAAGTCCAAACTCCCAGCCGCGTGCCCAACCGCGGCGTGAAGCGGACCGTACGTCCGCCATAGAGGTCCGACGATGTCGGAGATCATCCAGGTCTCCCTGCGCGGGACGCGCCGGGAATTCTTCCTCAACTCGCGAAACCTGTGGCTCCGGTTGCGCGACCGGGTCGTGGTCCAGGGCGAGCAGGGCGAGACGCTCGCCACCGTGATCCTCAAGGACCCCCTGCTGGTGTCGCTCAAGCAGCCGGGCACCGTGACGCGCGAGATCATCCGCAAGGCCGAGGAGGAAGACCTCGACCAGGACGACCACAATCGCGCGCTCGAGCAGGACGCCTACGAGCACTGCCGGCAGCGCATCGAACTTCGCGACCTGAAGATGGAGCTGTCGGAAGTCGAGGTGGCCTTCCGCCGCAACCGGATCACGTTCTACTTCACCGCCGAGCAGCGCGTCGACTTCCGCGAGCTGGTGAAGGACCTGGCGAGCCGGTTCCAGACCCGCATCGAGCTCCGCCAGATCGGCGTTCGCGATCAGGCGAAACGGGTGGACGGGTGCGGCCCGTGCGGACGCGCGTTCTGCTGCTCGACGTGGATGAAGGGCTTCCACCCGGTGACGCTCAAGATGGCGCGCGAGCAGAACCTGTCGCTGAACCCGACGAAGATCTCGGGCGCGTGCGGGCGGCTGATGTGCTGCCTCTCCTACGAGCTGGCCCAGTACCGCGACAGCGCGGCGAAGCTCCCCCCGGTCGGAACGAAGATCGGCACCGGCAAGGGCCCGGTCACGGTCACCCGCACGGACGCCTACCAGGAGGCCGTCTGGGTGCGCGACACCGACGGCGCGGAGCACCGGATCGCGTACGCCGAGATGCCGCCCGGCCCGTACCACAAGTGCGGGGACTGCGGGTGCGGGAAGAAGCAGGCGAAGGGCGATTCGCCGGGCGAGGCGAACGGCGAGGCGGACCCCGGTCCGGTCGAGCCGAACGGCTGAAGGCCCGTTCCGCGTTGCGGCGTGCCGCCGCCTCAGTGAAGCGTGAACTTGACCGGGATCATGACCCACACCGCGACCGGCTGGTGGGAGTTGGTCGCCGGCTTGAACCGCCACTGCCAGACGCAGTCCAGTGCGGCATCGCGCAGGATCTCCGGGCCCGAGACCACGAGCGCATCCCGAACCGTGCCCTCCCTGCTCACCAGGGCCTGGACGAAGACCTCGCCCGAGGTGCCGGCCTCGCGCGCCTCCATCGGGTAGACGGGCGGCACCCGCTTCGTCACCTGGGGCAGTTCCTCGGGCTGGTGGACGCCCAGGTCCGGCGAGAGGGAGTCCATCAGCGCCGCCGACGGCGCCGGTCGTGGACCGCGCAGGAGCGGGTCGTCGTCGAGCACCTCGCCGAGCGCCGCCCACAGCGAGTCGCCGTGTTCGCCGAACTCGATCAAGCCGAGCGGGCGCTCGCGGTCGAAGAACAGCGTGGCGCCGAGGTCGAACCGCAGCACCGCGATGGTGCTCTGGCCGCTCCGCACCAGGCGCAGCACGTAGATGGGGACGTGCGCAGCGGTGTCGCAACCGACCTCGATCGACCGACAGTGATACGCCGTGTCGACCATCGTGGTGCCCGTCAGCAGCCGTGCGACGTGCGTCGCCCACTCCCGGCTCGCGTGGCGGCGACCGTAGACGCGCAGCGACAATCCGCGACCGCGCATCCCCCGGTCGGCCCACGGCCAGACGATGCCCCCGCACGCCTTCGCGACATCCGCCGAGTCCAGTGCGGACAGGCGCGTGTGCAGCTCTTCGGGCTCGCAGCCCGACGGCCGGGGCGGTGCCGTCACGACCCGCGGGGCCTTCGGGGCCGCGAATGCCGCGGTCGCGAGCAGCACGAGCGCCAGGCACAGTGCGATGCGGCGGTCTCTCCTCGGCATGGCGGCCTCCGGACCCCCGGGCCCGGCGCCGCAGGCCCGTGTGTCCGGCCAAGGTAGCACCCGCCCCAAAGGGTCCTAAAGCGCGCGCTTGCGGAATCCCTGGACGCCCCACAGCAGCGCCACCAGCGCGTAACCCACCGCCCACCAGACCATGGCCGGGCTCGGCAACGAGGCGGGCGAGAACGGCGTCAGGTGCAGGTCGCGCATGATGGCCGGCTGCATCTGGTAGGCCGCGCGCTGCCAGAGCGCCTCCGTGGGCATGATCAGGCTCGCCACGGTGCCGACGTTCTGCGCCGCCAGGTTGTTCGCGAACACGCCGATCTGCTCGACCCACGAGCCGATGAACGCGATGCCGTAGAGCCCGAACGCGAGGATGCCGTTCGTGACCGTGGCGAGCCGCGCCCCGCCGGCGATCGAGATCGACACGTACACCACCGCTTCGAGCGCCATGAGCGGCAGGCCGATCGCGAGGCCGGGCGGCGTGAAGTGCCCGATCAGGCGCGCGATCGCCAGCACGCCGCTCGACACGACGACGAAGTAGAGCACCGCCACCAGCGAGTAGGCGAGCCACTTGCCGAGCACGATGCTCGAGCGGTTCACCGGCTTGCTCGCCACGGTCTGGACGACCCCGCTCGCGATCTCGCCCGACAGCGTGTCCACCGGCAGCAGCACGCTGGTCATGAGCGTGAGGAAGTGGGTGGCGTAGAGCCCGGCGAGCGTGAGGAAGTTGAGCAACAGCCGCTGGCGGACGACCGTCAGCCCGGCCTGCTCGTGGACGTGCCGGGCCACGAAGTGGAAGCCGACGCCGTAGAGGATCAGGAACGCGGCCGCGCCGATGAGCGTGGCGAGCAGGATCCGCCGGCGGGCGGCCTCGTGGATCGTGAGGTGGACGATGGTCGGGATGGCGGTTGTCACCCGTCTTCGCTTTCGCTCATCTTCCGTGTCGTTGCCCTTGCTGATGGCCTCTCCTTCCACGCGCTCATCCGGGCCTCTGGTCATCGCCCATCACCTCGAGGAACGTGGCCTCGAGCGAGCGGCGGTGCGGGGTCATGGCGTAGAGGCGCGCGCCCGTCGCGACGAGCGCGCCGGCCAGCGCCGGCAGCGCGGCTTCCGACTCGACCCGCAACCGCGCGAGGCTCCCGTCGCGGGCGAGCAGCGTGCCGTGTGCGGACAGCACCGCGTCCGTCGCGCCCTCGACGCGCAGCTCGACCTCGAGCCCGGTCGGCGAGGCGGCCATGTCCAGCTCGTGGACGACGCGTCCCTGCTTCACGAACACGACACGATCGCAGGTCGCCTCGACCTCGCCCAGCAGGTGTGAGTTCAGGAACACGCTCGTGCCGTGCGCCTTCAGCTCGTGGATGAGATCGCGCACGAGCAGCCGGCCGAGCGGGTCCATCCCCGACGTGGGTTCGTCGAGGAACACGAGAGCGGGATCGTTGAGGAGCGCCTGGGCGAGCCCCACCCGCTGGGTCATGCCCTTGCTGTAGCCCTTGATCGGGCGGTCGGCGGCGTCCTGGAGATCCACTCTCGTGAGCAGCGCATCGGCCTTGGCTTCGAGCCCGTGTCCCGAGAGCCCGTAGAGCCGGCCGTGGAAGCGCAGCAGCTCGCGCCCCGTGAGCCAGTCCTGGAACCGGAAGTGCTCCGGGAGGAAGCCCACCTTCGCGCGCGTCGCGCGGTCACCGAGCGGCTTCCCGAGCAGCGTGCCGCTGCCCGAGGTGGGTGCGATCAACGCCAGCAGCATCTTGAGCGACGTGGTCTTGCCCGCGCCGTTCGGCCCCAGGAACCCGAACACCTCGCCTCGCTGCACCGTGACGCTCAGGTCGGCGACCGCGAGCTTGTCGCCGAAGCGGCGGCTCAGGTGGCGAGTCTCGACGACGGGGGTGGCGAGGGTGGGGGTGGCCACCGTGGGGGTCGTGACGCTGGGGGCGGTCATGCCCCGAGTGTAGCGTCGAATGACGAGCGGGCGGGGATGCCGCTCCCCCGCCCGCTCGTGGCCCGTGGCGCGCTCACCGCAGCGACGTCGCCACCTCGAGCACTTCCTCGTTCGGCAGATCGCTCTGCACCGCGAGCACGCGCTCGCCTTCGGTCCACATCACCATGGCGCCCCGCTTCCCCTTCGGGCCCTCGCCCGTCCCGTCCCCTTCCATGCGGATGAACAGCCCCTTGTGGCCGTTCACGTCCACCTGGCGGAACGATGCGGCGTTGGTCGGCACCGGCACGAGCAGCGTGCTGCGCCAGTCGACGCTCGCCGCGACCCGGCGCGCCTCGGCGGCATCCAGGCCCAGCACGCGCAGGCCGAGCTCGCCCAGCTGCTGGAGGTTCGCGCCCGGTGGCAGCGCCACCTCGGGGCTCGTGCCCTCGAGGATGGAGAGGTGGTGGTTGCCGTTCGCGTAGAGCTGCATCACGTGCGGCGGCATGTGCACGGTGATGCTCTGGCCGTCGAGTCCGGGAGGCACCCGCGTGTCGGTGATGCCGAGCGCGTCCAGCACGTGCTGCAACCGGTCGGCGTGCAGCGTGAGCCGCGCCCGTCCCGGGCCGGTGACCGCGGCCTTCTCGAACGTGAGCCCGCTCGGCAGCGATGCGGGCTTCCGCAGCCCGGGCAGGCCGGCCGCCGAGCCCGCGAGATCCGCGGACGGGTACTCCATGGGCTTGCCCGGATCCTGCGTCACCTCCTGCTTGTCGAACACCATCATGGCCGGGTCGTTGCCGTGCTCGTCCTGGAGCTTCTTCAACTGGTCGATGCGCGCCGGATCGATCTCGACCGCCTCGAACGTGTGGACACGGAACAGGTCCAGCGCGCTCTGCGCCGCCACCCGCACCGCGGGCAACGAGAACGACGCGGCGACCAGCGCCACCGCCAGCGCGCTGGCGAGGGCCGGGTGGAAGCGAAAGCCCCGCGGCGCGGGCGCTTCGGCCTCGATGCCGCGCAGGCGCTCGCGCAGGGCGCGGGTGAAGCCGGGAGCGGGCTCCTGGCGCTGCTCGTGAAGGAAACGGTCGTCCATCGTCAGACTCCTTCGGGTTCCCAGCCGGCGCGCAGTTTCGACACCGCACGGTGCAGGATGCTGCCGACATTGGTCTCGGAGAGGTGAACTTGCTTGGCGATCGCGCGGTTCGTGAGCCCCGCGCCGTACTTGAGTGACACCAGCTCGCGGTCGCGCTCCGGAAGCCCGGCGAGGAGCCGCGAGAGCTTCGCGAAGTCCTCGCGTCGCGACAGGAGTTGCTCGGGGGAATCCCCCGCCGCGACGTGCTCGGCCGTTTCCAGCGGGGCGTGGTCGCGCCGCCGCCGGTAGTGGTCCGTCGCCACGTTGCGGGCGATGGTCATGAGCCACGTGGCGAAGCTCGCCAGGTTCCGCCGATAGCGGTGGCGCGCCACCCACGCCTTCTCGAACGTCTGCGACGTGAGGTCCTCGGCCACGGGACCATCCCCGACCCGATAACGGAAGTAGTTGTAGACCCGCGGCAATTGGTCCGCGTACAGCGCGTCCCAATCCGCGTCCCGGGCCGGATCCAGCACCCAGATCCTGCCCGAGAACCTGCCGACTCCCGCGTCGTCGATGGCCATCGCTGGGAAATGTACGCCCGCGCGGGACGAGTATCACGTCCCCGCGGCGGCACGGGCGCGTTGCCGGCGCCGGATCCGCCTCGGGCCCGCAGCCGGTGCGGCGTTTCGCGTCCGCCGCTGCCGTCCGGGCCCACTTGCCGTTTCCGCTATACTGCTCGGCCGTCCCTGACCCCCCCTTCCGGAGTGCAACGTGTCCCGTTTCTACATCACCACCGCCATCGACTACGTGAATGGCCGGCCGCACCTGGGGCACGCCTACGAAAAGGTGTTGGCCGACGCCATCGCCCGCCGCCACCGGCAGAAGGGCGACAAGACCTTCTACCTCACGGGCACGGACGAGCACGGGCAGAAGATCGCTCGCGCCGCCGCCGCGGCGGGCAAGACGCCCGCCGCGTTCGTGGACGAGTTGTCGCAGACGTTCGTGGACGCCTGGAAGGCGCTCGACGTGCAGTACGACCAGTTCTTCCGCACCACCGACACCCGGCACCGCCTCGCCGTGCAGGAGCTGTTCCGCCGGCTCAAGGATGCCCTCTCCCCGAAGACCGGCAGCCCGGTGCTGTACGAGGCGGCTTACGAGGGCCTGTATTGCGAGGGCTGCGAGGCGTTCAAGACCGACAAGGATCTCGACGAGCAGGGCCGCTGCCCCGAGCACAAGGTGAAGCCGAAGATTGTCAAGGAAACGAACTTCTTCTTCCGCCTGTCCGAGTACGACGAGGCGCTCCTGAAGCACCTGGAGGCGCATCCGGACTTCATCTGGCCCGACTACCGCCGGAACGAGGTCGTGAACGTCATCAAGGGCGGATTGCAGGACACGAGCGTGTCGCGACCGAACCTGGCCTGGGGCATCCCGCTCCCGAGCGAGATCGAGGGCAGCGAAGGCCACGTGGCGTACGTCTGGGCCGATGCGCTGCTCAACTACCTGTCGGCGATCGGCTGGCCGGAACGCAAGTACTCGCTGTGGTGGCTCGCGAAGCAGAAGGACGTGGGCGGGCCGGGCGCGGCGCGCGAGGACGAGTTCAAGGACCTCGACGGCCAGGGCCGGCCGGGCGCGGCGTGGGCCGGGACCAAGGGGGCGTACTCCACCAACGCGTTCCACCTGATCGGCAAGGACATCAGCCGTTTTCACTGCGTGCTGTGGCCGGCACTGCTGCTTGCGGCGGGCGTCCCGCTGCCGAGGCAGGTGTACGTGCACGGCTTCATCTACGCACGCGGCGAGCGGCTGTCGAAGTCGCTCGGCAACCTGGTGGACCCGGTCGAGCTGGCCCGCGTGTTCGGCGCAGACGCGCTCCGCTTCTACCTGCTCGACTCGTTCCCGACCGGGCGCGACGGCGAGTTCACGGTGGAGCAGTTCGTGGAGCACGTGAACACGCATCTCGCGAACAAGCTCGGCAACCTCGCGAGCCGCTCGGTCACGCTGGTGCACCGGTTCTTCGGCGGCAGGGCCCCCGCGCTCTGGAACCCCGACTCACTGGCGAGTGACGATGCGAAGGAGGGATTCGGAGCGCTGCTCGCCGCGGCGGCCACGACCGCCACGGAATCCCCCAAGGCCTGGGAGGAGCTTCGCATCAACGAG
Organism: uncultured bacterium; assembly: GCA_964434945.1. Classification (GTDB taxonomy): domain Bacteria; phylum Eisenbacteria; class RBG-16-71-46; order RBG-16-71-46; family RBG-16-71-46; genus JAIOPA01. The sequence goes on along the minus strand of CAYSWZ010000189.1, from coordinate 9,099 downwards.
GCGCTGGATCACGTCTGGACCGTGGTGGAGCGCGCGAACGAGTTCGTCGACCGCACGAAACCATGGGAAGTCGGAAAGGACCCGGCGCGCAACGAGGAGCTGGCGACGGTGCTGAACACGCTGCTCGAGACGCTGCGCCTGGTCGCGATCTGGGCCTGGCCGGTCCTGCCGGCCAAGTGCGAGGCGCTGTGGACGCTGCTCGCACTGCCCGGCAACCCCGGCCAGCAGAACGATGTCGAGGCGCAGCCTCGCTTCGGCGCGGGTGACGAGCGAGCGCTGGGCGAGGCACAGATCCTGTTCCCGAGGATCGACCTGAAGAGCGTCGCCGGCGCTTGAGCGTCGCGCCCGGAACGGTGGCGTCCTCGCGAGGGGCGGCCCGAAGAGCCGCAAGGCGGCCATGATCGACACCCACTGCCACCTGTGTGACAAGCGGTTCGACAGGGACCGGCAGCTGGTGTTCGACCGGGCGCACCACGTCGGCGTGACGCACTTCGTCGAGATCGCCTACGGCCCGCGCACCTGGGACAAGGGGTTCGCGCTGGCCGCACAGCACCCGAACGTCTTCCTCGCGGTCGGCGTCCACCCGAACGAGGCGGGAGACGTGCCGATGGATGCGCTGCCCGCGCTGGGCGCGCACGCCCGCCACGCGCGCGTGGTGGCGATCGGCGAGATCGGCATGGACTTCTTCCGGGACTACGCCCCGCGCGAGGCGCAGGAGCGGTGGTTCCGCGCCCAGCTCGCGCTCGCGGACGACGCCGGGCTGCCGGTCGTGATCCACCAGCGGAGCGCGCTTGCCGACGTGCTGGAGATACTCGAGGAGACGCGGCCCAAGGCCGGCGGCGTGCTCCACTGTTTCGATCAGGATGCCGCGACGGTGGAGCGCGCGCGCGCGCTGGGCTTCAAACTCGGGCTGGGCGGTGTGCTCACGTACGGACACGCGGAGCTCGACGATGCGATCCGCACCGCGCCCGAGGACATGCTCCTCCTCGAGACCGACGCTCCCTACCTGGAGCCCGAGCCGCGCTCGCTCAAGCGTAACGAGCCGTCCCTCCTGCCGCGCGTCGTGCGACGCCTGTGCGAGCTTCGTGCTTGGACGCCCGAGCAGGCGGTGGAGATCACGCGGCGGAATACGCGCGAGCTGTTCCGGTTGCCGGTGGGCTGACGGGTTCGTCGAGGATGGTCTGCCGGGCTGTCCGTCCTCCCGACGGAGGTCACGCTCGTTTCGCGGAGGCCGTCACCGGACCAGCGACACGCGGCTCGAGACCGCGCGGCCACCCGACTCGACCGTGACCACGTAGACGCCGGCAGGCAGTGGACGACCGTCCGTGTCGCGGCCATCCCAAGTCACGATCCGCCGCCCGGCGGTGGCCAGCGAATCCTCGAACCGGCGGACGAGCCGCCCGCGGATGTCCACGATCCGGATCCGCTGGGGCCCGGCGCGGGGCGCCTCCACCACGAACGCGGTGCCGCCCCGCGTCGGATTGGGGCTCACGCGCAGGCGGAGCGCCTGGACGCCCGCCTGTGGGTCCGCACCCAGCGACGTGCCGATGCCGATGATCGCATCGGTCGAGTAGGCGGGGTTCACGTAGAGGCCCGCGTTGTAGAACTGGAGACCCGGCAGGAACTTCACGTACGTGACCTGCGGCGTGTTCGAGGCCTGGAATCGCAGGTGGTAGATCTGCCCGGGGCCGGTGAGCGAGACCCCGGCACAGAGCAGGAGGTCGGAGATCGTGACGCTGACGGTCCCCTGCTGGAACCGGTGGAACGTATTCGAGCAGGCGTCGGTCATGAGCGTGCCCTGCTGCAGCGAGGTCGGCGAGAGCGGGAGGAGCGTCAGCGCAGCCGGGTCGTAGCCGATCACCGCGTCGAAGCCATTGAACGGGAGGTCCGCCTGGGTGATCTGGAGGTCGAGGTCGAGTACGCCACCCGGCTCCACCTGAGACGCGGCCGGCGCGATCGCGACGTGCACGCCCTGCGCGCCGGCGGTCCCGGCGCCCGCGAGCATGCATGCCATCGCGACGAGGCCGGCGAAAGCCGGCAGCCTGCGAGTGCGTGTTGTCATGACAACCTCCCAGCGAAACGCCCACCGGGCGGGCGGCCTCGCGTGCCGGGGGGCACGCGAGCGGCCGCCGCCCGATGGGGCAGGAGTTACTTCAGATTGGTCACCGTCCGGGTGAAGCGACCCTGCGGGGTGACCAGGCGCACGTAATACACGCCGGCCATCGCCACACTGCCGTTCTCATCCCGGCCGTCCCACACCACGTTGTACTCGCCGGGCTCGCGCGTTTCGTGCACCAGCGTGCGCACCCTGCGGCCATCCACCGAGTAGATCTCCAGGTTCACGGCGCCACCGGCCGACAGGCTGAACGGGATGTTCACCTTCTGGCGGAACGGGTTGGGCCGCGCGTACGCGAGTTCCGTCACGCGCGGGACCGCCGGCACCTGGAGCTGCAGCGACTTCTTCACGTCCAGCTTGTGATTGCGCGCATCACGCCCGTCGAGCGATGCGATCCCGATCTTCGGATCGCCGGCGCTCAGCACCCGGAACGTGACGGTGGCCAGCACACCCTCTCCCATCATGCCCTGCGCCCGCATGACGGCCGCGTCGACATTGCCGGGCTTCGCCGAGAACGCCTGGCCGTCCTGCTGCGCCAGCCAGTCCCCGGGCTTGTGGCCCGCCGGCTCGACCACCGCCGGATCCCACGACAGGTTCGTGGACAGGGCGATGAGATGCCCCGTGCCCCGCATCGTGAGCTGCACGGTGATCATTTGCCCCGGGAGCACGTGATCCGGAGCCTCGAGGATGACTTCGTCAGCCGTGATACCGCCCGCGACAGGTGCGGCTGCCGCAGGTCCGGGACCCGAGTGTCCAAGACCGAAGTTGATCGAGAACATGACCAGGTCCTCGAAGTCGATCCGCTTGTCCGTCGTCGGACGGCCATCCACCCACATGGTCGTGGTCGGGCCGACGTCGAGGTAGTTGACCGCGGTCATGGCATCGTTCGCCAGGCCGTAGTAGGCGCCGAGCAGGGAGATGTCCTCGCTGAACACGCTGTTGTTGCCGGTGCCCGCCGCGAGGCCATTGCTCACGTCCCCGAGCAGGTAGTCGAGCGTCCCGGTCGTCATCGTGGAGGTCGGCGACCAGGTGCCGTACCCGTCTTGCGCATACGCGACGTAGTAGTAGAAATCGCGCGTCGGCGTGAGATCGGTTCCACCGGAAGTGGTGAGACCGTCCACCTTGACCCAGCCGCTCCCCGGCGGATAGCTGACGGACGCGGTCGGGATCGCCCCACCGGCGTCGTCGTACTGCGGATAGCCGCCGAAGCCCTTGCGCCAGATCTCGACCGTCGTCCCCGGCGGGGTCGGATCCCACGTCAGCGTAATCGGCGTGGTCTGGTCGCCGGCCGTTCCCGGCACGACCTGGACCGCGTGCAGATTGGCCACGGCCGCGACCGGCGGATTCGCGACGAAGCCGGCGGTCACGTTCACGTCGGCCGTGACGTTCGTCTCGGTCCGTGTGGCCGTGAGCACGCCGTCGCTCCAGCTCGAGAAGTGGTAGCCGGTGTTCGGCACCGCGGTCACCGCCGTGCCGTTCCCGCCGTAGTTCACCGTCTGCGGCGTGGCGCCGGAAAGCGTGCCGTTCGCGCCCGCCGTGTACGTGAGCGTGTAGCTGTTGATTGCGAAGCTCGCCGTGACGCTCAGGTCGGCCGTGACGTTCGTCTCGGTGCGGGTGGCCGTCAGCACGCCATCACTCCAGCTCACGAAGTGATAGCCGGTGTTCGGCACCGCGGTCACCGCCGTGCCGTTCCCGCCGTGGCTCACGTTCTGCGGCGTCGTGCCGGAGATCGTGCCGTTCGCGCCCGCCGTGTACGTCAGCGTGTAGCTGTTGATCGCGAAGCTCGCCGTGACATTCACGTCGGCCGTGACGTTCGTCTCGGTGCGCGTGGCCGTCAGCACGCCGTCACTCCAGCTCACGAAGTGATAGCCGGTGTTCGGCACCGCGGTCACCGCCGTGCCGTTCCCGCCGTACGCCACGCTCTGGAGCGCGGTTCCCGTGAGCGAACCGTTCGCACCGGCCGCGTAGGCCAGCGTGAAATACGCGATCGTGAAGTTCGCGTCGCTCGCGTCGGCGGCCGAGTTGCTGTTCGTGTCGTGCGCGGTCACGCGGACCCGCACCGTCGTCCCCGGCGCGGCCGGGACCGTCCAGGCGTAGGAGGTCTGCGTTCCCGGCAAAGCGGAGGCGATCACGTTCGGATAGCTCGTGCCGCCGTTGGTCGAGTACGCCAGGTCGTAGCTCGCGACGCCCTCGGCATCGCTGCCCGTCCAGGTGATGTTCTGCGACGAGCCGACGTGCCACGTCTCGCCGCCGTTCGGCGCGGTGACCTGCACGACCGGCGCCGACTGGTCCACGCTGAGCGTCGCTGAGGTGCCGATCACCCAGGGCAGGTCGGCGTTGCTGCAGTCGCGGAGCTTGACGCTCGTGACCGTGACCGTGCCGGAGCCGGCGGAAGCCGCACTGGAGACGTCGATCGTGAACAGCGTCCCGCTGGCGGCACTCGATCCGCATGGCGAGCCGAGTGTCGTGCCGTCGACCTCGTAGCTATGGTTGCCGCCCCCGTCGACGCCATTGTCGATGAGGTTGAAACTCGTCGTCGGGTTGGCGCTGCTGAGGTAGGTGCCCTCGTGAATCCCGCCCGTGCCGTGATACACGGCCAGCGGCGACGAGACCGAGAAGGTGACGCTGAAGCCCAGCATCGGCGTCGAGCTCGTGCGGTTGATGATCACCGGCACGGTCCGGACCGGGTTGCCGAGCGTGATGAGGCCGGTGGCGGCCCCGACGCTCACGGTGTTGCCGTTCGACGCGAAGCTGGCCGACACGTTCAGATCGGCGGTGACGTTGGTCTCGGTGCGCGAGGCCGTCATCACGCCGTCGCTCCAGGTCACGAAGTGGTAGCCGCCGTCCGGCACGGCCGTCACGGTGGCGCCGCTGCCACCGTAGTTCACGGTCTGCGGCGTGGTCCCACTGATCGAGCCGTTCGCGCCTGCCGTGTAGGTCAGCGTGAAGGTGTTGATCGCGAAGTTCGCCGTGACGTTCACGTTGCCCGTGACGTTGGTCTCGGTGCGCGCGGCCGTCATCACGCCGTCGCTCCAGCTGACGAAGTGGTAGCCGGTGTTCGGCAGGGCGGTCACCGTCGTGCCGCCCGCGCCGTAGTTCACCGTTTGCGGACTGGTTCCGCTGATCGTGCCGCCGCTCCCCGCGGTGTACGTCAGCGTGTAGGTGTTGATCGCGAAGCTCGCCGTGACGGTCAGGTCGGTGAGCACGTGCGTGTCGGTGCGCGCGGCCGTCAGCACGCCGTCACTCCAGCTCGTGAAGTGATAACCAGCGTCCGGCACCGCCGTCACCGGAGCGCCGTCGTCCCCTTCGGTGACCTCCTGGGGCGTGGTCCCCGAGATCGAGCCGTGCGCTCCCGCCAGGTAGGTCAGGGTGTGGCTCGGGGGATCGCCCACCGCGAAGTCGCTGAACGACGTCACGCCCGCGGCCTGCGTACTGGTCGCCGTCCGCAGTCCGGTCGCCGGCGAGGACCAGTTCGGCGCGTCGTACTTCTTGACGAGGAAGGTGCTGGGGTTGGCGCCGGGGTCCAGGTCGCCGGGTACGAAGTGGAACGTCGGGTTCGCGGTGGTGAACCCCGTCCCGAGATTCGTGATGGTCCAGTAGCGGTTGACGCTCTTGGCCGGGTTGAGCCCCGAGGTCGCGACGTTCGGATGGTCGGTTCCGACCGTGGTTGCCTGGAGATAACCGGCCGTGCCGACCGAGCCGAACTGCACGTCGACCGGCGCGTAGTCGGGCCCGGTCCCGATCTCGAACGTGGGGCCGACGCCGCTGCCGGTGGGAACGTACTTACGCAGGTTGCCGGCGACGCTGCCGGACGTGCGTGAGACGCTGCCGCCCGGGACGATCGTCACGACGTGCGTGCCGGTCGTGACGTTGCCGCCGCCCAGCGACAGCACGCCGAACACGTTGGCGTCGCCGGTCAGGGTGGGCGCGCCGCCGCCGCTCACCGTCACGTTGTCGTAGTTGCCGGCGTAGTTCGCGCTGGCCGGCTGCAGGTTCCCGGGGGCGGTCAGCGTACGGTTGACCGCGATCTCGGTGGCCCCGATGTCGGGGTGCGAGGCGTCACGGACGACATTGTTGAAGTCCGAGAGGACCGACAGGGGCGTGCCCGCGTTCGAGACGATCGGCGGCACGTCGTAGGCGGTGGTGGGCTTGATGTCGAGGACGCCATTCGTCGCGTCGGTGAACAGCTGTGCCGACGGCACGTTCGCGGCCGTCTCGCCGAGCGAGGCCGCGTCGCCGCCCGAGGCGGCCTGCCAGCCCCCGAACGTCTCGTCCGCGCCGACCCATTGGCCGAGCTGGGCCCCGTTGCCCACGATCAGCGCGTTGTTGTTGGACGTCCAGGATCCGGACACCGTCGTGCCCACGGCATAGTGGCTGCCGTTGCCCGTGCGTTCGTTGAACAGGAGGTTGTCCGTCAGCACGTCGGTGTAGCTGGCCTGCCGCCTGAACGCGTACGAGCTCGCGGCCCCGCCGCTGCTCTGACTGCCTCCCACGTAGACGGAGTTGAAGTACAGGTTGCCGCTCCCGGAGGCCGACGCGTCCTGCGCGATGCCCAGGACCTGCAGCGAATTCGTGTTCGAACCGTTTCTGAGCGAGATCTCGTTGTTCGCCAGCATCCAGTTGCCGCCCACCTGGTCCACGCCCCCGATCACCGCGGCGGCGGTCGGGTTCGTGAGGTTCCAGATCCGGTTGCGCTGCAGCGTGCCGTTCGGCGCGCTGACCGAGATGCCGTACAGGGGCAGCACCGCGGTGATTCCGCTGATCTGGTTGTTGGAGACGACCTGGGTCGCGGATCCCGTCGTGTTGAGGTAAATGCCGTAGTTCGACCCGGTGCTGGTCCCGAACGCCAGCCCGCTGAGGGTGTTGCCCGCGATGCCGCCGATGTCGAAGGTCGCGGCCGGCGGCGTACCGATCGTGGTCACTCCGATGCCCAGGCAGTAGTCGCCGTTGTCGCAGTTACCGGGGAACGAGAGGTTCTGGAGCGTGTTGTTCTCGACCGTCCAGGTGCCCGTGGAGGACGAACTCACATTCAGCGCAATGCCGCGGATGAAGGGGTCCACCGAGACACTGCTGCTGCCCGAGAGGTTGGCGATGACGTTGTTGCGGATGTCGGCCGAGCTGCCCGTCGACACCTGGATCGGGAAGACGCCCGGGGACGAAACGTTCCCTCGCGTGAAGGTGATGCTGTTCGCCGTCGTCGGGTGACCGACCGTGTTTCCGGTCACGGTGCCGATCGCGAACTTCCCGTTTAGCGCATTGATCGCCATGAAGCTCTGCACGACGCCGCCGAACGCGATGTTCTGGATCGTGTTGCCCTGGATCGAGGTCCCGATCGTGGTGCCCGAAGCCGAGACGCTGATCGCCCACACGTTGTTGAAGTTCGACTGGAAGCTGTAGGCCCAGGCGGCGCCGGCGCAGAGCGGCGCGCTGCCGCCGATGTAATTGCCGCTCACCAGGTGGCCGTCCCCCGAACCACCGATGCCGATGGCGCAGAATCCCCCCGAGTACGTCAGCCCCGTGTGATCGTTGTAGATGCTGTTCCCGGAGATCGTGATGTTGCTGCCGACCGTCGACGTGCCGCTGTTCGGCCAGCCGCCCAGGTTGACGGCGCTGAGCAGGAAGTTGTGCATGGTGTTGTTCGAGATCGTGACCGAGGAGACGCTGGCGTTGTTTCCCCAGATCAGGTTCTGAGGCGACCCGACCTTGCCGGCCGTCATGTCCCGGAGGTCGTTGCCGCTGATCGTGATGTGGTTGGTCGACCCGCTGGTGCCCAGTGAGACCGTGCCCCGCAGGGCGCTGGTCCCGCTGCCTTCGACGATGCAGTTCAGCAACGCGTCGTTGCTCGCGCCGGCGTCGAATTGAACGGCCGGACCCTGGCTGCCCACGGCCGGTCCGCTGTTACGGAACCGCAGATACTGGCCGCCGCCGGAGAAACTGCCGTCGATCGTCACGTTCGTCGCGCCGGAGAGATTGACCAGCGCGACAGCGGTCGTGAAGTTGCTCGACACCGTCCAGATCGTCGTCCCGTTCGGCCGGATCGTGACATCGGTATAGGAACTCGACCCGCCGCTGGCGTTGAGGACCGCCGACGCCGTTTCGGTCGTGTTGTTCACGAGCGTGAGGACGATGCTGCCTCGGTGGGTGCCCGCGTTGATCGCGTCGAACGCGCTCTTGACCGTTGCGTAGGAGCCGGAGGTCGTGCCCGCGGTTGCGGTCACGCTGACATTTTGCGCGCTCGCGATCGCGGGGAGGGCGGAGATACCGAGCCAGGTGGTGAGGGCGAGCAAGGCACTGCGGCGGGCGTTCGAAGAAGCGGAACGCATAGCGGCCTCCGGTCGGAGAGAGAGTAAAGGTCGGCCTCGCCTTGGACCGGGGGTGTCAGCAGCGACGGCCGTGAGAATCGACTGCTGATTCAATGGCCGGCGTGGTTCGCATCAGCCGTGCCGACGTCCACCACGCCTGCGCGACGGACGCGGGCGCGGGCGCGACGCGCGCGGTCCTGGCCCATGCCGTGCGCTTCGGGGCACGCGGATCACGATCCCGCTGAGGCATGCCCGCGTGACATGGAGGCTGCCAGCATGACAGGCGATACGCTGCCGGAGGTGGAGGCGGAGCGGCGGATCTGCTTGATCCGCCCGCCGTTGAATCGCGAGTCCATCACTCACGCGGGGCGCCTGTCACAGTGACAGGCGGTCGCGCGAATTGGCAGGCGCGGAGGATTCCCGTGAGCGCGATGTCCGGGGCGCGCCGCGGGGCCCTCGTGCCCGCCGCACTCCGTGCGACAAGGCCCTGGCGCGCCGCGTCGCACCGTCACCATCGCATTGACCGTGGCGCCGGCGGAAGTGTAGCCTCGAATCGTCGCGCGTCCATGCTCCGTCCCATCGGAGGTGCCTGTGGCCCCCGAAGCCGCATCCGCCAGCGATCTCGAAGCCTGTCACCGCCCCGGCCGTCTCCAGTGGCCGGTCGCGCGGCTCGAGGAGATG
>CAYSWZ010000188.1:0-28524 GCA_964434945.1 uncultured bacterium | reverse complement strand
GCAGCACGTTGAGGAGCTGCGGGATCTCATCGATGCTGGTGGTGCGCAGGAAGCGGCCCACGCGCGTGACGCGCGGATCGCGGGCGATCTTGAACACCGGCCCGTCGGTCTCGTTGAGGTGCGAGAGCTGGTCGCGGTGGCCACCCGTTCACGTTCTACAAGCTGCGCTCGATGGTGAAGGACGCCGACCTCAAGCGCCAGCACCTCTCGCACCTGAACGAGGCGGACGGCCCGGTGTTCAAGATCGCCCGCGACCCGCGCATCACGCCGATCGGGCGGTTCATGCGCACCACGAGCCTCGACGAGATCCCGCAGTTCTGGAACGTGCTGCGCGGGGACATGAGCCTCGTCGGTCCGCGCCCGCCGATCCCCGAAGAGGTCGCGCAGTACGAGCCGTGGCAGTTGCGCCGGCTCGACGTGCGTCCCGGACTCACCTGCCTGTGGCAGATCAGCGGCCGCAGCTGCATCGGCTTCCAGGAGTGGATGCGGCTGGACCTCGAGTACATCCGGCACCGCTCGTTGAAGCTCGACCTCAAGATCCTCCTGCGCACGCTGCCCGCGGTCCTGTCGAGAGAGGGCGCGTATTGACCGGGGCACACGCCGCTTCCACAGAAGTCTCTCCGGTCGAGCCCGACTCCAGCCCTTCCACCCGCGCCCACAGCCCCGATCCGGCCATCGTCCGGCAGATCCTGTTCGCCACCTTCGTCGGGGCGGTGCTCCGCGTGTTCGCGCTCGGCCGCCAGAGCCTGTGGATCGACGAGGTGTTCACCTGGTACACGGCCGACGTTGGCCAGCCGCTGCGACTCTCGCACCTGCTCGAGAACGTGCACGGACCGCTCTACAGCCTGCTTCTCCACCTGTGGGTGGGCCTCGCCGGCGACGGAGAATGGGCATTGAGGCTCCCTTCCGCGGTGTTCGGGATCGCGACCGTGCCGGCGCTGGCGTGGGCGGGCTGGCGCTGGCTGGGACGCGAGACGGCCGTCCCCGCCGCATGGCTCGCCGCGGGCTCGCCGTTCCTCGTCTGGTACTCACAGGAGGCGCGCAACTACTCGCTGCTGATCCTGTGCGCCTGCCTGAGCGCGGGCGCGCTCCTCGCGCTCCGGGAACGCCCCGGCGCCGGCCGCCTGGCGGGTGCGCTCGGAATCTCGGCCGCGGGCCTGCTCTCCAACCTGTCCTACGCGCTGCTCCTGCCGCTTCACTTGAAGTGGTTCATCGGCGGGAGCGCACGGCCCGGGCGCCGCGCCCTCGCGGTCGGAGCCGCCGTCGCGGTGCTGCTGCTCGCCACGCTGCCGTGGCTGCCGCACATCGGCAGCACCTGGGACTGGCGCCGGCTCGCCCCGGGGCGGGTCGCGGGCAGCACCGAGACCGCGTTGCGGGGCGCGACGACGTTTCACGCCGCCGCCGTGCCGTTCGCGCTCCACGCGTTCACCGTCGGCTACACGCTCGGGCCCTCGTTGCGTGAGCTGCGCTCGCCGGACGCCGTCGCGACGCTGGCGCGGCACGTTCCGGAGCTGGCGCTCGTCCTCATCGTTTTCGGCGCGCTGGGGGTGCTCGGGCTCCGCGAACTGGCGAGGAGGCACCGGCTGTTGGATGCGTTCCTGTGGGCGGGGCTGCCCGCGCTCGCGATCAGCTATTTCGCGCTGCAGAACTTCAAGGTGTTCCATCCCCGTTATCTCGCGGTCGGGGCCCCGGTCGTACTCCTCGCGCTGGCCGCGGGGCTCTCGGCACTCGGCCCCCGCGCCCGGCTCCTGTTCGGGCTCGCGGTCGGAGGACTGTGGGCGGTGTCGCTGGAGCAGCACTACTTCAGAGCCGAGTACGCGAAGGAGGACTGCCGCTCCGCGATCGCGCTCGTGCGCTCGCACGCGAGCGCGGGAGAGCAGTTGCTGGCGGTGGGCGCGGATGAACCGGTGTTCTACTACTATCGCGGTCCGCTCCCCGTCGGGCGTTTCTGGCTCGGCTACGCGGCCGATCCGGCCCGTCTCGCAGTGAAACTCGACGCGGCGCTGGCGAACGCGCGCGCGAGCTGGATCGTGGTGAGCCGGCCGGAGGACCTGGACCCCGCCGGGAACTTCGCCCGGCTGCTGGATGCGCGGACGGCGCCCTCCGAGCGCTGGCGGTTCATCGGCGTGCGCGTCTGGCGCCTGGCCCCGGCCGCAAAACCCGGATCACGCGTGGGTGCCGCGCCCGGCCCGGCGGCGCGGCCGCTCGCGGCCGCCGTACTCCCCTCGCGGCCGGCGTAGGATCCCAGCCATGTGCGGCATCACGGGCATCTTCCACTTCGGTCAGCGACCGGTCGACCGCGCGCAGCTCCAAGCCATGACCGACGCGCTCACCCATCGCGGGCCGGACGCGGAGGGCAGCTTCGTCGACGGCAATCTCGGGCTCGGGCATCGACGGCTCGCGATCATCGACCTCTCGACCGGGCAGCAGCCCATGTCCACCGCGGACGGTTCGCTGGTCGTGATCTTCAACGGCGAGATCTACAACTACATCGAGCTGCGCGACGAATTGCGCCGGCTGGGCGTCACGTTCCGGACCGACTCCGACACCGAGGTGATCCTCCGCGCCTACGAGCAGTGGGGGGTGGCCTGCCAGACGCGGTTCAACGGCATGTGGGCGTTCGCGCTCTGGGATCGCAACCAGCGCCAGCTCTTCCTGTCGCGTGACCGGATGGGGGAGAAGCCGCTCCACTACGCGGTGCAGGACGACACGTTCCTGTTCGGCTCGGAGATCAAGAGCCTGCTCGCCTTCGGCGTCCCGCCCGCGGCCCGCCCGGAACTGCTCCATCTCTACCTGACGCTCGGCTACATCCCGGCGCCGTACACGTTCTACCAGGACATCCGGAAGCTCAGGCCGGGGCACTGCCTGCTCGTCCGCGACGGCCGGGTCCGCGAGGAGCGCTACTGGGAGCTGCCGCAGGTGGCCGAGCGCGAGATGCTCACGCGCCGCGAGCCGGTGTACGAGCAGTTCGCGGCGCTCCTCGGCGATTCCGTGCGGCTGCGGATGCGGAGCGACGTCCCGTTTGGGGCGCTGCTGAGCGGCGGCCTCGATTCGGCGAGCGTGGTCTCGCTCATGACGCGGTTCACCGAGATCCCGGTCGAGACGTTCACGATCGGTTTCGACGAGCCCGCGTTCGACGAGCGCGCGCTCGCGCGGGAGGTGGCCCGGGCCGTGGGGGCGCATCACCACGAGTCCGTCGTGAGTCCCGGGGGCTTCGAGGAATCGATGGCGCTGGCGCTCCGGCACTTCGACGAGCCGTTCGGGGACTCGTCGCTCATCGCCGCCGGGCACGTGTGCCGGCACGCCCGGCAGCACGTCAAGATGGTGCTCACCGGAGACGGCGGGGACGAAACGCTCTCGGGCTACACGACCTACCAGGGGGAGAAGTTCGCGAGCCAGTACCAGCGACTTCCGCGGAGCCTGCAGGCCGGGATCCCGGGACTCCTGTCGGCCGCGGCGGCGCCGCTCTCGGGCGGCGTGCGCTACCGGCTCAACCGCGCGGCCAGCGTGTGCGCCGCGGCGGAGAGCGCGTTCGAGCCGCGGCTCATCCGCAAGCTCGCGTCCGTGCCTCCCGCGACGATCGACGCGATGCTGGGCGGCACGCGCGCGGTGTGGCGGGTCGAGGACTGGCTCGCGGAGGAGCTCAAGGACTGCCGCTACGAGGACCCGTTCTACCGGCTCATGTACTTCCAGTTCCGCGTCTCGCTCCCGGACCAGATGCTGACGAAGGCGGATCGGATGAGCATGGCGCACTCGCTCGAGACGCGCCTGCCGTTCCTCGATCACCGGCTCGTCGAGTACATGGCGACCGTGAGCAAGGCGGTGAAGCTGCCCGGGTACGAGCGAAAGCACGTGCTCCGGAGCACGATCGCGCGCACACTCCCGCCCGCGCTCCTCTCCGCTCCCAAGCGAGGGTTCAGCGTGCCGCTCCGGGAGTGGTTCAAGGGGAACGCGCTCGAGCACCAGTTGACGCGGCTCCGCGACATGGACTTCGACCTCCGCCCCGAGGTCGTCCAGCGGGTGGTCGAGGACAACCGGTCGGGCCGGCAGGACAACGGCAACTTCATCTGGATGCTGCTCATGCTCCGGGACTGGGCCCGGGCGGCCACACCCGCCCCAGCCGCCCGGACGGCTGCGCGGAGCGCCGGGTGAGCGGAGGATCGTGGTGAATCCCCTGCGCGTCCTCATCACCGGGCCTGCCCTTCGCGACGAAGGGGGCGTGGCGAACTACTACAACGCCGTCCTTCGCCACCTCGCGGCCGATGGCCGGTACGAGGTCGAGTACTTCGAGCTGGGGAGCACCAAGGGCTCCATGGGGCCGCTGCACCCGCTCGCGGACCAGGCCGGGTTCCATCGCATGCTGGGCCGCTTCCGGCCGGACCTGGTTCACGTGAACCCGTCCCTCACGCTCAAGAGCTTCTTCCGGGACGGCCTGATCGTGGACCAGGCGCGGCGCCGGCGGATCCCCACCATCGTGTTCTTCCGCGGCTGGGACCGCGGCACCGAAGCGAGGGTCGATCGCGAACTCGGCTGGCTCTTCCGGAAGACGTACGGCCGTGCGAACGGCTTCATCGTCCTGGGGTCGCGGTTCCGCGCGAAGCTCGTCGAATGGGGCGTGGAGGTCCCGATCGCGCTCGAGACGACGACCGTGCCCGACGTCGTGATCCAGTCGTTCGTCCTCGAGGAGAAGCTCGAGCGCATCCGCGCCGAGCACCCGCTGCGCATCCTCTTCCTCGCGAGGCTCGAGCCGGACAAGGGAGTCCTCGAGACCGTGGATGCGACGGCGATGCTGCTCGGCCGCGGCGTCGACGTGTCGCTGACGGTGGCCGGGGACGGGCCCGCGATGGAGGACGTCCGCCGTCGACTCGCCGACCACCCCGGGCTCGCCGGCAGGGTCCAGCTCGCGGGCTACGTCCGCGGCGACGCCAAGCGGGCGTTGTTCATGAGCCACCACGTCTACTGTTTCCCGTCCGAATACAAGGAAGGCATGCCGAACTCCGTCCTCGAGGCGATGGCGCTCGGCATGCCGGTCGTGACCTGCCCGGTCGGCGGCCTCGCGGACTTCTTCGAGGACGGTCGCATGGGCTACCTGGTCCCCAACCGGAACGCCTCACTCGTCGCCGAGAAGCTCGAGCGGCTCGCGCGCGATCGCGAGGCCGCCGCGGCGATGGCGAGCCACAACCACCTCTATGCCCGGCGGAGATTCCTCGCCCCCGATGTCGCCCGCAGGCTGGGAGAGATCTACCTTTCGATCGCGCGCGCGGAGGGGGCGCCACGCGGCGTCCCGGTGGAGGCCGGCGGAAGGTGAGGGTGGAGCGGGTTCGAAGCGGCCCGATCGGCCGTCTAGCGCGACGGCCGTGCCGTGTGATACTGAGGGTTTCATGTCCCCCGACCTCGTGAGCGGCCCCGCGCCGGAGTTCCGCGTGCTGGGCGTCAAGGTGCATGCCGTCCAGACCCCGGATGCGGTCCGCGTGCTGCTCGGCTGGCTCGCCGAGGCTCCGCGGCGCTTTCGCTACGTCTCCTCGACCAACCTGCACAACGTCGCCCGCGCCGGCGAGTCCGCGGCCTACCGCGAGGTGATGGACCATTGCGACCTGTCGCTCCCGGACGGGGTCCCGCTCCTCTGGTACGCGCGCAGGCACGGTTTCGTCCTGCCCGACCGCTGCGGGATCGAAGAGGTCATGGTGGCGCTCTTCGACCTCTCGGAGCAGGGCCACGACTACCGCCACTACTTCTACGGGAACACGCCCGAGGTGCTCGATGCACTGAAGATCGAGCTCGCCAGGCGCTGGCCGAAGCTCGCCGTCGCCGGCTTCCGCTCGCCACCGTTCCGGCGCCTGAGTCCCGAGGAGGATCGGGCGGACGTGGACGCCATCAACCAGGCCCGCCCGGACTTCCTGTGGGTGAGCCTCGGCTGTCCGCGGCAGGAGACCTGGCTCTACGAACATCGCCAGGTTCTCGGCGCGATGGTCGGCGGTGGTGCAGGCGCCGTGTTCGACTTTCTCGCGGGGCGGAAACCCAAGGCTCCCCGCATCGTGCAAAAAGCCGGACTCGAATGGCTCCTGCGGCTCGGTTCGGAGCCGAACCGCTTGTGGAGACGCTACTTGGTGCTTTACCCTCGTTATCTGCTGCGCATCATCCAGGCGGAACTGACGGCTTCCAGGCAGAAACGATAAGGACCGAAGAGGGGTTACATGAAGCGAGCTCTCGTATGCGGCGCCGGGGGGTTCATCGGCAGTCATCTCGTCCGGCGGCTGAAGGCCGAGGGCTACTGGGTGGCCGGCGCGGACCTCAAGCGGCCGGAGTTCTCCGCCTCCGCCGCGGACGATTTCGTGGTCGGGGACCTGCGCGATCCGGACCTCGTCGGGAAGGTGATCTCGACCGGTTTCACCGAGGTCTACCAGCTCGCGGCCGACATGGGGGGCGCCGGCTATCTCTTCACCGGCGAGAACGACGCCGATGTCATGCACAACTCGGCGCTCATCAACCTGAACGTGCTCCACGCCTGCATCCGGCACAAGCCGAACCGCATCTTCTTCTCCTCCTCCGCCTGCGTTTACCCGCAGCACAACCAGACCAATCCGCTCGCGCCGACCACCGCCGAGGACTCGGTCTACCCGGCGGATCCCGACAGCGATTACGGCTGGGAGAAGCTGTTCAGCGAGCGGCTCTACGGCGCCTTCGCGCGCAACTACGGCCTTGCCGTCCGGATCGGCCGGTTCCACAACATCTTCGGACCCGAGGGAACCTGGACCGGTGGCAAGGAGAAGGTCCCCGCGGCGATGTGCCGGAAGATCGCGGAGGCCCAGGACAACGGCGAGATCGAGGTCTGGGGGGACGGCGAGCAGACGCGCTCGTTCCTCTACATCGACGAGGCGCTGGAAGGCGTGCGCCGGCTGGTCGCCTCGGACGTGTCGCACCCGCTCAACATCGGCTCGGATGAAATGATCTCGATTAACGGCCTCGCGGAGATGGTCATGCGGATCGCCGGCAAGCGGGTGAAGGTGCGCCACCTTCCCGGCCCGCTCGGCGTCCGTGGCCGCACGTCCGACAATGCGCTGATCAAGAAGGACCTGGGCTGGGCGCCGAACTACGCACTCGAGCGCGGGATGCGCCTCACGTACGCCTGGGTGGATTCCCAGGTCCGCGCCACCGTGAAGAAATAGGCGTGCAGAGGCTGCACGCTCCGGACGGGGGGGCGGGCGAACCCCCCGGACGCTGATTCCTCACCCTTCATCCCGGAAGGAACCGAGGCGGTCACGGCGAGAATCCCGGCGGTGAAACGCCGGCCCGGCGGTCGCGGCGATCCCGAGCGATGGTGCGTCGCGATCGGCTTCGACGACGGCGGGTCCACACGCTGCCCGGCCGGTGCGCGCAGGCGCCCATGAGTCCGGCCCCGGCCTTTCCGGAAGACCCCGAGAGGCGATGCGACCAGAAGAATCGAGAGTGAGCCTGCTGCTCGTCGAGAGCGGCAACGCAGTGGGCGGGACGGAGCGCGTGCTGTGGGAGTTGGCCACCCGCCTGCCCGCCTCGCGTTTCGAGGTGCGCGTGTGGCTGTCGCCCGCCTCCGGCGTGGACGAACTCGCGGGTGCGCTCGTCGCCGCGGGCATCCCGGTGGATCGCGTGCCGGAGGTGGACAGCCGCTGGGACTTCAAGGGCATGCTCGACACCTGGACGCGGCTCCGGAAGCTGAAACCGACGCTCCTCCACGTCCACCATGTCTGGCCCGCCGCCGATCGCTACCTGACGCTCCTCGCGCGCGCCGCCGGCGTGCCGCACCTGGTGGTGACCGAGCACATCACCGGCGAATCGCACTCGGGCGGGCAGCGGGCCCTGAAACGCGACGAGCTGCGCCGCGCCGATGCGGTGACGGCGGTGACCGGGGCGATCGTCGAGACGCTGGTCCGCGACTACGCGATCGAGCGCTCCCGCGTGCGCGTGGTCCCGAACGGCGCCGACCTGCCCGACGAGGAGACCGAGGGCCCGGCCGCGAAGCGCTGGCGCGAGCGCTACCTGTGCACGCCGATCAAGCCGCTCTGGGTCGTGGCGGGTCGGCTCGAGGAGCAGAAGGGGCACGACCTCCTCTTCGAGGCGCTGTCCACCATTCTCAAGCAGAACCTCGACTTCACGCTGGTCGTGGCGGGCGAGGGCTCGCGCCGCAGCTGGCTCGAGCAGCAGGCCCTGTCGCTCCGGCTGGCCCCGCGCGTCCAGTTCGTGGGCCAGGTGGAAGACGTCGGCAGCCTGCTCGCCGCGGCCGATGCCGTGCTGCTCCCCTCGCGCTGGGAGGGGCTGCCGCTCGTGCTGCTCGAGGCCATGGCCCGGGGGCGGCCGATCGTGGCCAGCTCCGTGGGCGGCGTGCCCGACGTGGTCCAGGACGGCGTGAACGGCACGCTGGTGCCGCCGGGCGACGCGGCGGCGCTGGCCGCGGCGCTGGAGCAGTTGCACCGGAAGGCCGATCGGGCCGGGCGCATGGGGCGCGCCGCCGCGGACACCGTGCGCGAACACTACACGTGGCACGCGGTGGTGGACGGCTTCGAGTCGGTCTACGACGAGGTGCTCGGGCTCGCCACGGTGACGCCCGAGCCGGCCGCCGCTCCGCGCGGAGGAGCGCGGTGACGCTTGGCGTGGTCATCCCGTGCTACCGGCAGGAGCGCTTCCTGCCCCGCACGGTGGCCGCGCTCGAGGCCGCGCTCGAGGGGCGCGAGTGGCGGGGGGTGCTCGTCCTCTCCGCGAGTGACGCCGAGAGCGCGCGGATGTCGCTCGGGCCGCACTGGAGCGTCGTGCGCGCGGCGGGTCCGCCCGGCTCCCGGCCGCTCACCCCGGGTGCGGCGCGCAACGCCGGCTTCGCCGCGTGCGGCGGAACCTGGGTGCTGTTCGTGGACGCCGACGTCGAGGTGGAGCGGGCGTGGATCGAGCGCGCGTGCGCCGAGATCGCGCGCGAGCCGGGCTTTGCCGGAGCATGGGGGCGGATCGAGGAGTGGTTCACGGTCGCAGACGGTGAGCGGCCCGGCGCGCCGGATCTCTACCGGGTCGGGGAGCGCGATGCCGACGCGAACTACACCGCGACGCTGTCGCTCTATCGCCGCGATGCGCTCGAGCGGGTCGGCGGCTACGACGCACGCCTGAACTCCGAGGAGGATTTCGAACTGGGATTGCGCCTCCGGCGCGCGGGATTCCGCCTGCGCACACTCGCGCCGCTGGCCGCGCGCCACTGGAGCGCACCGCGTCCGAGCTTTTCCGAATACGGCCGCCGCTGGCGCGCGGGGCTGTGTTTCGGCCCGGGGCAGGCGCTGCGGCTCTACGCCGGGCGGCCGGGGTTCGACGCGCTGGCGAAGCGGAACGCGCACTATGTCGCGATGCTCGCCCTGTGGCTCGCGGCGCCCGCGGCGTGGGGCGTGGCCGGCGTCCGTGGGCTCTGTGCGTGGGCGCTCCTCCCGCTCGCGCTCCTCGCGCTCATGACACTCCGGAAGCGGAGCGCCTGGCTCGCGCTCCACTCGCTCGTGACCTGGAGCGTGATGGCGGCCGGCATGGTGGTGGGCTTCCTCCGCGGTGGCGCGGCCGCGGCCGCTCCGGTGCGGGAGGCCGCGTGCTGATCCACGTGGCCTGCGACAACGACATCTACCCACCCCTGTTCGGCGCCACCCAGCGACTGTTCGGACTGGCCCGGGGCATGGCGACGCGCGCGCGGGTGCGCGCGCTGTGCGTGGTGCCCAACCGATCGCGTGGCGCACGCGCGGAGACCGTGGCGGGCGTGGAGCTGCGGCGCGTGAAGTCGTGGCACACGAGCGTGGCGTGGTGGCTCGAACGCGGCCGGCTGGTACCGCTCTTTGCCGCGGAGTCGGGGCACCGGGCGCTCGCCGAGCGCTATCGGCGGGCGCTCGGCGAGCCACCCGATGCGCTGATGTGCGATCTCTCGCTCACCGGCATGTTCGCGGGGGCCTCCGCACCGGGACACGGTCCCGCGCTCCGCGTCTACCACGCGCACAACGTCGAGGCGCAGCGCTGGGAGTCCACCGCGCCGCCGGTGCTCGGCCGCGCCCGCTGGGGCGTCCGGCTCCGGGCGCTCGAGCGCCGCGCCGTGGACGAGAGCGAGGTGTGCGTCGCCTGCACGGAGGAGGACGCGGATTCGCTGCGGGCGCTCCACGGCGCGCGCGACGTCCTGGTGATCGCGAACGGCTTCGACGAGAGCACGCTTCGCCCGCCCACGCCGGAGGCGCGCGGCAGCGCCCGGAAGGCGCTCGGGATCCCCGAACAGGCCTACGTGGCGGCGTTCGTGGGCGGGGACTGGGCGCCGAACCACGCCGCGCTCGCGTGGCTCATCGAGCACATCCTGCCGCGCCTCGCCCACGAAGGCTTCACGCTCCTCGCGGTGGGCGCGGTGGCGCGGCGGCACGCCGGCACGCGCGCACCGTGGCTCGTGACGCGACCCGAAACTCCGGACCTGGCTTCCGTGCTCGCCGCGGCCGACGCGGGCTTGAACCCGGTCACGAGCGGCGGCGGCAGCAACGTCAAGGTGCCCACCTATCTCGCGCTCGGCCTCGCCGTGGTGTCCACGGCGTTCGGCCTCCGCGGCTACGCGCCGCTCGCCGCGAGCGTGGTGAGCGCCGAGCGCGAGGCGTTCGCCGACGCGCTGCACGCACGCCCGCGCGGCTGGGCGGCGCGCGGCGGGCCCGCGCCACCGGCGCTCGCCGACTACGCTTGGGGCGCCCTCGGTGCGCGCCTTGCCGACGCGCTCGCGACGCGCGCGGCCGCACGCGCCCGGGGAGCCGCCTGATGCGCGTGGCGATGATCGGCCAGAAGGGCATCCCCGCGACCTACGGCGGCATCGAGCGTCACGTGGACGAGATCTCGCGCCGGCTGGTGCAGCGCGGCGTGCACGTGGACGTCTTCTGCCGGCTCTACTACACGCCGCCCGGCAGCGAGTACCACGACGTGGGCCTGCTGCGCCGGCCGAGCATCCACACCAAGCACTTCGATACTGCCTCGCACGTGGCGTGGGCCACAGTGGAGTCGATGCTCCGGAGGTACGACGTGGTCCACTTCCACGCGCTCGGCCCGTCGCTGTTCGCTTCACTGCCGCGCCTGACCGGCTCGCGCACGGTCGTGACCGTGCACGGGCTCGACTGGCAGCGCGAGAAGTGGGGCAAGGCCGCGGCGTGGGTGCTGCGGCACTGCGAGGGCCCGGCCGCGCACTTCCCCAACGCCACCATCGTCGTGAGCAAGACGCTGCGCGCGTATTTCAAGCGGGTGCACGGCATCGATGCCACGTACATCCCCAACGGCACGATGATGCCGCAGCCGCGCCCCGCGAAGAAGCTGGCGTCGCTCGGGCTCGAGCCCGGAAAGTACGTGCTGTTCGTGGGCCGGCTCGTGCCCGAGAAGGGCGTGCACTTCCTGTGCGAGGCCTTCAGCCACATCCAGACCGACATGAAGCTGGCGCTCGTGGGGGGCTTGAGCTTCTCGCAGGACTACGTGAACCTGCTCAAGCGCTACGAGAGCGACCGCGTCCGGCTGCTGGACTATGTGTTCGGCGAGGCGCTCGAGGAGCTGTGGAGCAACGCCTACTGCGTCGTCCAGCCGTCCACGATGGAGGGGCTGAGCATCGCGCTGCTGGAGGCGCTCTCGTACGGCCGCTGCGTGCTGGTCTCCGACATCCCGGAGAACATGGAGGTGGCGGAGGAATGCGCGCTGTCGTTCCGTTCGAAGGACGTGGCGGACCTCCGCTCCAAGCTCGAGCACCTGATCCGGCACCCGGAGGAGGTGGAGCGCTACGGCTCGCAGGCGCGCGCCCACCTCGCCCAGCACTACTCGTGGGACAACGTCGCAGAGTCCACGGCGAAGCTGTACGAAGAGGTGACGGGGAAGAAGCGGTAGCTCGCCATCGAATCGCGGGCCGTGCACCCCGGCCCGCTCGACCGGCGACGACGGGGTGGCGCCCGCGACGGAGGTCGCGCGTGGCGCGGCTCGCGCCCCTGTGCTAACCCTACCTGCCACATGACCCAGCCTTCCCTCGAGCGCGGCGCGCTCATCCTGGCGGGTGGACGCGGCGAGCGGTTCTGGCCGTGGAGCACGCCGGCGCGCCCCAAGCAGCTGCTGCCGCTGGCCTCGAGCGGCCGCACGCTGCTGGCCGCCACGTTTGCGCGCGCGACGAAGGTCCTGCCGGCGGCGAACGTGGTGGTCATGACCTCGGCCGCCCTGGTCGAGTCCTGCCGGCGCGAGTGCCCGGGCGCCATCGTGGTGGGCGAGCCGATGGGGCGAAACACGGCGCCGGCCATCGCGGCCGCCGCCGCCTGGTTCGGAGACGACGCCACGTTCGCTGTGCTGCCCTCCGACGCCGCGATCGACGACGAGGCCGCGTTCGCGGCGGACCTCGAGCGCGCGTTCGCCGTCGCGTCGCGCGAGCCGCTGCTGGTGACGTTCGGCATCAAGCCGAGCCGGCCGGACATCAACTTCGGCTACGTCAAGCGGGGCGCGAAGCTCGGCGAGCGCCTGCACCGCGTGGCGCAGTTCACGGAGAAGCCGGATCTCGCCCGCGCGCAAGCGTGGGTGGCGAGCGGTGAGTACGCCTGGAACAGCGGCATGTTCGTGTGGGGGAAGCGCGCGTTTCTTGGAGCGCTGGCCGCGGGGCGGCCAGCGGTCGCGGAGGCGTTCGCCGGCTGGAAGTACTCCGCCGGCCAGGAGCGCGCGTTCGAAGCCGCGCTCGCCGCACGCTTCCCGGCCGTCGAGTCGGTCTCGGTGGACTATGCCGTGCTCGAGGTGGCGCCGAACGTGGTCACGCTCGAGGCCACGTTCGACTGGGACGACCTCGGGAGCTGGCGGGCCTGGGCGCTCCACCAGCCGCACGATGCCCGTGGCAACGTCACCTGGGGCCAGGCCGTGCCGGTGGACTGCGACCGCTGCGTGGTGGTGGGCGACGGAGCCACTGCCGCTCCGCTCGGAGTTTCCGATATGGTGGTGGTGGCGACGCCGCAGGGCACGCTGGTGTGCCGGCTCGCCGACAGCGACCAGGTGCGGCGCGTGACCGAGGCCGTACGCGCCCACGGGAGCCGGCAATGAGCGAGAGCGAAGCCATGGCAATGAGCGTTAGCGAAGCAATGGCAATGAGCGAGAGCGAAGCCGTGGCAATGAGCGAAAGCGAAGCCGTGGCAATGAGCGAAAGCGAAGCCGTGGCAATGAGCGAAAGCGAAGCCATGGCAATGAGCGAAAGCGAAGCCATGTGATGTCGGAAAGCGAGGTCATGGAATGACCGCTGCTCGTGCGCTGAGTCGAATCCTCGCCTGTGCCGCGATGCTGGCGATCGCCGGCTGCGTGCCGCCGCCGGCCGGGCAGGGCGCCGCGGCAGCGCCACCGGCGGCGGCGACACCGGGAGCCAAGCCATCGTCTGGCTCGCCGAAGCAGGAACCCGTGGCCACCGTCGCGACGAACGACTCGACACCCTCCGCGGACGCCGAGCGGGTGCTCGCGACGATCCCCGAGCCGCTCTCGCCCTCCCAGCAGGTACCACCCCCGGCGGGCACGGGCACGACGATCGTCGCCCGGGCGCCCGAGGCCGCCTACGACACGCTCCGCGCGCAGGGCACGAGCGGCAGGGACTCCGCCGCGATACCGGTGCCGGCCCCGACGCAGCCGCTCGGGTCCAGCCCGACGGACACGCTCAGCATGCCGGAGACGCTCACCGCGCCGGCGGCCGGGGCGACGGGAGCGGCCACCGCACCGGTCACCGAGACATCGCCGGCGACCGACGCAACTGGAGCGCCGACGGGAACCACCACCGCGCCGGCCGACACGACCGCGTGCTGGCGCGTGCAGGTCGCTGCGCCCGATGCGAAGGAAATGGCCGACTCGCGCAGCGAGGCGGCGCAGTCGCTCCTGCTCGTGCCGATGACGATCACGTTCGAGAAGGGGCTCTACAAGGTGCGGACGCGGGACTGCCTGGCCCGCGACGCCGCGGACGCCTTGAAGCAGCGTGCCGAGGAGTCCGGGTTCACCGGAGCGTTCCTGCTCAACACGAGCGCCCCGGCCGCCACGTCCGCGCCGCCGGCCGCGAAGCCCAAATCCAAGCCCAAGTCGTCCAAGTCCTCCTCGACCAAGCACACTTCGCACACGACCGGCAGCACGAAGCCCAAGTGACGAGAATCGGGAAGAGGTTCGCATGCTGCCCCGTGTCGTGAGGCTCCGATAGCCCGCAGGCTCATCCTCTACGAGGACCGCCACTGGCGGTCCCTGCGCCCGCTCACCGACCTGCTGCCGGTCGCGGCGCTCGCGTTCGGCGCCTCCGACCTGGCCCGGCGCTGGCTCGCCACCGCCCGACTGCCGCTCCTCGGCATCGAGGCGCGCGAGAGCGCCTCGGCCGGCTGGCACGTACCGCCCGCGCCCGACACGAGTCCGGTGGGCGCCGGCGACGAGGCGATCGTCGTGAACGCGGCCGCACTCCCGGGGCCCTGGTTCGTGGCCGCGTGCGAGTCGCGTGCGCCGTCGCTCTGGCTCGGGGACGGACGGGTCGCGGGCGCGCGCCTGCCGCTCGCGTCGCTGCGTGGCGCTCTCGGACGCGGCGAGGACTTCGAGCTGGTGCTGCTCGGGCTCGGGCTCCCGGCGCTTCCCGTCGAGGCCGAGTTCCTGCTCCATCCCTGGGATCTCGTCGCCCGGAACGCCGACGCGATCGCGCACGACCTCACCGTGGCCGCACCCGCAGGCGCGCGCGGCACGGTGCACCGGCTCGCCTGCCTCGAGAGCGCCGAGCGCATCGTGGTCGAGGAGGGCGCCGTCGTGGGGCCGTTCGCCGTGCTCGACGCCGGCACAGGGCCCATCCTCGTCGGCCGCGGCGCGCGTGTCGAGGCGCACACGCACGTCCGCGGACCGTGCGTGATCGGCCCCGGCACGCAGTTGCTGGGCGGCGCCATCGGCGGCTCGACGTTCGGACCTGAATGCCGGGTCGCGGGCGAGGTCGAAGCCTGCGTCTGGCAGGGCTACGCGAACAAGCGGCACCATGGGTTCGTCGGGCACAGCGTGATCGGCGAGTGGGTCAACCTGGGCGCGCTCACCACGACCAGCGATCTCAAGAACAACTACGGAAACGTGAGGGTGTGGGTGGACGGGCGGGAGCTGGACTCGCACTCCGCCAAGGTGGGGGCGTTCGTGGGCCCGCACGTCAAGACCGGGATCGGCACGCTGCTCCCCACGGGCGCGACGGTGGGCGCGGGGGCCAACTTGTTCGGCGGCGGGCGGTTCGCCCCGAAGCAGGTGCCCTCGTTCGCGTGGTGGGACGGCGAGGCGTTCGCCGAGCACGAGCTCGAACGCTGCCTCGCCACCGCGCGCATCGCCGCCTCTCGCCGCGCACGCGCACTCACGCCCGCCGCGGAGGCCGCCCTGCGCGCGCTCCACGCCGCCACGGCGCCGGAGCGGCGCGGCTTTGGCGCCCCGGGCCCGCGCGCTTGACCCTGCCGCGGCCCGCTTCCTAGACTCCTCCGGCCTGCACCCCAGCCTCTCACTGGAGAACCTCATGCCTGAACTGCGCAAGGACCCCGTCGTCGGCCGCTGGGTGATCATCTCCACCGAACGCAGCCGGCGCCCGGGCCACTTCACCCCCGAATCCTCGAACGGTGCGCAGGCGTTCTCTCCGTTCGCCGAGGGGCGCGAGGACATGACCCCGCCCGAGGTGTACGCACTGCGCGCGAACGGCGGCGGCAGGGATTCCCCCGGCTGGAGCGTGCGCGTGGTGCCGAACAAGTTCCCGGCGCTCGAGATCGAGGGCTCGCTCGATCGCCGCGGCGAGGGCCTGTACGACAAGATGAACGGGGTCGGCGCGCACGAGGTGGTGATCGAGACGCCCGACCCGGCGCTCCAGTTCGCCGACCTGCCGGTCGAGCAGATCGCGGGCGTGCTGGTCGCCTGGCGCGAGCGCATGCGCGATCTCAAGAAGGATCCCCGGCTCCGCTACGCGCTGGTGTTCAAGAATCACGGCGCCGGCGCGGGCGCCACGCTCGAGCACTCGCACAGCCAGATCATCGCCACCCCGATCATCCCGAAGATGGTGCAGGAGGAGCTGGACGGCGCCCGGCGCTACTTCGAGCTGAAGGAGCGGCCGGTGTTCTCCGACATCATCGACCAGGAGACCGGGGAGGGACAGGGCCGTCGCGTGGTCGTGCGCACGGCGCGCTACATCGCGCTGGCGCCGTTCGCGCCGCGCTTCCCGTTCGAGACCTGGGTGCTGCCGCTCGCGCGCCGGGCCGCGTTCCACGACATCGACGACCCGAACGAGATGCACGAGCTGGCGGGCATCCTCAAGGACACGCTCGGGCGGTTGAATGCCGCGCTCGATTCCCCGCCGTACAACCTGATCCTGCACACCGCGCCGCTCGCCGAGCCGGAAGTTCCCTACTATCACTGGCACCTCGAGATCATGCCCAAGCTGACGCGCGTGGCCGGGTTCGAGATCGGTTCGGGTTTCTACATCAATCCGACGCCGCCCGAGGATGCCGCGCAGTACCTGCGCGACGTCGGGGTTCGGGCCTGAGCTCGGCGACTCGCCGTTGACGCGCACGCACTCGGTGGTGCACCTGGCGAGCGAGATGGCGCCGTTCGCCAAGGTCGGCGGCCTGGGCGACGTGGTCGCCGCGCTGTCGGCCGAGCAGGTCCGCCGCGGTCACCGGGTCGTGGTCGCGATCCCGCACTGGCGCGACCTGGCACTGCCGCCGCGCTGGAAGCTCAGCGACCTTTCGGGGACGCTCGTGCCGTGGGGGATGGGGCACGAGCCCGCACGGTTCACCATGGCCGAGGGCCCGGACGACCAGCCGAGCGTGCTGCTCGTGGACCACGCCGGCGAGCGGCGCTTCTTCCACCGGCCCGGCTTCTACGACGACCCGCTGACCCGCGAGGGATATCCCGACAACGCCGAGCGCTTCCTGTTCTTCACCCGGGCCGCGCTCGAGGCGGTGAAGGGTTTCGGCGAGCCGTTCGACATCGTGCACGCGCACGACCAGCAGGCCGCCTGGGCCCCGTGCTTCGTGCGCACGCACGACGCGGTCGAGGACGCGTTCGCGCGCACGGCGACCGTGTTCACCATCCACAACCTCGGCTACCAGGGCATCGTGGACCCGTGGGTGCTCGGGTTGGCCGGGTTTCCCCGGAGCGCGTTCTACCCGCACAGCCCGTTCGAGTACCACGGGCGCGTGAACTTCATGAAGGTCGGCATCCTGTTCGCCGATCTCGTCTCCACCGTGAGCCCGACCTACGCGCGCGAGATCCAGACGAGCGGCGAGTTCGGCTTCGGTCTCGAGGGTGTGCTCCGGCGCCGGACCGGGGACGTGCGCGGGATCCTGAACGGGATCGACGACCGCGAGTGGGACCCGGCCACCGACCGCTGGCTGCCCGCGAACTTCGGCCGCGACGACCTCGACGGCAAGCAGGCGTGCCGGAACGCGCTGGCGCTCTCGTGCGGGTTCCCGCTCGAGCCCGCATGGCCGATCATCGGCATGGTGACGCGGCTCGTCGAGCAGAAGGGTTGCGAGCTGCTCGAGGCGGCGGAGCGGGCGCTGTGCGCCCTGCCCGCGCGCTTCGTCATCCTCGGCAACGGCACGCCGCGCTTCATGGAGTTCTTCCGCCGCCTCGCCGACGAGCGGCCGTGGCAATGGTGCTTCGAGATCGGCCACGACGAGGGACTGGCGCACCGCATCGAGGCGGGCGCCGACCTGTTCCTGATGCCGTCGCGCTACGAGCCGTGCGGCTTGAACCAGATGTACTCGCTCCGCTACGGCACCGTGCCGGTGGTGCGCGCCACGGGCGGGCTCGCCGACACGGTGCACGAGTTCGACCCCATCACGCGCGAGGGGAACGGATTCGTGTTCGAGGGCTTCACCGCGGACGAGATGGTGATGGCGCTGCGCCGCGCGCTGGCCGCGCACGGCGAGCCGGAGCTGTGGCGGGCGGTGCAACGGAACGGCATGGCGCGCGACTCGAGCTGGCGCGTCGCCGCCGACGGCTACGATCGGCTCTACGCGGAAGCGCAGGATCGCGTGGCGAGCGGCCGCATCCCGAACATGGAAAGCGTGCGCGACACGTTCTGAGGCGCGCCGCGGCGGCGGGTCGCCCGGCGCGGGCGCAGCCCTACCGCGGCTCGACACCCTCGACCGGCGCCTCGGCATCGGCGCGCGGTGCGTTCGGGTCCACGAGCCTGAGCGCGGTCAGCACCTGGTTCTCGTCGCCGATCACGCGCCCGATCACGTTGCCCGAGTCGTCCGTGGCCGGCGCTTCGGCGTGCGTCGAGATCCGCACCAGTCCCGCGCTCGAATACCAGAACGCCACCCGGTCCTCCGGCCCGTAGAGCTCGGAGAGGCCGCGCAGGCGCCAGGCCACGAACGCGCCGGCGGGGACGAGCAGTCGCTCGCGCCCGACCACCACGCGTACGAAGCGCGGTGACTCGCGGACGGTCCAGCGGGCTCCGACCGCGAGCGGGTAGCGGAGCAGCGACAGCTCCCCCGGGTCGGGACCCCCTGGGCGGGGGAGGCTCGGCGCACCGGCGCCCAGGCGCGCGGCAGCCAGTTGCGCCGTGAGCCGGGCGTAGGCGCGCTCGAACGCCGCACGCGCCGCGGGTTCCGCGACCGCACGTTCGATGGAGGCGCGTACCGCTTCGGTCGGGGCCGGTGACTGGACCAGCGGCGTCAGGACATCGAGCTGGTAGAGCCCACTGCGGTCCTGACGCAGCGAGAAGGTGTTGCCCGGCAGGATTCGGGGCGCTCCGGCGGCGAGGGGACTCGATTCCTGCTGGACGAAGTAGGTCCGCGCACCGATCACCGTGGTCCCGATGATCGCATCCTGAAGGGGCGTGTCGCTGACCTGCGGCGGCTGCGGACCGGCGCTCGTCACCAGCGTGACGACGCTGTGCAGGTCGTAGTCCCAACGATTGCCGACCGCGAGCGGATAGGGGAGGTGCAAGGACAGGAGCGCGCCGCCGTCCCAAGGCCGCGCGCCGAGCAGGCTCCCGGCGGCACTCTCGTCCGGTGCCGGCGGAGCCTCTTGGTAGGAACGGTTGGAGCAGCCGGCGGGCCCGAGGCCCAGCGCGAACAGGGCAGCCAGCGCGAGCGCGGCCGCGAGCGGTCCCGAAAGTGGGTATGCATTTCGGACGGACATCTGGGTACCTCCGGCGGTGGAGCCGTGAAGGCGCGGATCCCGGTCCGTTGAATCGCACACTACACCCGCCGGCGGGCGCTCGTCGCAAGATATTCGAGCGGGGGGTAAGCCGCTACGCGGCCGGCGCCTGGCAGGCCCGCCGGCGGCCCCGGTGCGCGCGGAGGCCCACCGCTATCCCGCTATCCCGCTATCCCATGAACTCCGCATGCAGCGCCCGCACCGCGTCTTCCGCGCGCGTGGTCGCGACCCGAAAGACCATGGCCGCGGGGGTCACGCGCAACGCCACGAGCGGCACACCGGATTTCTCGAGCGCCCGCTCCGCTCGCGCCGCCTCCGCGGCCCCCAGTCCGAGCCCGACCAGGGAGACGAACGCGGAGCCGTGCACCACGTCCAGGCGCCATTCGCCACCCGGGCCACGCAGTTCACGGAATCGGCCCTGGAGCGCGACCACGTCCTCCTCCCCGCCCATCCACACGATCGCCCCGTGCGTGTCGCTCGCCTGCTCGTGCGCGACCAGTTCCAGCGCCGGGAACTGCTCCGCCACCGACTCCAGGATGCCGCGTGCCTCGCCCTTGCCGCCGGCGTTGCCCTCGGCGATGGCCAGCGACACGTCCGCGCGGTGCGTGACGGCTTCGACTCGGGGTGCTTCCACAGTGTCCTCCGTGATCTGGGTGCCGGGGGTGTCGTGAAACGAACTGCGCACCACGAGCGGGACGCGCTCGCGCGCGGCCAGGTCCACACAGCGTGCGTGCAGCACCCGCCCGCCCAGGTGGGCGAGCGCCGAGCACGAGCGATACCCCATGCGCGGCACGATCCGCGCACCGGGCACGACGCGCGGGTCGGCCGTGTAGACGCCCTCCACGTCGGTGAAGATCTCGCAGCGCACGCGCCCGAGTGCCGCGGCCAGCGCCACCGCGGTGGTGTCGCTGCCGCCGCGGCCGAGCGTGGTGATCTCCTTCGTCCGCGGCGAGACGCCCTGGAAGCCGGCCACGATCACCACCTGGCCGGCGTCGAGCGCGGCGCGGATGCGATCCGGCTTCACGCCCACGATGCGGGCGTTCGCGTGCGCTTCGTCGGTGAGGATGCCGCTCTGCGACCCCGTGAACGAGATGGCCTGGACCCCGAGATCGTGCAATGCCATCGCGAGCAGCGCCATGGAAACGCGCTCGCCGGTCGTGAGCAGCATGTCCATTTCACGGCGGGACGGCTGGGGTGAGACCTGGTGCGCGAGCGCGATGAGGTCGTCCGTCGTATCGCCCATCGCGCTCACCACCACCACCATGGCATGGCCCTGCTCGCGGGCCCGGGCGATGCGCTTCGCGACGGCACGGATGCGCTCCGGGCCGTTCACCGACGTTCCGCCGTACTTGTGCACGAGGACGCTCACCCGCGGAGGGATAGACGCTCGCGACACCGCGCGCAAGCGCGAGCGCGGCGCGGGTGCGCCCGCGGCGCGGCCGCGTCCCGCTTGACGACCGCCGCCGTAACGACTTACTTTCGCTGCCGCTCTTGTTCGCGGAAGTAGCTCAGCCCGGTAGAGCATCACCTTGCCAAGGTGAGGGTCGGGGGTTCGAATCCCCTCTTCCGCTCCATGTGCGCGGGCCGGCGAGTCGCCGGCCCGCGCCGTTTCCGGGTCGGGCGGAAGGACTCCGGGGGGTCGCCATGGCGGAGAAGTCCCGGGCAGGCCGCGCGGACGAAGCGGCAGTCGAGCGCGCGGTGGCCGAGCTGATCCGGGCGCTCGGCCTGAGCGCCGCGAGCGAGCCCGAGCTGGCGCAGACGCCGGCGCGGGTGGCCGACCTCTACCGCGAAATCTTCGCGGGCGTGGACCCGGCGGCGCATCCCGACCTCGCGACGTTCCCGCACGCGGGCCAGGGGGACCTAGTCGTGGTGCGCGACCTCGAGTTCCACTCGCTCTGCGTCCACCATTTCGTGCCGTTCTTCGGGCGTGCGCTCGTCGCCTACCTGCCGGGCGACACCCTGGTGGGAATCAGCGGCGCGGCGCGATTGCTCGAATACTATTCGCATCGTCCCCAGCTCCAGGAGCGCCTCGGACAGCAGATCGCGGACCATCTCGAACGGCTGATCCGGCCGCGTGGCGTCGCGGTCGTCCTCGAGGCGCGCCACCTGTGCATGGAGATGCGCGGCATCCGCACGCGCGGGATCGTGGAGACGCGCGCGGTCCGCGGTGAGCTGGCCGATCCGCGCTGGGCCGCGGCGCTGCAGTCGACGCCCGAGCGCTGACGCACGGCCGCTCCATGAGCCCGTCGCCCACCGTGAGCGTGATCGTGGTGACGCGCGACCGGCCGCAACTCCTGGCGGATGCGCTCGCGAGCGTCGCCGTGCAGTCGCCGGCGCCGCTCGAGCTGCGGGTGGGAGACGACGGCGGTGGGGGTGCGACGGCGGTGGCCGAACTCGTGCCGCTGCTGGAGCTGACCGTGCTGCCGCTCACGTTCGGGCACCCCGGCGCGGCGAGGAACGCCGTCGCGAACGGGGCGCGTGGTGACGTGCTGGCGTTCCTCGACGACGATGACCTGTGGCGACCCGGGCACTTGTCCGGCCTGGTTGCCGCGTTCGTGGAGGATGAGGTGGGCTTCGCCTGGCGCGATTGCGAGGTGGTGCGCGAGACGCTCGCCGCGGACGGCCGGCGCGTGCCGGGCGCCCGCCGCACGCTCGCGCGCGACTGGGACGAGGCGCTCATGCGATCCGACGACTACCTGCCGCCGAGCGGCTGGGGCGTGCGCCGCGCGCTGTTCGAGCGCCTGGGCGGATTCGACACGGGCTTTCGCTTCAGCGAGGACTGGGATTTCGCGCTCCGGGCCGCCGCCGTCACGCGTGTGCGCCGCGTTCCGGGCGTGACCGTGGAGGTGCGACTGCGCGAGGAGGGCAACTTCTCCTCCGAGTTCACGGCCGAGCGGCTCGACTGCCTCAGGCGTCTCGGCGAACGCCACGGCTTCGCGACCCCGCCTCCCAAGACGTTCTGGGAGGTCGCGCTCGCGCTCGGAGAGGCGGCGGGTCCGTGATCCGCGACCTGCTGGTCATCGGCGCGGGCACGGCCGGCGTGTCCGCGGCGCTCTGGGCGCGATCGCTCCACATGGACGTCGAGATCCTCGAGGCGGCCCCCGAGCCTGGCGGACAGCTCCTGTACGTCCACTTCCACCCGCGCGAGATCCCGGGACTCGCCGCGGGCGACGGCCGTGCGATCGCCGGGACGTACGCGCGGCAGCTGGACGAGTCCGGCATCCCGGTGCGCTACGGCACGCGCGCCGAGGCGCTCGAGCCGGGTGACCCGCCGGGACTGGTGCTCTCCGACCATTCCCGCGAGAAGGCACGCGCGCTGCTCATCGCCTGTGGCGCCCGCCGGCGGAGGCTCGAGGCCCCGGGCGCGCGCGAGCTCGAGGATCGAGGGGTCTCCTACTCCGCCACGCGCGATCGCGAGCGGCTCGCGGGTCACCGTGTGGTCGTGGTGGGTGGCGGAGACGGCGCGTTCGAGAACGCGCTGCTCCTCGTGGCCGCCGGCTGCGAGGTGACGCTGCTCGCCCGCGCGAACGTGCGCGCGCGCCGCGAGTTCCGCGAGCGGCTCTCCGCCGCGCCCGGTGCGCGCGTGCTCGAGCACACGCGCGTGATCGCGGTGCTCGGGGAGGGCGCCGTGCGCGCGGTCCGCGTCCTCGATGCGACCGGCGAGCGCGAGCTGGCCTGCGAGGGCGTCGTGGTGAAGCTCGGGGTCGAGCCCAACACGGAGTGGTGCCGGGAGCAGCTCGCGCACGATGCCGAGGGCTACCTCGAGGTCGACGCGCGCTTCGCGACCTCCGCACCGGGCGTGTGGGCGGCGGGCGACGTCGTACGGCCGCTCCGCGCCAGCGTCCCGGTCGCAGCGGGACACGGGGCGCTCGCCGCAGCCGCGATCCGTGCGGCTGTGTTCGGCGCCTGAGCGAGCCGCCCCCCGGCCGAAGCGGGCCGACGAGCGCGAGGTGAAGCGGGCGCTCCGCGGAGCCGAAGACCCCGGTGTGGCTTCCCGTGGCCGGTCCACGCCGACGCCGGGCCTGCCCGAGCCGCGGGCGGCACATGCCACCCCCCGAGGCAACCCGATGTCGTCGTCCGAGACGCGCCCCGCAGCGTCGCTCGAGCGATCCGCGCACGCTGGGCGCGGACGCTGGTGCTGGCCCGCGCTCGGCATCGGCCTCGCGCTGGCACTGGACGCCGTGTGGCCGCTCGCGCCGGGCGACGGCGCCTTGAAGCCGCGGTGGCTCGACCTCGCAGCGCTCGCGACGCTCGCCTCGGCGCTGCTCGGCTCGAGGCGCGCGCGGCTCGCCCGATGGGCGACGCCGCTCGACGGAACCATCGCCTCGGGACTGGTGCTCGCCGTGCTGCACGTGGTGCGGCTCCAGGGCGCCGCCGATCCGGTCGAGGGGTTGCGGCAGATCACCGCGGCCGGGCTCTGCTACTACGGGCTCGGCGCGGGGCTCCGTCGCGAGCCGGCGATGCCCGGCAGCGCGTGGCCGGCGCTCGCCGTGCTGTCGCTGGCGCTCTCCGCCTACGCGATCGGGTGGGCGATGCAGGGAGCGCCGGCCTTCCGCTCGGCTTGCCTGCGGCTGGACTTGAACTGGCTCAGCCGGTTCGGACTATTGAAATCACTCGTGGCGACCACCTTGCTCTGCCTCGGCCGCGCGAGCGAGCGCGGCGCACGCGCGCCGTGGCGCCTCACCGCACTCCTCGGCGCGCTGGCGTGTGTGCTCTGCCTCAGCACGGGCGGCGCGGGGTTGAGCGTGACGTCACTTGCGGGCCTGGATGAACCGTTTTATTTCGCCACCAGCATCGTGGCGGTTCTGCTCCTCGCGAGCCTGTCGCACATGGCGTGGCAGCTCGCGCACGAGCGACCGCAGGAAGCCGGCCGCTGGTGGGGGGCGACACTGATGTTCCCGCTCGTCGCCGGGCTGCTGCTGTTCGGGGGCGCGACCGGCGGCGAGGGCGTCTGCGCGATCGTGGCGCTCGCGGGCGCGACCGTGATCGCCGCCCGGCTCGCTCCACGCGCCGTGGCGCGCCGCCCGGCCGCGCGGGAGGCGGCGGAGACGCCGGTCGTGCGCGCGGCCTGACGCAACGCGCGCGAGGTGCGCGTCCGATTGGCGTACCGCGTGCGCCGCGGTTAGCTTCCCGCCGTGACGCTCCCTTTCACCGATCCTCAAGACCTCGCCCAGCTCGCCGAGCGCGGCATCCCGCCGGAGGAAGCCGAACGCCAGCTGGCCGTGCTCGCGCGACCCGCCGCGTGGCGGGTCCTCGAGCGGCCGTGCACGCCGGGCGACGGGATCGAGCGACTGAACGACGCGCGCGTCGAGGCGCTGCTCGCCACGCACGGGCGCGCCGCGGCCGCCGGCCGGGTGAGCGCGTTCGTGCCGGCCTCGGGAGCGGCCACACGCATGTTCCGCGAGCTCCTGGCCGCACGCGCACTTCCGGGCCCGCTCGAGCCTGCCGCGGTGCGCGCCCGAGCGGACGAGGCGGCTCGAGCCCTGGTCACGTTCGTCGATGCGCTGCCGCGGTTCGCGTTCGCCGGGGCGCTCGCGCGGGTGTTGTCGGCGAGCGGGCACGCCCTCGAACCGGTGCGCGCCGAAGGCCCGTGGCGCGTGCTGCTGGAGGCGCTCCTCGGGCGCGCCGGCCTCGACGCGGCGGGCGCGCCGAAGGGGCTCCTGCCCTTCCACCGCGAAGGAGGAGAGACGCACACGGCATTCGAGGAGCACCTGATCGAGGCGGTGGCGCTCACCGGCGATGCGCGCGGCACGCGCACGCTCGACGTGACGGTCTCCCCCGAGCATCGGGCCGGGTTCGCGCGCGTCCTCGCCGAGCGCTTGCCGGCGCTGGTGGCGCACTTCGGTGGACGCTGGCAGGTGGAGTTGAGCGAGCAGCACCCGGCCACCGACACGCTCGCAGGGGATCCCGGCGGCGGGCCGTTTCGCGACGAGCACGGCCGGCTACTCTTCCGCCCAGCCGGCCACGGTGCGCTGCTCCGGAACCTCGGGGCCTCCGGTCGCGATCTCGTGTTCGTGAAGAACATCGACAACGTCGCGGTCTCGCGCCTCAGGCCGCACACCGAACGCTGGAGCCAGGCGCTCGTCGGGCTCGCCGCGGGGCTGACCGCGGCGCTGCACGCGCACGTCGCCGCGGTCGCCGCCGATGCGCCCGGCGCGCGGGCGAGCGCCCGCGGGTTCGCGGAGCGCGAACTGGGGGTGGCGGTTCCGGAAGAGGCGAGTGCCCGCGAGGCGCTGGCGCTCCTCGACCGGCCGGTGCGCGTGTGCGGCATGGTCGCCAACACGGGCGAGCCCGGGGGCGGGCCGTTCTGGGTGCGCGACGCGAGCGGGGTGACGCGCCAGATCGTCGAATCGGCGGAGGTGGATCCCGCCGCGGGCGGGCAGCAGGTGATCCTCCGGCGGGCCACTCACTTCAATCCCGTGTTCCTCGCCGTCTCGTTGCGCTCGGCCGACGGTACGCCACACGCGCTCGAGCGGTACGTGGACGATGCGGCGGTGATCGTCACGCACAAGTCGTACGGATCGCGGGGGCTCCTCGCGCTCGAGCGGCCGGGACTCTGGAACGGGGCCATGGCGCGCTGGCACACGCGCTTCGTCGAGGTGCCGCTCGCGGTCTTCAACCCGGTCAAGTCGGTGTTCGACCTCCTCCGCCCCGAGCACCAGGGGGACTGACCGGCTTCAGCGCGCCGCGAGCAGGACCAGTGAGTGCGCGGCGAGCGTGCGCGCGTTCGGATCGGCGAGCGGGGTCGCCTCCTCGAGCGGCGTGAAGTCCGCCGGAGGCACAGCCGCGGTGTCGGCCACCCGTCGCCATCTCGAGCCCGCGACGGGGGCCGGCAGGCGGAACTCGCACGCGTCCCGGCCGCCGTTCACCAGCAGCAGGAACTCGACGGGATCCTCGCTCCGGACGTGCATGGCGAGGTGGAGCGGGCCGTGATCCCACACCGGTGGCGCCAGCGTCGGGCCATGCCACTCGACGCGGCCAGGACGGTCCGTGGCGAAGCGCTCGCCGCCCCGCCACGCGGCGTGCTCGCGGCGCAGCGACAACAGGCCGCGCACGAACCGCAGGAAATCCCGGTGGCGGCTGGCGTCGCCCCAGTCCAGCCACCAACCCTGACCGTCGTGGCACCAGGCATTGTTGTTGCCGTGCTGGGTGCGCAGCGTCTCGTCGCCCCACAGCCACAACGCTGTCCCCTGCGCCAGCAACAGCAACGCCGCGGCGTTGCGGACCTGGCGTGTGCGCACCGCACGCACGGCACGGTCACGCGTCACGCCCTCGACGCCGCCGTTCCAGCTCCGGGGGTCGTCGGTGCCGTCGCGGTTCGCCTCGCCGTTCGACTCGTTGTGCTTGCGCTCGTAGCTGACAAGGTCGGCGAGAGTGAACCCGTCGTGCGAGGTGACGAAGTTGACCGAGTGCCCAGGCCCGCGCGCCGGCGCGTAGAGGTCGCTCGAGCCGGCGAGGCGCGTCGCGAGCGGGCCCGGTCCGGAGGCTGCGCCGCGCAGCCAATCGCGCACGTCGTCGCGGAAGCGGCCGTTCAACTCCGCAAACCGGCCGTGGTGCGGGAAGCGCCCGACGTGGTAGAGCCCGATGTCCCACGGCTCGGCGATCAGCTTGCAGTGGGCGAGCACCGGGTCGGTGGCGATCCGCCGCACGAGAGGCGGGTCCTCCAGGGGCTCGCCTTGCTCGCCCCGCGTGAGCGTCGAGGCGAGGTCGAAGCGGAACCCGTCCACGTGCATGTCGCGCGCCCAGAATCGCAGCGCCTCGACGATCAGGTCCGCGGCCGGCGGCCGCGCGCACGCGAACGTGTGGCCGCACCCGGTGAAATCACGATCGTGGCCGTGCTCGTCGAGGAGGAAGTAGCTCGCGCGGTCGAGCCCGCGCCACGACCGCGCGGCAGCGCCCCCGCCGCTCTCGCCCGTGTGATTGAACACCACGTCGAGCAGGACTTCGATGCCGGCCGCGTGCAGCGCGCGGACCATGTCGCGGAACTCGCGCAGCGCGCCGGCGGCGGTGGCGGTGGCCGCGTAGGCGGTGCGCGGGGCCATGAACGCGAGCGGGGCGTAGCCCCACGCGTTCAGGAGCCGCTCGCCGGTGCGAGGATCGTGGCGCGGATTGTCGGTCTCGTCGAACTCCGCCACGGGCATCAACTGGACGGCCGTGACGCCGAGCGAACGCAGATACGGGATCTTTTCCGCGAGGCCGGCGAACGTGCCGGGGTTCCGCACCCGCGAACTCGGGTGGCGGGTGAACGCGCGCACGTGCGTCTCGAGGATGACCGACTCGGCGAGCGGCCGGCCGGGAGGCCGGTCGTCGCCCCAGTCGTAGGCCAGGTCGCATACGACGCCGCGCAGCGTGCGGCCGCCGCCGGGATGTTCCGCCCAGCGCTCGCTGCCGGCGACCCCCTTCGCATACGGGTCGAGGAGCAGGGCGTCGGGCTCGAACGCGTGCCACTGCCCGGGTGCGTTCGAGTCGGCACGCCAGCCGTACTCCGCGCCCGCGTGCACGCCCGGCACGAACACGTGCCAGATGTCGCCGGTGCGCTGCCGGCGCGGGTCCAGCGTGATCGCGCCGCGCCGCTCCCCACCCGGAGCGAACAGCACCAGCGTCATGTGCGTGGCGTGCTGCGAGAACACGGCGAAGTTCGTGCCGCGAGCCTCCGGCGTCGCGCCCAGCCGGGTGGGCGATCCCGGCTCCGGCTGGAGCATCGCGGCGGGGGGCACGACGTCACGGGCATCCATGCGCGGGGCGTCCTCGAGGGTGATGGGCGGCGGAATCGCGCGACCTTAACGCCTCACGCGCGCAGTCCCAAACGCCTCTCGGAGGAAAACGGACCCCGGACCCTCGCGGGCCCGGGGCCGCCGCCAGCGGCTGAGGGCCGCACTCAGCGCGCCGGCACGAACTTCAACGCCGCGGAGTTGATGCAATAGCGCAACCCGGTGGGCGGGGGACCGTCGTCGAAGACGTGTCCCAGGTGCCCGCCGCAGCGCGCGCACGAGACCGCCACGCGCTCCATGCCGAGCGTGCTGTCGTGCACTTCGTGGACGACGTTGCTGTAGGCGGGCCGCCAGAAGCTCGGCCAGCCGGTGCCGGACTCGAACTTGGTGTCGGAGCCGAACAACGGCAGGCCGCAAGCGGCGCACACGTACGAGCCCGCGCGGTGCTCGTTCCAGTAGGCCCCGGTGAACGCGATCTCGGTGCCCTCCTCGCGGAGCACGTGGAACTGTTCCGGGGTGAGGAGCTTTCGCCACTCCTCGGCGCTCTTCGTCACCTTCTGGATTGCCGGTCCCTTGGGCGCCTGGGTCGGGACGGCCTTCGCCTCGGGGGTGCCCTTGGCACGGGCCCGTGGCGGGAGTGCGATCGCCACCAGCGCCGAGAGGGCGAGGA
>CAYSWZ010000187.1:0-18981 GCA_964434945.1 uncultured bacterium | reverse complement strand
GCGCGCGCGAAGGGGCTCGAGCCGGTGCGCTGGCTCGGCTTCGCCGGCGCGCTCGCGGTCCTCGGGCTCGCGTACCGGCCGCAGACGCCGAACGCCTCGCTGCTCGCGACCGCGGCGCTGCTGCTGCTCCTGGCGCTCGCGCTGCGCCGCGGCGGCCAGCCGCGCGTCCTGGAGAGCGCCGCGGTGACCGCGTTCGGCGTGCTCTACGTGGGCTGGCTGTCGGCGCACTTCGTGCTGCTCCGGGAACTTCCATGGCGCGCGGGGCTCGCCTACGCGGACGGCGCACCGCTGGTCCTCTACGCCTTCCTCGTGACGTGGAGCTGCGACACCGGCGCCTACGTGACCGGTCGGTTCTTCGGGCGCACGCGCCCGTGGCGGACGATCTCGCCGAGGAAGACGCTCGAGGGGTCGCTCGGCGGCTTCGTGTTCGCGATCCTCGCGGCGCAGGTGGGCGCGGTGACGTTCCTCCACCCGGAGGGCGGCGGGCCGCTGCTGTCGTGGCCGCACGCGCTCGCCGTGGGCGCGCTGGTCGGGGTGTGTGGCCAGGTCGGGGACCTGGTGGAATCGCTCTTCAAGCGTGACGCCGCGAGCGGCGAATCCTCCGACCTGATCCCCGGCCACGGCGGTGTGCTCGACCGCTTCGACAGCCTCTACTTCGGCGCGCCGATCGTGTACCACTACCTGCGCGCCGTCATCTTCCAGGTGCCATGAGTGCCATGAGTACCACGAGTGCCATGAGCCCGGCGGGTCGGAGGGGAGCGCCCCCGGGCGACCGCACGGGAGGGACGGCAGGCGGGGCAGGCGCGGGTCGGGATCTCCGCCCGGCCGGCGAGGGGGCGCGGCAGGACCCGCGCGCCGAAGCGCGGGGCGCGGGCGCGCAACCGGCGAATCACGCCGCGCGCACGCTCGCGGTGCTCGGCTCGACCGGCTCGATCGGCGAGCAGACGCTCGCGGTCGCGGAGCGCGAATCGGCGCGGCTCGACGTGGTCGCGCTCGCCGCCGGCCGCTCGCTCGAGCGACTGTGCGAGCAGGCCGAGCGCTGGCGGCCGGGCCACCTGGCGCTCGAGCGCGCCGCGGACCCGGCCGCCGCGCGGGAACAGCTGCGGAGCGCGGCTCCTGGCGCCGACATCGAGGTGGGCGCCGGCGCGTCCGCCCGCATGGCCGCGCGCTGCGGCGCCGAGCTCGTGGTGAACGGGATCGTCGGCGCGGCCGGGCTCGCGGCATCGCTCGCCACGCTCGAGCGCGGCGCCCGGCTCGCGCTCGCGAACAAGGAGACGCTCGTCGTGGGCGGTCCCCTGATCGAGCGCGAGCTGCAGCGAGCCGGAGGCGAGTTGCTTCCCGTCGACAGCGAGCACTCGGCCGCGCTCCAATGCCTTCTCGGCCGTCCCCCGGCGGAGATCGCGCAGCTCACGCTCACCGCTTCCGGCGGACCGCTCCGGCACCACCCCGACTGGCGGAAGGCGACGCCGGCCGAAGTGCTCGCACACCCCGTCTGGACGATGGGGCCGCGCATCACCACCGACTCGGCGTCGCTCTTCAACAAGGGGCTCGAGATCCTCGAGGCGCACTGGCTCTTTCACCTGGATTGGGCGCAGCTCGCGGCCGTGATCCAGCCGCGTGCGGTGCTGCACGCCATCGTCACGTTCCGCGACGGCTCGCTCGTGGCGCAGGCCGCGCACGCGGACATGCGGCTCCCGATCCAGCTCGCGCTGTCGTGGCCCGAGCGCTGGGGAGAGGTGGTGCCCGCGCTCCCGGTCAGCGCACTCGCCGGGCTCGAGATCGAGCCGATCGTTCCCGAACGCCACCCCGCCTACGCCTGCGCGCTCGCCGCCGGCCGCGCGGGAGGGACGGCGCCGTGCGCGGTCAACGCCGCCGACGAGGTGGCGGTGCAGGCGTTCCTGGACGGGGAGATCCCGCTTGGGCGGGTTCCCGAGGTGCTCGAGCGCGTGCTCGCCGATCACGTGGTCGAGCCGGTGGAATCGCTCGACCATCTCCGTGGCGTGGACTCGCGGGCCCGCGAGGCTGCGCGCCGCGCGGTACGCGCGTGAGCGCACCGGTGGTCGCGGTGCGGCTGCGCGCGCTCGGCGACGTGACGCTGGCCACGGCGGCCCTCCACTCGCTCGCTGCCGGGCATCCGGGGGCGCCCCTCCACGTGGTGACGGAGGCGCGCTTCGCGCCCCTCCTCCAGGGCCAGCCCGGGATCGCCCGGGTGTGGCCGCTCGAGCGCACCGTGCGCTCCACGCTCGAGACCGCGTGGCGGCTCCGCGCGCTGAAGCCCGCACTTGCGATCGACTTCTTCGGCAACGCCCGCAGCGCCGTGCTGGCACGGGGGAGCGGGGCCGCGAGCGTGTGGGGCTTCGACGTTCGCGGGCGGAGCCGGCTCTACGACCACACCGTCCCGCGCGTGGCGCACCCCGGCGACGACCGCCGCGAGTACGCCGCCGCCTCGCTGCTCCGGCTCGCGCGGGCCGCGGGCGGCGCCGACGTGCCGGCCTTCCCGCGGCTCCGCCTCACCGACGCCGCGCGCCGGGCGGGCGAATCGGCGCTCGCGCGGGCCGGCGTGAGCGAACCCGCCCGCACCGTGGCGCTCGTGCCGGCGGGCTCGTGGCCGACCAAGACCTGGCCGCTGTCGCACGCCGCGGTGCTGGCGAGGGAGCTGCACGCCGCGGGCATCGCGGTCGTGGCGCACGGCGGCCCGGGCGAGGAGGGTGTGCTGGCCCGGGTGGCGGCGCTCGCGCCCGGCACGCGGACGCTCCAGGCGAACGACGTCGCCGAGCTGGCGGGTGCGATCGCACCGCTGCGTGCACTGGTCGGGACGGACAGCGGGCCGCGTCACCTGGCGGTGGCGTTCGACGTGCCCACGTACACCTGGTTCGGCCCCGCGCATCCCGACGCCTGGACGCCGGCCGGATCCCGCCACGGGTACTGGCGCACGAGCTTGCCGTGCCGGGCCTGCGAGCGCACCGTGTGCCCGCACTGGAACTGCCTGCCCGCGCTCCCGCCCGGCGAGGCGGCGGAGCGGGTGCTCGCCCACCTGGCACGCCATGAACGAGGCTGACGCCCTGGACGAATCCAACGCAAGCGCAGGTGAGCGCGGCGAGCGTGTCCCGGTGGCCGCGGGCGCCCCGATCTCGGTGCTGTTGCTCGCGCGCGACGAGACGGCCGATCTCGAAGCGCTGATCCCCTCGCTGGCGTTCGCGCGCGAGGTCGTGGTGGTGTGGGACCCACGCGGTGAACGCGCCACGCGCGATGCCGCGGAGCGGCTCGGCGCATGCGTCCACGAGCATGCGTTCGAGGGCTTCGGGCGCCAGCGCGCGTTCGCGCTCGCCCAGTGCACGCAGGACTGGGTGCTGTGGCTGGACGCCGACGAACGGCTGGATGACGCAGCGCGCTCGAGCGTGACGCGCGCGGCTTCGGCGCGCGCGGGCGGCCCCACGCACCACCGGCTCGCGCGCGCCACGTGGTTCCTCGGGCGCCGCATCCGTTTCTGCGGCTGGCAGGACGAGTGGATCGTGCGGCTCTTCCGGCGCGAGCAGGCGAGCTTCGATGACGCTCCGGTTCACGAGGGCGTGCGCGTCGAGGGCGCGGGGCCCGGCCGCCTCGCGGGCAGGATCGAGCACTACAGCTACCGGACGATCGCGGATTGCACGGGCAAGTGCGTGCGCTACGCGGCCGCCGGCGCCGAGAAGGCCTTTCGGCGCGGCCGCCGTGCCGGCGCGCTCGACGTGGTCGTGCGGCCGCCACTGCGCTTCCTCCGCCAGTACGTCCTCCAGTTCGGATTCCTCGACGGCGTCCACGGGCTCGTGCTCTGCGGCTTCGCCGCGACCCAGGTGTTCCTGAAATACGCCGAGCTCTGGAAGCGGTCGCGGACCGGGTCCCGGGCGTGACCACCGTCTGCTGCTTCGGGGCGTGGGATCCCGGCTACCCGCGCAATCGCATCCTGCGCGCGGGCCTGGTCCACGCGGGCTACACCGTGGTCGAGGCGCGCGTGCGCGACGCGCGCGCGTGGCGCCGCTGGCCCGTGCTCGCCTCGGCGTGGTCGCGGGTGGCGCAGCGGACGGACCTGGTGCTGGTCCCGGAATTCCGCCACAAGGACGTGCCACTCGCCGCCCGGCTCCGGGGCAGGCGCCCGCTCGTCTTCGACCCGCTCGTCTCGCGCTGGGACACGCTGGTCGAGGACTGGCGGCTCCACGC
Organism: uncultured bacterium; assembly: GCA_964434945.1. GTDB lineage: Bacteria > Eisenbacteria > RBG-16-71-46 > RBG-16-71-46 > RBG-16-71-46 > JAIOPA01. The sequence goes on along the minus strand of CAYSWZ010000187.1, from coordinate 14,787 downwards.
TCCCGGCTCGGCGCAGGCGCGCTGGAATCGCGCCATCGACCAGTGGACGTTTCGCGCGGCCGACGTGCTCCTGTGCGACACGTGGGCGCACGGCGAGCTGTTCGTGGAGCTCGGCGCGGATCGCGCGCGGCTCCGCCGCGTGCTGGTCGGGGCCGAGCCGGAGTTCTTCGAAGTCCCCCCGCCTCCGGTGGAGGGACCGGTGCGCATCTCCTATATCGGCGGGTTCCTGCCGCTCCACGGCGTGCCGACGCTCCTCGAGGCGGCGTTGCTGCTCGAGGCGCGCGGAGCGTCGCTTCCGCCGTTCGTGCTGCAGCTGGTGGGGGATGGGATCGAGTACGAGCGCGCGCGCGAGTTCGCCGCGCGCGCCCGGCTCCAGCGGGTCGAGTTCACGGGCCGCCTCGACTATGCGGATGCTCCGCGCGTGCTGGCCCAGTCGCACGTCGCGCTCGGCGCGTTCGGGAGCGGCGAGAAGCCCGGGCGCGTCATTCCCCACAAGCTCTGGCAGGGGCTCGCCGCGGCTCGCCCGGTCGTGACCGGGGACGGCGCCGGTCCCCGCGAGGTGTTCGAGGACGGCGTCCACCTGAGCCTCGTCCCGCGCGCGGACCCGGTGGCGCTCGCCGAGGCGCTCGCACGGCTCGTGGGCTCGCGGGAGCTGCGCGAGCGGCTCGGAGCCGCGGGCCAGGCGCGCGCCCGCGAAACGGGCACGCCGGAGGCGATCGGCCGCCAACTGGTCGAGGCGCTCGGAGGCCTTGAGCGGTGAGGGTCGCTCACCTGGACACCGGCCGGACCTGGCGCGGGGGGCAGGCCCAGGTGCTGCTCCTCATGCGCGAGCTGCATTCCCGTGGCCACGATCAGCTCCTGCTCGCCCCACCCGGGCCGCTTCTCGAGCGCGCGCGTGCCGAAGGCTTCGTCGCGCGGCCCTGGAACGCACACGGCGAGTTCGATCCGCCGGCGCTCCTCGCTGCGCGCGCCGAGCTCGCGCGCTTTCGCCCGCACGTCGCACACGCCCACAGCGCGCACGCGCATGCGATCGGCGTGCCCGCCGCGCGCTGGGCCGCGGTCCCGGCGGTGGTGGTGTCGCGACGGGTCGACTTCAAGGTGCGGACGAACCCGCTGAGCCGGCTCAAGTACGCGCTGCCGGTGGACCGCTACCTCTGCATCAGCGAAGGCGTGCGCGCGGCGATGCTCTCCTCCGGCATCCCGGCGGAGCGCATGCGGGTCGTCCCGAGCGGCATCGACCTCGACGAGGTGCGCGCCGCGGGTGCCGAGCCGGCGCCGTCGCTCCGCGACCTGTCGCACCTTCCCGCCGATGCCGAGATCCTGGGCACGGTCGCCTCGCTCGCGCCGCACAAGAACCACGTGCTGCTGCTCGAGTCGGCGCGGGCCGTGCTCGCGGCGCGGCCGCGCGCGCACTTCGTGTGGCTCGGGGAGGGCGAGTGCCGGCCCGCGCTCGAACGTCGCCGCGCCGAGCTGGGACTCGAGGCGCACGTCCACCTGCTCGGGTTCCAGCCCCAGGCCCGCGCACTGATGCGGCAGTTCGATGTGTTCGTGCTGTCGAGCTACCTCGAGGGGCTCTGCACGTCGCTGCTGGACGCCCAGGTGCTCGGCGTCCCGATCGTGGCGACCGCGGTCGGCGGCGTGCCCGAGGTCGTGCGTGACGGCGAGACCGGCCGGCTCGTGCGCGGGCTCGGTCCGGCCACGCTCGCGGCAGCGCTCGTCGAGGCGCTTGCGCATCCCGAGCTCACGCGAGGCTGGACCGAGCGCGCACGCCGCTCGGTCGAGGCATTCGGCATCGCCCACACCGCGGAACGCACGCTCGCCGCCTACCGCGAAGTACTCGAGACGCGCGAAGCGCGTGCTTGACCGCAACCTGTCACTTTCGGGGCACGCCACAGGCCGATGACAGGAACGGTCGTTCGCTTGACGCTTCAGAAGTCACGAGAGTAGCTTCGCGCAACTTCCCGTGGGACAAGGAGGAGCCGTGGGTATCAGCAGTTTCCTGCCTGGCATCCTGCTGCTCGGCATCGTCATTTTCGTGCACGAGCTGGGCCACTTCCTCGCCGCCAAGTGGCGGCGGGTGACCGTGCTCAAGTTCTCGCTGGGAATGGGCCCGGAACTCGTGGGCATCACGCGCGGGGGCACGCGCTACTGCGTGTCGTGGATCCCGCTGGGCGGGTTCGTGCAGATGGCCGGGGACCAGTTGAACGAGGATGGTTCCATGCCCGAGGGCGGCCCGGAGCAGTTCCTGACGCACCCGTGGTACGGCCGCGTGATCATCGCGGTGGCGGGCCCGGCCTCGAACCTGGTCACCGCGTTCTTCGTCATGGTGCTCACGTTCATGGTCGGCGTCCACCAGCCGGACTGGCCCAACCAGCTGGGTCCGCTCCCGGCGTCCACGGCCGCGTACGCTGCGGGATTGCGGGAGGGCGACACGTTCACCCGCTTCGATGGCAAGCCCACGCGCACCTGGCACGATCTCGAGAACGCCAGCACCCCGGTGGACGGGAAGTCGCCGGTGTCCTTCGAACTCCGGCGCGCGGGACAACCGCTCACGCTCCTGATCCCCGCCCGACAGACGAAGGCCGTGCTCGGCGACCTGCAGCCGCCGCCGCCACCACCGGTGGTGGGCGGCGTCGGCACCGGCATGCCCGCCTACCGCGCGGGTGTGAAGGAGGGTGACCGCGTGCTGGCCGTGGACGGCAAGCCGGTGCACTCGTTCACCGAGATCGCGCTGGCGCTGAAGGGTCGTGCCGACCAGCCGGTTCCGATCCGGTTCGAGCGCGACGGCAAGACATTCGACCTGACCATCGCGCCGATGCGCGTGGACGGGACGGGGGAGGGCGCGCTGATCGGCATCGAGCCGCCGCGCGGCATGGAGTGGATCGAGCGGCTGTCGCTCGGCGAGGCGATCCCGGCGGCCTGGCGCGGCACCGGCGGGCTGGTGGCGAACGTCTACGGCAGCCTGTGGCTCACGCTGTCGCGGCCCGCCTACTACCGCGAATCGGTCGGCGGGCCGATCTTCATCGGCCAGATGGCGCGCGAGTCCGCCAAGCGCGGCATCGACCGCTGGCTCTACCTGCTCGCGCTCATCAATGTCGCGATCATGGCGTTCAACCTGCTCCCGGTGCCGTTGCTGGACGGCGGACACGTGACGCTGGCGGTGCTGGAGGCGATCCGGCGGCGTGCGGTCTCGGGCCGCACGTACATGAACTTCCAGAAGGTCGGGCTGGTACTCGTCGGGACGCTGTTCGTGATCATCGTCTCCAAGGACCTGATGCGTCCGCTGCAACGCCTGCGTGCCGTCGACAAGGCTCCCCGGGAGACCACCACGGTTGCGCCACCGCACCGCTAGCCGGGCGCGGGCCCCGCTCGCGCCCCTGCTGGCGGCGCTGCTCACAGCCCTCGCGCTGTCCCTCCCGGAAGGCGCGCGCGCCCAGAACGGCGGCGAGCTGCCGGACCAGTTACGCGTCATCGCCGACGTGCGATTCAAGGGCATGAAGCACCTCGGGAACCGCCAGCTCAAGTCCGCCAATCTCAAGACGCGGCGGCCCTCCTCGCTGCCGTGGCGCGAGCACCCGTCGCTGCGGCTCGACTACCTGCGCTCCGACACGGCATCGATCGCCGCGCTCTACCGGCACTACGGCTACCTCGACGCGCGGGCGCACTGGGTGCTGGAGCCCACGCGCGATCCGACCGCGGCCAAGGTGGTGTTCGTGATCGAGGAGGGCCCGCGCTCGCACGTTTCCACCGTCGCGCTCTCGGGCGTGCACGCGTTCCCCGAGCACGAACTGAACCGCGTGCTGCTCGCGCAGCCCGGCCGGGCCTATGATCCGGCGTTCCTGCCGGTCGACACGCTGCATCTCTCGGCGCTCTACCAGGAGCGCGGCTACCGCCCGCACACGCTCGCCAGCGCCGCGCGCGGCGTGCCCGAATCACTCGCGGTCGCGGTGAACTACCGGGTCAGCGAAGGCCCCCGCTACACGATCGGGCGCATCGACTACGACGGCACCGGGCACCTGCGCGAATCGCTGGCGCGACGCGAGCTGCTGCAGCACCCGGGCGACGTCTATCGCCGCAGCCGCGTCGAGCAGTCGGTGCAGCGGCTGTACGACACCGGGCTCTACAGCCAGGTGCAGGTGTCCTCGCTGGTCGACACCTCGGCGGGGAAACTGGACCTGCTGCTGCACGTGGCCGAGCGCCGGCCGCGCTGGGTGGACCTCGGGATCGGCAGCGGTTCCGTCGACCTGTTCCGGTTCACCGGGGAGTGGGGGCACCGGAACCTCGATACGCGCGGGCTGCTCGGTTCGTTGAACGGCGTCGTCGCGCTCGAGAATCAGCGGCGCGACTCGCGGAGCGACGCGCAGGTGCTGCGGCTGCGCGACGGCCGCGGCGCCGCGAACCTGGTCGAGCCGTGGCTGATGGGGGTGCGGGTGCAGGGATCGGGCTCGCTGTTCTACGAGGACGTCAGCGACGACCGGGACGTGCGCTTTCTCCAGCACCGCGACAGCCGCGGGATCGAACTCGGCCTGCTGCACGAGTTCTCGCGCATGTTCCGCGCCAGCCTGACCGGACACACCGCGCTCGTCCACCAGAGCTACGACGTGTTCCTGACCGTGCCGGGCCTGCCGGACTCCATCCAGCAGATCGTCCGCGATTCGCTGGCGAACGTGCTCGAGCGCTACTGGGACAACGGCTATGGACTGTTGTTGATCCGCGACAGCCGCGATGACCGCATCACGCCCACGCGCGGATCGCTCCAGACCCTGGCCCTCGAGGTGGGCGGAGGCCCGCTCAAGGGGGCGAGCCGTTACCAGAAGGTGCAGTTGGTCTCGAGCTGGTACACGACGCGACAGAACGGCTGGCTGGTGGCGACCCGCCTCTCGGGCGGTGTGATCGCGCCGAAGGGGAGTGCGGACTTCGGCGGATCGGACGACCTCCGGGTCGCGGCGGTGCCGCAGGACCGGCGGTTCTTCATCGGCGGCGTCAACTCGCTGCGTGGATTCGGAGAGAACAGCATCGTCCCCGGCGGAGGCCTCGCCATGTTGCTCGGCAACGCCGAGCTCAGGATGCCCGTGATGGGGCCGTTCGGGCTCGAGTTCTTCGTGGACGCGGGCAACGTCTGGAAGGAGACGAACCAGCTCCGGATTCCGGATTTCGTGTGGCCCTGGGCCACCGGCTACATCCGGTCGGAGGACGTGCGCTACTCCTACGGCGTCGGGGCACGACTCATGCTTCCCTTCGGGCCCCTGCGGATGGACTTGGCATGGAGCAGACACCCCGAGTTCCCCCGCTCCGTAGTGTTCGGTCGCCTGCGGGGCTTCGCCTATCAATTCGCCATTGGCCCGAGCTTCTGAGACATGAGCGACGACCGACCCACCCCACCCACCCCCGAACTCGACCCCGGCCACGAACCCGGGCCCGGGTACGAGCCCGACCACGACCCTGGCCATGCGCCCGAGCACCGGCCTGGGCACGAGCCGGACGGGGACCCTCGCCCCGAGTCCGGCCATGCGCCCGGCCACGAGCCCGGCCACGAGCACCACGGTGTGGTGGAGACCCTCCGCGAGGAGATCGAGGAGGCCGTCGAGCACGTCCCGGAGCCGGTTCGCTGGACGGTGGGAAAGCTGGCGCGGCTCGCCCTGCTCGTGCTGGTCGGGGTGCTCGTGCTCGGCATCGTCAGCACGGTGCTCTACTTCATGAATCGTACCGAGCTCGTGGCGCGCGAGCTGGCGCTCCTGCTCAATCGTACGCTGCGCGAGCACAGCGACATGGTGCTGGACCTGCGCGACGTGCGCGGCAACCCCCTGACCGGCTTCCGCGCCATCGAGCCGCGGGTGAGATTCCGCGACGGCAGCACCGTGCTGGCGGCGAAGGAGATGCGCGTCAACTACTCGGCCTGGAGCCTGGTGACGGGCGGAGACGGCAGCGTCGACGTGATCCTCGATCATCCGAAGATCCGCTTGATCGGCGCGAACGGGGACTGGCGGCTTCCCGTCTGGCGGAGCGGCCGGGAGCAGGGCAGGCAGAAGCCCAGCTCGCGCGTGCTCCAGCTCCACGTCAGCCTCCGCGATGCCACGGTGCAGTCGCCGCGGCCCTACGGCGAGACGGATGGCTTGAACGCCGAACTGCTCGCGGACACCGGGCCTGTGACCCGCATGCGGCTCGAGCGCCTGAACTGGCAGGCGGGGCCGTGGGGGAGCCAGCTCGAGAACCTGACGGCCGACATGACCGTGGACAGCACGGGCGTGCACGCCCGGGTGGGGGAGTTGCGCACGCCGGACCTCGAGCTGCACGCCGAGGGCGGCTGGCGGACCGGCGAGCAGTCGCGGCGGGTGCATGTCGCGGTGGGACGGGTGCGCTGGCAGTGGCTCGCGAGGGTGTTCGACAACCGCTCGTTCGACGTGCCCGGTGACGGCGCGTTCGTGCTCGACGCCGAGGGCGATCGGGAATGGAGGGGACGCTTCCGCACCACGCTCGAGTGGGACGGCCTCGCCGCGGAGGGCACCGGCCTCGCGGCATGGAACGGCCGCCAGCTCGCGCTCGACTCGCTCTCGGCACAGTCCCGTGCCGGCGACCTCGAGGGCGCGCTCCGCTGGTCCAGGGCCGGCTGGGAGATCCATGGCGACGCGCGGCATGCCGACCCGTCGCACTGGCACGCGCTCCACCTCGACGGCTGGCCGCAGGGCGAACTCAACGGCTGGTTCCGCTATGCCGTGGACACGCGCAGCCGGCCGATCGCGCTCCTGGACGCCCGGCTGCTCGCATCGGAGTGGCAGGGCTGGCGCGCCGACAGCGCGCAGGTGCGCGTGGACTTTCCGCCCCAGTCGCCCGATTCGTTCAGCGTCGTCGGCGAGCGCCGCGGCGGGCACTTCACGCTCCGCGGCCGCAGCGAGCGGGGAGGAGGTTGGAGCGGGCCCTACTCCATCCGCGACCTGCCACTCGAGGAGTGGCCCGACGGCCGCGCCACGGGCCTCACCGGCCAGCTCGACTGGGCGGAGGGAACGGTGGAGAACCGCGCGGGCGCGCTCTACGTGACCGGCGACCTTTCCGGGAGCGGCACCCGGTGGTCGGCTGCGAAGTTCGCGGACTGGGCGCTCGACGGCGTACACGGGCGATTGCTTCCCACGCCCGACCTGAGCGCACAGGCCAGCGCCCGGGACGGATTCTTCACCGGCGTCCATATCGACAGCGCCGCGGCGCCGATCGTGCTCGGGGACCAGGTCGTGCGCTTCTCGCCGCTCACGGCGCAGGCGGGAGACACCACGTTCGTCATGAGCGGTCAGGCGTCGTGGAATCGCGCCACGTGGTGGATGACGTTGCCGAGTGCGGAGGTGTCGAGCCGCCAGTTCCACTTCCACGCCGAGCCGCCGGTCCGGCTCTCCGGCGATTCGACCGGCGTGATGTTCGAGCGCCTCGCCGCGGACGACCGCGGCGCGCATGTCGAGGCGCGCGGGCGCTGGGCGGCTCCCGGCGGCCCTTACGACTTCGAGTTCACCGGCCAGCACGTCGACCTCTCCCGCATCGGGCTCCCGCCGGAATGGGGCCTGGCCGGCCAGGCCGACATGAAGCTCACGGTCCAGGGTCGCTCGGGGGATCCGCGCTGGCGGTTCGAGGGCCGCGCCCACGCCCCGGGCTTCGACCGGCACACCGCGGATTCGTTGTCGCTCGTCCTGTCCGGCGGGGCGCACCGGCTGGAGCTCGAGGACGGCCGTTTCGACCTGGGTGGCGGCTCCGTGCGCGCCGCCGGCGCGATCGAGCGCGCCCCGGAAGCGTTCCCGGACTCGTTGTCCCCGACCGCGCTGCTGCGCTGGCTGCGCGACGCGGCCGCCTGGCGCGCCCACGCCACGGCGGAAGGGATGCAGGTCGCGGCGCTCGCGTCGCTGATGCCGTCCGCGGCGGGCTGGGACGGAAGCGTCTCGGGCACGCTCTCGCTCGGAGGCAGTCCCGCACGCCCGGTGATCGACCTGGACACGCACGCCGACCGCTTCGGCTGGCGCGACATCCGCACCGAACGCGTGGACCTGCGCGCGCACTACGCCGATGGAAGGTTCGACGCCCGGGACCTGCGCGCCCACATGCAGAACGTGGAGTCGTCCGCGCACCTGAGCCTGCCGCTCCGACTCGCGCTCGGCGTGACTCCTTCGGTGCCCGACGAGCCGGTGAGCGGGCGCATCGAGATCCCGGCCGGAGACCTCCAGATCCTGCCGCTGATCGTGCCGCAGGTGCAGTCGGCGCGGGGGCGCTTCGACCTGAGCGCCGAGATCTCCGGCACGGCGCGGTCGCCGAAGCTCTCGGGGAAGAGCCGGATCAAGGACGGGCTCGTCCGCCCGGCCAACCGCAGCGAGGTGATCGAGGGCCTGAACGCAGAGCTCAAGTTCGACGAATCGCGGATCTCGCTCGACACGCTGACGGCGCGGCAGGGGCGCACCGGGCGCATCCGGGCGAAGGGCGCGGTGCTGCTCGACGGCGGGCACTTGAAGAGCTACCGCTTCGACCTCGCACTGCGCGATTTCGCAGCGTCGGAAGAGGGGCTCTACGCGATGCTGTTCGACGGCGATTTCGTGGTGAGCGACGGTCCCCGCGTCGGCGGCGAGCTGCTGCCGCAGGTCACGGGAAAGGCCCGCATCAAGAAGGGAGTGATCGAGTTCGACTTCGCGAACCAGACCGAGGTGCAGAAGCGTGCCGCCACGACCGAGCCGCTCTACTGGACCTACCGCATCCAGGTCGAGGCCACGAGCAACCTGCGCTGGCGGCCCCAGGATGCCGATATCGAGTTCAACGCCTCGCTCGACCTCCAGCAGACGCCGGATTCGCTGCTCATCTTCGGCGAGATGCACGCGCTGCGCGGCACCTACTGGTTCCTCAGCAACCGATTCAAGATCCTGAACGCCGACCTCACGTTCGACAACCAGCAGGGGGTCGACCCGCTGCTGGACATCGCGGCGGAGACCCGCGTCAGCCCACCCACCCCGAGTGATCCCATGGAGACCATCACCGCGCAGCTCACCGGACGCTCGAGCAAGCCGGTCGTGTCGGTGACCAGCAACTCGGGCTGGGAGCAGCGGCAGATCCTCGCCCAGCTCACGATCGGCCAGGACAGTCAGGGGAAGTTCGGGCCCCGCTCCGCCGCGGACCCGCTCGACAACTACTTCACGCGCCAGCTCAATGCCCAGCTCTCGGCCGGGCTCTCGGAGTTCTTCCGGGGCGCGATCACGGACTGGGAGCTGCAGCGCGACCAGGGCGGCCTGCTCTCGGGCCAGGGGGACTACGTCGTGGGCGTGGGCTCGCAGGTCACGGACAAGCTGGCGCTCCGTTACCGCCAGCGCATCGGCCTTTTCAAGCCGACTGACAACACTTTGCTAAACAACGACACCGACCTGTTCGAGCGGAGCGTCGAAGCGGAATACCGGCTCAATCGCTTCATCTTCGTGACCAGTGACCTGTCGAAGCGCCGGAGCACGCTCGGGACGACCACGGCGCCGAACACCGATTACAACCTCAACTTGAAGGCGCGCTGGGAGTACTGACGGGCGCGCCGGGGTCCCGACTGGAACGACCGGGAAGGGCCCGGTGTACAATGCGGCTGACGCTCCACAGCTGAAGGATCCGGGAAGGAAGGAACATTGAGGATGCGGAATCACTGGAACCGCCTGCTCGGGGCGGCCGTGGTGCTGGCCGGGTTGCTGGGAGCGGCAACGGGAGCGCGCGCGCAGTACTTCGGCCAGAACAAGGTCCAGTACCGCGAGCACGACTGGCACTCGATCCGGTCCGACCACTTCGAGGTGTATTTCGACGAGGGCGCGGACAGCCTGGCGATGCGCACGCTCGACCTGGCGGAGAAGACCAGTGTGCTGTTCGCCAAGCGCACCGGGCATACGCTCAGCAAGCGCATCCCGATCATCCTCTACGCTTCGCACCAGGACTTCGCCGAGACGAACGTCACCACCGACCTCATCAGCGGGGCGACGGGCGGGTTCACCGAAGCGCTGCGCGACCGTGTGGTCGTGCCGTTCTCGGGCTCCTACGAGGACTTCCGGCACGTCCTCGTGCACGAGCTCACGCACGCGTTCCAGTTCGACATCTTCTACAACTCGCCCGGCGTGTCTCTGCTCTCCGGCCAGGGCATGTTCAACGTGCCGCTGTGGTTCGCCGAGGGCATGGCCGAGTACTTCTCGCTCGGCATGGAGCCGAACGCCGAGATGTACGTACGCGACGGCACGATCAACGGCTACCTGCCGCCGCTCGAGTACGCCGGCGGCTACCTCGTGTACAAGATGGGGCAGTGCGCGATCGAGTACCTGATCCAGCACTACGGCGAGGACCGGTTCCGCGACCTGTTGAAGCGCGGGCGGCAGATGCACAACTTCGAGCGCGCGTTCCAGCGGACCTACGGCATGACGCCGCAGCGCTTCGACGAGCAGTGGCGCGACTACCTGCGGAAGAAGTACTGGCCCATGCTCGCGAACCTCGACCACCCGGACAAGTTCGCACGCCGGCTCACCGACCACCGCCGTGACGAGAGCCTCCTGAACTTCTGGCCGTCGGTCTCGCCGCAGGGCGACCGCGTCGCCTATTTCAGCGACCGGGCCCAGTACAACGACGTCTACCTCATGTCGGCGTTCGACGGCCGCGTCCTGCGCCGCGTCGTCCGGGCCGAGCGGAACGTGATGTTCGAGGAGATTCCGCTGCTACGCACGTCGATCGCCTGGTCCCCCGACGGCAACCTGCTCGCGCTGGTGGCGAGCAGCGGCGGGCGCGACCGGCTCTACGTCGTCGACGCGAACGACGGCCGCGTGCTGCGGCGGCTCGACGTGCCGGGTGACGAGCTGTCGTTCCCGGCCTGGTCGCCGGTCTCGGACTCGATCGTGGTCTCCGCCCTCGCGCACGGCCGCTCGGATCTCTGGCTCGTGAACGCGAAGACCGGCTTGAGCGAGCGCCTCACGAACGACACGTGGGACGAGAAGGAGCCGACCTGGTCGCCGGATGGGAAACGGATCACGTTCGCCTCGGACCGGCTGGCGCCCGTGGTGCTGTCGCCGGTGCGCAAGCCGAACGGGTTCGGGCGCTACGCGCTGTTCGACATGGACCTGGAGACGCACAAGACGCGCCTCCTGCTCGATACGTCCGGGGACGACCACGCTCCGGCCTGGTCGCCCGACGGCCGGCACCTCGCGTTCATCACCGACCGGAGCGGCGCGCCGAACCTGGCGCTGTTCGACACGATGGACAGCACGATCACGCAGCTCACCGACCTGACCGGCGGCGTACAGTCCGTGTCGTGGTCGCGCCAGAACGACCGGCTGGTGTTCGCCGCGTTCGATCGCATGGGCTACGACATCTTTGCGATCCAGGAGCCGCTGAGCTCGGAGCCGGTGCTCCGTCACCTGCGGGAGACTTCGCCGGGTTCAGTCCTGTCGCTGGCGCAGGCGGCGGAGCCGCCGGCGCCGGACACGAGCCTGCGCGTGCCGCACGGCGCGCTGGCCACGGTGGCGCCCGATTCGGCATCCGTGCCCGATACGACGCTGTCCATGGGCGGAGGCCGGAACGAGCACGAGGGCGGCGGGCACGGTTCGTTCGCGCCGGTGGCCTCGGAACCGCCCGCCTGGAACGGCGGTGCGTTCCCGAGCCCGGCGGCGACCCCGGCCGAGCCCGATACCGCGCACGCACCGCTCCCCGAGCTGACGCCGCTCCAGGAGCACGGCGGCCCGTTCGCGCTCTCCGACAGCGTGCTGAGCCAGAAGCCGACGCCCTACCGCTGGCACCTGGCGCCCGAGGCGTTCCAGGTCGGTGCGCTCGCGGCGAGCAGTTACGGCTTCGCGGGCTCGACGCAGATCGCGTTCAGCGACTTCCTCGGTGACCACAGCCTGTACTTCGCGGGCGACGTCTTCTCGAACTCGCTGTCCGACGCGAACGCCCTCGTCGTCTACAACGTCCTGCCGCACCGGCTCGACTGGAACGTCGGCGCGTTCCACTTCAAGAACTTCTACCAGGCCAGCGTCACCTCGCTCGGCGAGCAGCTCTCGAGCGCGAAGCTCTTCTCCGAGAGGAAGTACGGCGCGCTCATCGGCGCGAGCTACCCGTTCGACCGTTTCCGGCGAGTCGAGATGCAGTTCACGCAGATGTTCGTGGAGGAGCAGTTCTTCCAGCAGCTGCCGACCGGCGACGTGATCAGCGACAACAACGCGAACCGGGCCGTCACGGCGCCCTCGTTCACGCTGGTCGGCGACAACTCGCTGTTCGGCGAGTTCGGCCCGGTGAACGGCGGGCGCTGGAACCTGTCCTACACGGCGGCCGTCCCGATCTTCGACAACGCGCTGTCGTACAACACGTTCACGGTGGACAAACGCCGCTACTGGGATCTCACGCGTGGCAACTCGTTCGCGGTCCGGCTGCTCGGCGCGACGAGCTTCGGCCGCAACCCACAGGTGTTCCGGATCGGGGGCTTCTCGACGCTGCGCGGCTTCCCCGACTTCGCGCTCGAAGGCACGCACCTGGCGCTCGTGAACCTCGAGCTGCGCTTCCCGTTCATCGAGGACCTGGGCGTCGTGGGGCCGCTGCCGCTCGGCAACCTGCGCCTGCGGGGCGTGGTGTTCACGGACATCGGCGAGATCTGGAGCCAGGGGAACCCGCGCTTCTGGATCACCGATGCGCGCGGGCGGCACCTGTCCGATTCGAACGTCTCGTTCGGCACCGGGCTTCGCTCGTGGATCTTCGGGCTGCCGATGAAGGTGGACGTGGCCTGGGCGACGGACCTGCTCGGCTACCGCCGCCCGCGCTGGACGTTCAGCATCGGGCCGGAGTTCTAGCTCCGCCCGGCGTGCGGGCGCGCCCGGCGCGGCGTTTCGCGGGCGGCGGCCCCGGGTCAGGGACGGGGCTGGTCCTGCCGATACCGATTGGCGTATCCTTCCCTGCACGGAAGGGAGTCCGCGTGGGTCCATCCGGGCTCCCGCTGGCTCCGCGTCCCTCACCGATCCCGGCGGGCTCCGGCTCGTCGTGGTCAGAACCCGGGAGTCCCGCATGTACTCGCCACGCAACGTGGCGCGGCTCGCTGTCAGCTCGCGCCAGCCCCGCACGTTCGCCGCCCCCCGCCTGCCCGACGGCCACCGCGCCCCGGTCAGCAGCTTCTTCGGGCGGCACGTCCTCGACCTCATCAAGCTGCGCGAGCGATTGCCGCGCGAGGTCTACAACGCGCTGCTGTCGACGCTCCGGCACGGCGCCCCGCTCACCCGCGAGGTCGCCGAGACGGTCGCCTCGGTCGCGCGGGACTGGGCGGTGTCGCACGGCGCCAGCCATTTCACGCACTGGTTCCAGCCCATGACGGGCCTCACGGCCGAGAAGCACGACAGCTTCATGGACCTGAACGTGCAGATGAGCGGCGAGCTGCGCGTGCTCGAGAAGTTCTCCGGCTCCCAGCTGTGGCAGAGCGAACCCGACGCCAGCTCGTTCCCGTCCGGCGGCATGCGCAGCACGTTCGAGGCGCGCGGCTACACCGCGTGGGATCCGAGCTCGCCGATGTTCCTGGTGGAGACCACGAACGGACGCACGCTCTGCATCCCGTCGGCGTACATCAGCTACCACGGCCATTCGCTCGACCACAAGACGCCGCTGCTGCGCTCGTTGGAGGCGCTCTCGAAGAACGCCACGGCGTTCCTCAAGCTCCTGGGTGACGTGGACGTGAAGGGGGTGTCCGCCACGCTCGGCTGCGAGCAGGAGTACTTCCTCGTGGACACCGCGCACTTCACGCTGCGCTCCGACTTCACGCTCACGGAGCGCACGCTGATCGGGGCGGGCTCGGCGCGGCACCAGCAGTTCGAGGACCACTATTTCGGCACGATCCCGGCCCGGGCGCTCGCGTTCATGGAGGAGATGGAGTACGAGCTCTACCTGCTCGGGATCCCGGTGCGCACCCGCCACAACGAAGTGGCGCCGATGCAGTTCGAGATGGCGCCGATCTTCGAGGACGTGAACCTCGCGAACGACCACAACGTGCTGGCGATGGACGTGGCGCGCCGCGTCGCGCGGCGGCACGACTTCGTGTGCGTGCTGCACGAGAAGCCCTACGCCGGCATCAACGGCAGCGGCAAGCACTGCAACTGGTCGATGATGACCGACCGCGGCGAGAACCTGCTCGATCCGGGAAAGACGCCGCACCAGAACCTGCGCTTTCTCGCGTTCCTCGGCGTGTGCCTGAAGGCGGTGCACGATCATGCCGTGGCCCTGCGCTGGTCGGTGTCCGGTTCCAACAATGACCTGCGCCTGGGCGCGAACGAGGCGCCGCCCGCGATCCTGTCGGCGTTCGTCGGGCAGCAGCTGACCGAGGTGCTCGAGCGCATGATGAAGGGCGAGGCGGCGAAGGACCCGGAGCACTTCCTGCTCGAGATGGGGGTCGCCAAGCTGCCGGCGGTGTCGAAGGACAACACCGACCGCAACCGCACCTCGCCGTTCGCGTTCACGGGCAACAAGTTCGAGTTCCGCGCCGTGGGCAGTTCGATGAACTGCGCCGTGCCGATGACCGTGCTGACCGCGGCGGCGGCGAACGCCCTGCACGAGATGGCCGAGCGGCTGAAGCACAAGCTCGACGGCAATCCCGCACACCGCGACCAGGCGGTGGCGGACCTGCTGCGGGAGGTGTTCACCGAGACCGCGGCGGTGCGCTTCGAGGGCAACGGCTACAGCGAGGAGTGGAAGGTGGAGGCGGCACGGCGCAAGCTGCCGAATCTTCCCGACACGCCCGCCGCGCTGAGCGAGGCGATGAAGCCCCAGAACCACGCGTTCCTGATCCGCACC
>CAYSWZ010000186.1:0-33814 GCA_964434945.1 uncultured bacterium | reverse complement strand
TCGCGATGCTGCGTGGCGGCGCGCTCGGTCTCGGCGCGCGCGGCCGCGAGCGCCGCGCGCTCCTCCTCGGCGGCGCCGAGTGCGACCCCGACCTCCGCGAGCAGGCGTTCGAGCGCGCGCGTCTCGCCGGGCGTGAGCGCGCGCGCGCGGCTCAACAACTCCTCCGGGAAGCCGAGCCGTCCGGCCACGTCCAGCGCATGGCTCGCGCCGGGAACCCCGCGGCGGAACCGGTACCGCGAGGTGAGCGTCTCGAGGTCGAACTCGAGTGAGCCGTTCACCACCCCCGGCACCTCGCTCGCGACGCGCTTCAGGCTCCCGAGGTGCGTCGTGACCACGCCCCAGGCGCCCCGGCCGGCGGCATGCTCGATCAACGCACGCCCGAGCGCGGCGCCCTCCTCGGGGTCGGTGCCCGCGCCCAGCTCGTCGGCGAGGAGCAGCGTTCGCGGCCCGGCCGCCTCCGCCATGGCCTTCAGCGCGAGCAGGTGCGCGGCGAACGTGGACAACCCGCGATCCACCGACTGCTCGTCACCCAGGTCGGCGCGGAGTTCGTCGAGCACGGGTACGGCGCTGCCCTCCGCCGCGAGGACGGGAAGGCCCGCATGCGCGAGCGCCACGGCGAGCCCCACGGTCTTCAGCAGCACGGTCTTCCCACCCATGTTCGGGCCCGAGACGAGCAACAGTCGCGCGCCCTCGCCGAGTTCCAGGTCCAGCGGAATGACGTTAGAACCCGTCGACGCCGGTGAACCTGGCGTCTCCGGGAGTACCGGGTTCGACGCCGGTGAACCCGGCGTCTCCGATGCCGCGGGCGCCCCCGGAAGTTCCTGGGCGAGGCGCATCGCCAGGAGGGGATGGCGGGCCTGCACCAGCCGGAGTCGCGGGCCGCCGGGCGTGATCGCGACGCCGCCGAGCTCCACCGCCCAGCTCGCGCACGCGCGGAGCGCATCGAGCACCGCGAGCGTCCGTTCGAGTGCGTCGAGTGCGGGCGCGTGCGCGCGCACCTCGGCGGCGAGTTCGCGCAGGATGCGCCGCTCCTCCGCGGTCGCCTCGGCGCGCAGCTCGATCAGCCGGTTGTTCGGCTCGCACGCCTCGAGCGGTTCCACGAACAGCGACTGGCCGCTGTTCGAGGTGTCGTGCACGATCCCCTGCTTTCGTGAGAAGCCCGCCGCCGGCACGAGCGCCACGAAGCGATCGCCGGCACGCGTCACGTAGCTGTCGGCGCCGTGGTGCGCGGCCCAGCGCTCGAGCTGGCGATGGATCGTGCGCTCGCCATCGCCGATCGCACGCCGGGCACGCGCCAGCGCCGGCGAGGCTCCGTCGCGCACGTGGCCGTCAGCGTCGAACGTCGCTGCGAGCCGGTCCCGGAGCGGTGCGAGATCCGGCAGCTCCCCGGCGAGGCCGGAGAGGCGCGGAAACCGCACCGCGAGCGGAGCATCCGTCCACGCGGCTCGCGTCCGCAGCGCGGCGTCGAGCCAGTCGCCGACGACGGCGAACGCCTCGGGCTCGAACGCGTCGCGCGCGTCGCCCGAGAGCACCTCCTCCAGAGAACTCGGCGCGGCGAAGCACCAGGCGTCCGGCTCGCGCTGCCGGCGGATCGCCTCGGCCAGGCGCTCACACGCCTCGTCGCGGGCGGCCGGCTCGGCGAGCGGGACCGCGCCCAGCAGCGAGGAACTCGCGCGCGGGCTCGTGGCACGCGCCGCGAGTGCGGCCGCGACGCGCGGGAATTCGATGAGGTCGAGGGAATGCGGATGCACGGCCACGCTCGCGACCGGAACCCCGTCCGCCGGCGCCGGGGATACCGGGCGCCGAACGGCGGAGAATCGGATGATGCCGCGACGCTCAGGCCTGGCGGCGCGCCGCCAGGCGGCGGGTGGCGCTGCGAAGCTGTTCGTGCAGCCAGAGACCACCGGGAAGTCGCATGCCCCACTCCGCCGCACGATCCCCGGCCGCGAGCAGCGGCCGCGAGGTCACGCCGCGCGCCGCGATCGGCCGCGCGAACTCCAGGCCCGGCGCCTGGAGCAGGAAGACGACGACAGCAGCACACACGAGCGTCCCGAGGGCGCAGCCCACGAGCGCGCCCACGGCACGATCGAGCCAGCCGAACGGACCGTGATGTGCCGCCTTCGCCAGGAGATCGCCCCACCACTGCACCAGCGCCGCCACGCCGAATCCGACGAGACACGCGACGACCCAGCGCAGGAACAGGAACACGAACTCCGGACGGGCGCCCCGCCAGTGCGCGCCGACCCAGTCCGCGACAGTGGACCCGGCCAGCACGCCCAGCAGGACTCCGGAGAAAGCGAAAACCTGCGCGATGGTGCCGCGCAGGAGTCCGCGAACCACGAACATGGCCAACAGGGCCATGAGCGCCCAGTCGAGCCACGTGAAGTGCTCAAAGAGGTACGTGTACGTCTAGTTCTCCTGCGTCCGCTTGGCCAAGTTCTTGCGCTTGGCGGCATTCAACTTCCGCTTGCGCCGCTCACTGGGCTTCTCGAAGTGTTGATGGCGACGGAGATCCGCCATGATACCGGCCTTCTCACACTTCTTCTTGAAACGGCGCAGGGCACTCTCGAAGGACTCTCCGTCCTTCACCCTGATGCCTGGCAATCCTATCCCCCCCTCTCTTCGTCGGTCTTCCCTGAGAAAGAGATGTGGGTGGTAAGTCATTGTGCGCACGATGGGTTGCGCGCGTAGGTGAGCACACTTCGACGGCCGCCAGTCTAGGACCGGTCCCGACCAGCGTCAAGGCTCGGTCGATGCCGGAGGTCCGGGGGCGGCTGCGCGGGATGCGGCCCAGAGAGCGGCGAGCGCGACCGCCGCGGTCTCGGTGCGAAGCCGGAGAGGCGCCAGGCGCACGGTGACGAAATCATGCGACCGCAAGAGCTTGCACTCATCGTCCGAAAAGCCACTCGAAGGGCCGATCGCGCCGGTCGCAGGCTCATCGGGACCGAGGCCGAGGCTCGAGCCCGGAGCTCCCGCCGGGTCCGCCAGCCAGCGCACCCCCGGGCCGACCCGGGAGAGCTCCGGCACGAGTTCCACGGGCTGCGAGATGCGCATGCGCCAGGCGGAACGCGATTGTCGAAGCGCCGCGATCGCGAGGCGCTCCCAGCGGTCCCTCCGCGATCCGGCGGGCCAGCGCGCGCGCCGCGTCTCGACGGGCACGAGGTCGGTGACGCCCAGCTCGGCGAGCTTCTCCACGAGCCAGTCCCCGCGCTCGGATTCCGGAGCGCCGCACAGGAGACGCGCGGACGCCGGCCGCGGCGCGGTACGTCGTGTTAGGACGCGCAGCACCAACTCCGGGCGCGCACGCTCCAGCACCAGCGTCGCGAGCTCGCCCGCCCCGTCACTGGCGGTGACCTGCTCGCCGTCACGCGCGCGGACGACCCGGGCCAGGTAGCGCGCCTCATCGCCCTCGAGCGTGAACTCGTCGGCACACGCGGCGAGATCCGGCAGGTACAGGAACGAGGGCGCGGCCTCAGCCGCCGAACGCATCGCGCACCCGCTCGAACAGCGAGCGCGACGGCGGCGGAGCCTTCAAGCCCTGGCCGGCGCGCAGCTCCTCCAGGAGCTTACGCTCCGGGCCGGCGAGCTTGGTCGGCACCCACACGCGCAGCCGCACGTGCAGGTCGCCGCGCCCGCCGCGCAGCCCCGGCAGGCCCTTGCCCTTCAGCCGCACGACGTGCTCGCTCGGCGTGCCCGCGGGCACGTCCACGCTCGCGGTGCCACCGGCGAGCAGCGGCGTCTCGACCTTGCCGCCGAGCGCCAGCACCGCGAAGTTGACCGGGAGGTCGATCGCGAGTTGGTCGCCGTGGCGCTCGAACAGGTCGTGCGGCTTCTCCTCGATCAGCACGACCAGGTCGCCCGAAGGGCCGCCGCGCGCACCGGCGTCGCCGAGTCCGCGAAGCGGGATGTAGTTTCCCGCCGCGACGCCGGCCGGCACCTTCACGTTCACCGTGTCGCTCTCACTCACCCGCCCGTCACCGCCGCACGTCTTGCACTTGTGCGCCACCACGCTGCCCTCGCCGTCGCAGCGCGAACACGCGGAAACGTTCACGAACTGCCCGAACATGGTCTGCTGCACGCGCCGAACCTGGCCGCGGCCCTGGCACTGCGGGCACACGCTCTCCCCGGTCCCGCCCCGACCGCTGCACGTCTCGCAGCGCTTCAGGTGCTTGACGCGGATCTTCTTCTCGACCCCGCTCGCGACCTCTTCCAGCGTGAGGGCGAGCCGGATCTGGAGGTCGTCGCCGCGCGAGGGTCCGCGGCCCCTGCCGCCGGCTCCGCCGGCCCCGAACAGGTCCTCGAACGAACCGTCCGCCCCGAAATCCCGCATGAACGCGCGCAGCGCGTCGCTCAGGTCGAACCCGCCGAACGAGCTCGCGCCCCCCGCACCACCCGGCGCCGTGGCGGCGTGCCCGAACTGGTCGTAGCGCGCGCGCTGCTGCGGGTCGCGCAGCACTTCGTAGGCTTCGGTGGCCTCCTTGAACTTCGCCTCGGCTTCGTGGTTGCCGGGATTGCGATCCGGGTGCCACTGCATGGCGACCTTGCGGTACGCCTTCTTCACCTCGTCCTCGCTCGCGCCACGCGGCACCCCGAGCACCTCGTAATAATCGCGTTTCGCCATGGGCTAGCGGTCCGCCCGAGCAACGGTCACGCGCGCCGCGCGGAGCGCACGATCCCCCCGCCGATAGCCCCGCAGGATCTCCTGCGCGACGCTGCCCGGCGCGACGCCCTTCGGCGCAGGCACCTCGAGCAGCGCTTCGTGGAACGCGGGGTCGAACGGCTGTCCCACCGTCGCGAGCACGGTGACTCCGCGGCGGGCGAGCGCGTCGCGCATGCGCTGGGCGGTGAGCGCGACCCCCTGCGCCCAGGGTTCACTGTCCTGCCCGGGCGCGAGCGCAGCGAGCGCTCGCTCGAGATCGTCGAGCAACTCGATCATCTCGACGAGCACGCGATCCTCTGCGGCCCGCACCGTTTCCTCGCGGTCGCGCGCGGCGCGACGCCGGGTGTTCTGGAGCTCGGCTTCCGCGCGGAGCCAGCGGTCCTTGTAATCCGGCTCCTCGGGTGCCTGGAGGCGCTCGGCGTTCACGGTCTCGGCGCCGAAGCTCTCGGCCGCGGCGCCGGTCTCGCGGACGGGCTCGACGGGTGGCACCGCGAGGGGCTCGCCGGGTGTCTCGGCGCTGCCCCCGGGCGGGCGGGCGGCATCGCGGATCTCTTCGGTCATCGGGAGTGCGTCCTCTGGAAAGGGCCGGTTGACGAGCCGGGAAGCCGGCGTCGCCGGGCCCGGGATCAGGCCGTGAGCAGGTCGGAAACGCGCGTGCCGACGAGGTCGACGAGCGCGATCGTGGTGGCGTAGTCCATGCGCATCGGCCCGAGCACGGCAACCGCGCCGCTGACGGCGCCCGGCAGCGGGTAGCTGACGAGCGAGAGCGTCGCGAGTTCGTGCGTCGGCCCGACGCCCACCTGTACACCCGCGTGGCCCTGGAGGCCACAGATCATCAGACGCTCGAACGCGCGTCCGGATTCGAGCGCGCGCAGGACCGGCCGCAACTGCGTGCCATCCGCGAATTCCCGCTGCTCGGCGAGGTGGGAGACGCCGGCCGTGAGGAGCGGCGTTTCGACCGGGCGCGCCCAGCTCACGGTCGCGGCGCGGGCGACGATGCGCACCGCCGAATGCCGCGCCAGCTGCGGATCCTCCGCGAGCCGCTGCCGCGCCTCGGCCAGCGAGCCGCCGAGCAGCCGTTCGCGCAGCACCGCCTCCACCTCGGCGAGCCCACCGCGGTCGAGCGGCGAATCGAGCTCGAGCACCAGCGTGCGCGAGCGCATTCCGTCGAGGCCGAGGACGAGGAGCGCTCCCCGTTCGCCGAGCGGCTCCAGGTCGAGCGAGGCGAGCGCTTCGCCCTCGAGCGATGCCGCGAGCGCGAGGCCGAGCTGGTGCGAGAACGTCGCCAGCAGCCGCGAGGCCTCGTGCAGCAGCCGCTCCACGTCATGCCGGGATTGCGACAGGCGCTCGGCGACCGCGTCCTCGATCTCGGCCGGCAGCGCCGCGGGCTCGAGCAGCGCGCGGACGAAGAACTCCCAGCCCGCGGCGCTCGGCACCCGGCCGGCGGCGGAGTGGGCGCGTTCGAGCAGCCCGGCGTCCTCCAGCTCGGCGAGCGTCCCGCGCAGGCTGGCGCCGGACTGGCGCACGTCGCCCGCGCGCGCGAGGCGCTCGGAACTCACCGGGCGCGCATCACGGCCGTGCAGCGCCACGAGGCTCGCGAACACGCGCCGCTGGCGGTCGGTCAGGTCGGGATCGGCGGCGGACAGCCGCCCGGGGATGGCAGGTGTGGACATGGCGACGAATTCACGCACGCGCGGGTGGCTGAAGTCAAACGGCCGCGATCGCGCGGGTGCTCAATGCAGGATGCGGAACAGCCGGTCCCAGCGGACATAGAACGGCATGTCCCACCAGTGCTGGGACGCGGTCGAGAAGTAGATGAACAGTGCGCGGCCCTTCACGAGGTCCATCGGGACGTAACCCCAGTAGCGGCTGTCGGCGGAGTTCTCCCGGTTGTCCCCCATCATGAACAGGTGGCCGGCCGGCACGAGGTGCGGGGCGAAGTTGTCGCGCGGCGAGAGGCCTTCCGGCTCCTCGCTCGCCACGGTGTGGCGCGCATAGGGCTCGACCAGCACCTTGCCGTCCACGCTCACCTGCTTGTGCCGCACCTCCACCGTCTGCCCGCCGGTCGCGATGCAGCGCTTGATGAAGTCCTGCGAGGGGTCCGGCGGCCACTGGAACACGATGATGTCCCCGCGCCGGGGCGCCCGCAGCCCGGGCAGGCGGATGTGCGTGAACGGCAGCTTCGCACCGTAGTCGAGCTTGGTGACGAACAGGAAATCGCCGACGAGCAGCGTGTCGCGCATGGACTCGGACGGGATCCGGAACGCCTGGATGAGGAAGATGCGCACGAGCAGCATGAGCCCGATGGCCCACGCCAGCGACTCGACGTTCTCGCGGAAGGCCGAACCCGAGCGGAGGGCCGGCCGGCTGTTCTTCGGCGGAGGCTTCACGCCGCACACTCTACCGGGTTGAGCGGCCGCGCGCGCACGGCGAGCCAGGCGATGGTGTCGTCGGCCACGAACCGAAGCCCGGGCGGGATGCGCCAGCCGCCCGCGAACCGCTCGAGCCGGCCCGCGGCCACGGCGGCCGCGAATGCCGTTTCGTAGCGCGCGAGGAGCTCGGCGCGCCGGGCCGGCGCGAGGTCGCGGGGCTCAAGCCCGGTGGCGAGCCGGAGCCCGAGGAGCACGGTCTCCTCGGCCCGCGTCTCCGGCGTCTCGGGCTCGCGCTCGCTGGCGGGGTCCTCGCCCCGCTCGAGTCGCGCGGCCCAGTCGCCGAGCGAACGAGCGTTCGCGTAGCGCCAGCCCTGCCAGAGCCCGTGCGAGGATGGGCCGAGCGCCAGGTAGTCGCGCCGGAGCCAGTAGGTGAGATTGTGGCGGCTCTCGCCGCCCGGGCGCGACCAGTTCGAGGTCTCGTAGGGTGCCAGTCCCGCCGCCGCGAACCGCGCGCCGGCCTGCGCGTAGAGCTCGGCCTCCTGCTCGGGTGCCACGGGCTCCACCGCGCCGCGCCCGACCGCGTCGCCGAGCGGTGTGCCGGCCTCGGGGATGAAGTCGTAGGCGGAGACGTGCTCCGGCTCGAGCGCGAGCGCCGCCTCGAGCGTGCGCTCCCAGCGCTCGCTCGTGTGCCCGGGGTAGCCGAACATGAGATCGAGCGACAGGCGTCGGAAGCCGTGCGCTCGCGCCAGCCGGAACGCGGCCGCGGGGCGGTGCTCATCGTGCAGCCGGCCGAGTGCCTCGAGTTCCTCCGGGACGAACGACTGGACTCCCATTGAGAGGCGGTTGACCCCGGCCCCGGCCCAGGCGTCGAGCAGGCCCGGCTTCACGGTCTCGGGATTGGCTTCGAGCGTGACTTCAACGCCCGGCGCCAAGTCGAAGTGGCCGGTGACGATGCGCCAGGCGCGCAGGAACTGGCGTGGGGCGATCGCTGACGGCGTCCCGCCGCCGAAGAACACCGAGCTGAAGCGCGCGCCGCGGGCGTCCGGTGCGCGACGCCGGGCCTCCGATTCGAGCGCGGCGAGCCAGCGCTCGACGGCGGCGCCCGAGAGGTGCTCCTTCGAGAAATGACAGTACGGACAGGGCGCGGCGCAGAACGGCACGTGCACGTAGAGCGCGAGGCGCGCCTCGTCGCGCGCGCGCTCGCCCGGCCCGTCGGCGGGCGGCACCCCCACGCTCAGCGCGGGACGCGCATCCGGATCGCTCCGCGGGCGGGTCAATGGATGACCTTGAACAGGCGCCCGAAGCGCACGTGGAACAGTCCGTCCCACCAGCGCGTGCCGCCGGTCGAGAAGTAGATGAACAGCGCCCGCCCCTTCACGAGGTCGAGCGGGACCGTGCCCCAGAACCGGCTGTCGTTCGAATTGTCCCGGTTGTCGCCCATCATGAACAGTTCTCCCGGCGGCACGGTCGGCGGCGCATAGTTGTCGCGCGGCGTGTAGCCCGCGGGTTCCTCGGTCCAGTTGTCGTGCTTCACGTACGGCTCCACGGCGCGAACGCCATCCACGTAGAGCTGCTTGTGCTTCATGACCACGGTCTGGCCCGCGACGGCGACGCAGCGCTTGATGAAGTCCTTGGACGGGTCCTCCGGCCACTGGAACACGATCACCTCGCCGCGACGCGGGGGGTGCAGCCCGGGCAGTCGGAGGTGCGTGAACGGGACCTTCGGCCCGTACTCCAGCTTGTTCACGAACAGGAAGTCACCCACCAGCAGCGTGTCGCACATGGACTCGGACGGGATGCGGAACGCCTGGATGACGAACGTGCGCAGCAGCAGCGTGATGACGACCGCCCAGACGATGGCCTCGACATAGTCACGCGAGCTCGAGCGAGGGGCAAGCCGCGGGGGCAGCGAAGTCGACATGGTTCTCCCGGACGCCGCGGCTAGCCGCGGTCCACCTTGAGGACGGCGAGGAACGCTTCCTGCGGGACCTCGACGGTCCCGACCTGCTTCATGCGGCGCTTCCCTTCCTTTTGCTTCTCGAGCAGCTTCCGCTTGCGCGAGATGTCGCCACCGTAGCACTTGGCGATCACGTTCTTGCGCAGGGCCCCGATCGTCTCGCGGGCGATGATCTTCCCCTGGATCGCGGCCTGGATCGCGACCTGGAACATCTGCCGGGGGATCACTTCCTTCAGCTTCTCGCACAGCGAGCTGCCGTAGTGGTACGCCTTGTCACGGTGCACGATGGCGGACAGGGCGTCCACCATCTCGCCGTTCAGCAGCACGTCCAGCTTGACCACGTCCGCCGCCTCGTAGCCGTCGAACTCGTAGTCGAGAGAGGCGTAGCCGCGCGAGACGCTCTTCAGGCGGTCGTAGAAGTCGAGCACGATCTCGCCGAGCGGCAGCCGGTAGGCGACGCGGATCCGCTTCTCCTCCAGGTGGACCATGTCGGCGAACACCCCGCGCCGGTCCTGGCAGAGCTTCATGATGTTGCCGAGGTAATCCGTGGGCGTCACGACGTGCGCCAGCACCATCGGCTCCTCGACCAGCTCGATGTTCTGGACCGGCGGCATCTGGCTCGGGTTGTCCACCTTCATGAACTCGCCGTTCGTGAGCAGGACGTGGTACATGACGCTCGGGGTCGTGGCGATGAGGTCGATCTGGAACTCGCGCCGCAGACGTTCCTGGATGATCTCGAGGTGCAGGAGCCCGAGAAATCCGCAGCGGAACCCGAACCCGAGCGCGACCGAGGTCTCCGGCTCGTAGTCGAGCGACGCGTCGTTGAGCCGCAGCCGCGCCAGCGCCTCCTTCAGCGACTCGTACTGCTCGGCGTCGATCGGGTAGAGCCCCGAGAACACCATGGACTTGGTCTCGCGGAAGCCGGGCACCGGCCGGAGCCGCTCGTCGCCCCCGGCGAGCGCGAGCGTGTCACCGACGCGCGCCTCGGCGACGCTCTTGACGCCGGCGACGACGTAGCCGACCTGGCCCGCCTTGAGCACCGGCTCGGGGTCGAGCTTCAAGCGCAGCTTCCCCACTTCGGTCACCTCGTGCTCCACACCGGTGCTCAGGAACTGGATGCGGTCGCCGGCCCGGAGCGTGCCGTCCACCACCCGCACCAGGCACACCACGCCGCGGTACTGGTCGAACTTCGAATCGAAGATCAGCGCGCGGAACGGCCGGTCGGGGTCGCCGGAGGGCGGCGGCACGGCGGCGATCACCTGCTCGAGCAGCTCGACCACGCCGAGGCCGGTCTTGGCGCTGATTCGGCACACCTGCTCCGCCGGCACGCCCGCCACGTGCTCGATCTCGAGCGCGATGTCGTCCGGGCGCGCCGCCGGGAGATCGACCTTGTTGATGCATCCGACGATGGTGAGCTTCTGCTCCTTGGCGAGATAGTAGTTGCTGAGCGTCTGGGCCTCGATGCCCTGCGACGCGTCCACGACCAGGATCGCGCCCTCGCACGCCGCGAGCGCGCGCGACACCTCGTAGGTGAAGTCCACGTGGCCGGGGGTGTCGATGAGGTTGAGCTCGTACACCTGGCCGTCGCGCGACTTGTACTCCATGGCGATGGCGTGCGACTTGATGGTGATGCCCTTCTCGCGCTCGAGATCCATGTCGTCCAGCACCTGGGCCTTCATCTGCTGCGGCGTCAGCGTGTGCGTGATCTCGAGCAGCCGGTCCGCGAGCGTGCTCTTGCCGTGGTCGATGTGGGCGATGATGCAGAAGTTGCGGATGCGGCTCAGTCTCGGGTCGCTCAAAAGTCCCACCGCAGGGCGAGGCGCACGCCGGGACCGCCCGCGCCGGTGTTGAGGCCGGCCGGGGAGGCCCCGGCGGGCAGCGCCGGGTCATGTCGGAATTTCACGTCGAACCCGCGGAAGTGCGCGTCCACGTACGCATCGAGCATGGAATAGGCGATGACGGCGCCGAGCTTCCAGGCGTTGCCGGTGCGATCATCGAGCACGCTATTGTACTCGTTCACGAGTGCGGCCTCACCCTCGGTGTCGCCCGCCTGGCGCGCAGCGTCGATCTGGGTCAGGAGCCGATCGAGGTCGGACTGCTGCTGGACCATCTGGGTGATGAACACCGCCTCGACGCCCGCGATCAGGATCGCCTTGAACCACGCATGATTGTGCGCCTGCCCCCAGCCCGGGACGAGGAGCGAGCGCGCCATGACGAACCGCGGCTGCTCGTGCCACGGCTCGCGCCGAACGCTGTCGGCGCGGGCGGGTGCGCCGGCCCCGACCGTCTCGCCGACCACGTGGATCGCGGCAGGGGCCGCGAGCGAATCCGCCACGTCCGCGGCGGCGACTCCCGGCGATGCCGCCACGAGCCCACCGCAGAGGTAGGCGGCGAGGACGATGGCGGCGAGCCGGTGGGCGTGTGCTCGGCGGGCACGGCGAAAATGGAGTGGCGGGAACGCGTGGGAATCGAACCCACCTCGGACGCCAGAGGCGCCCGACACAAGGATTTGAAGTCCCCGGGGACCACCAGATCCCATTCGTTCCCGCGTCGATCCGAGATCGACCCCACGACTCATGATGCCCCGGGACGGGACGCCGCGCCCCCGGGCGCGATCAGTTCCACCGCCTGGCGCCCGCGCGGGCGCGCCTCCCCGGCCGCGACGTGCCACACCCGGAGCCGGCGGAGCGCGGCCTCGAACCTCGCCGCCGCGCGCCCGGGCACGCACACCAGCAGCCCGCCCGAGGTCTGCGGGTCGTGGAGCGCCGTGCACATTGCCGGCTCGACCGAGCCGGTGTCCACCTTCCCACCATAGAACTCCCGATTGCGGGCGAGGCCGCCCGGCACCACGCCCGCCGCAGCGAACTCCAGCACCTGCGGCAGGAACCAGCGCCGGGTCGGGCGGAGCGCCAGCGTCACGCCGGAGGCCTCCGCGAGCTGGGTCGCGTGCCCGAGGAGACCGAAGCCGGTGACGTCGGTGGCGGCGCGCGCCCCCGCGGCCACGGCCGCCTCGGAGGCGTCGCGATTCAGCCGGACCATGTGCGCGGTGAGCGCGCGCGTCGAGGTGGCGTCGAGCTTTCGCTGCTTGAGCGCGGTCGAGAGGATGCCGGTGCCGAGCGGCTTCGTCAGGAATACCCGGTCGCCGGCACGCGCGCCCGAGTTCAGCAGCAGCCGCTTCCGCCGGGCGATGCCGGTCACGGCGTAGCCGAACTTCAACTCGGGGTCGCGCACGGAATGCCCGCCCACGACGCTCACGCCCGCCTTCCGCATCACGTCGAGCCCGCCCTGGAGCACCGCGGCGACGGCTTCCGGGGGCACGCCCGAGTCCGGCACACACAGCAGCGCGAGCGCCGTGAGCGGGCGGCCGCCCATGGCATACACGTCCGACAGCGAATTGGCCGCAGCGACGCGCCCGAAGTCGTAGGGGTCGTCCACGATGGGCGTGAAGAAGTCCACCGTCTGCACGAGTGCTTCGCCGCGCCCGTGCGCGAACACACCCGCGTCGTCGAGCGTGGAGGCATCGACGAGCACGCGTTGGTCCCGCGGCGGCTGCCGCAGCAGGTCGAGAGCATGACGCAGGTCCGCCGGACCCAGCTTGGCCGCTCAACCGGCGCACTCGACCTGCGCCGTGAGCTGGATCTCGATGCGACGGCGTTCGGTCACGCGGCAGGTCCGTTCGTTCGAACCGGGGTGCCCGCGGCGGGCTCCCGGCGCGCCGCGCGGCTCAGAGGTCGCGCCCCACGGCCACGCACTCGATCTCCACCCGCGCGCTCTTCGGAAGTCCGGAGGCCGCGATGGTCGTCCTCGCCGGAGGCGCCGCGCCGAACGCGGCGCCGTACACCTCGTTCATGGTCGCGAAATCCTGCATGTCGGCCAGGTAGACGGTGGTCTTGACCACGTCGCCGAGCGTCAGCCCCGCGCCGCGCAGCACCGCGGTCAGGTTCGCCATGACGCGGGCGGTCTGCTCCTTCACTCCCCCGGCCACCAGTTCCCCGGTCCGGGGATCGATCCCGACCTGTCCCGACGTGTACACCAGCTTCTGGCCGCCGTGCAGGCGCACGACCTGGGCCTGGGAATACGGTCCGATCGCCTTCGGCGCATCCTCGACGTGCAATGTGCTCTTCACGCATCCCTCCGGGGTCGCGTCACTCGACGGTGACGCTCTTGGCCAGGTTACGGGGCTGGTCGACGTCGCACCCGCGCGCGACGGCGATGTCGTAGGCGAGGAGCTGCAGCGGAATCACGCTCAGGATCGGCTGCAGCATCGGGATGGTCGCGGGCACGTACAGGACGTGGTCGGCGCGCGACTGGACCTCGGTGTCGCCCTCGGTCGCCACCGCGATGATGCGGCCCTTCCGCGCCCGGACCTCCATCATGTTGCTCATCACCTTCTCGTACGCCGAGTCGCGCGTGCACACGAACACCACCGGCATGTGCTCGTCGATCAGCGCGATGGGACCGTGCTTCATCTCGGCGGCGGGGTAGCCCTCGGCATGGATGTAGGAGATCTCCTTGAGCTTCAACGCGCCCTCGAGCGCCACCGGGAAGTGGAATCCGCGTCCCAGGTAGATGAAGTTGTCGTGCTTCCCGTACAGCTCGGCGATCCGGCGCACCGCTTCGCGCGCGTGCAGGCACCTCTCGATCTTCCCCGGCAGTGCCTGCAGCTCGCGCGCGATCTCGATGCCGTAATCCCGCGACAGGCCGCGGTGCCGGCCGAGCAGCAGCGTGAGCAGCGCCAGCACCGTGACCTGGCTCGTGAACGCCTTGGTGGACGCCACGCCGATCTCGGGTCCGGCGTGGATGTACACGCCGCCGTCCGACTCGCGCGCGATCGTGGAGCCGACCACGTTCACGATGCCCAGCACCTTCGCGCCGCGGCGCCGCGCCTCGCGCATGGCGGCCAGCGTGTCGATGGTCTCCCCCGACTGCGAGATGACCAGCACCAGCGTGCCCTCGTCGATGATCGGGTTCCGGTAGCGGAACTCCGAGGCGTACTCGACCTCGACCGGGATGCGCGCGAACTCCTCGAGCATGTACTCGCCGATCAGCCCCGCGTGCCACGACGTGCCGCAGCCCAGGATGATGATGCGGCGGATATCCCGGAGCTGCTCCGGGGTGAGGTTCAGGCCGCCGAGGCGCGCCAGGCCCTCGTCCACGATCAGGCGCCCGCGCATGGCGTTCCGCACCGCATCGGGCTGCTCCATGATCTCCTTCAGCATGAAGTGGTCGTAGCCGCCCTTCTCGATCTGGGACAGGTCCCAGTCGACGTCGTGCACCTCCTTCTGGACGCGCTCGTGGGCGATGGTCGCGGTATGGAATCCGTCCGGGGTGAGCACCGCCATCTCGCCATCGTCCAGGTAGATGACCTGGCGCGTGTGCTCGACGATCGCGGCCACGTCTGAGGCCAGGTAGTACTCACCGTCGGCGATCCCCACCACCATCGGGCTGCCGTTGCGGGCGCCGACCAGCACGCCCGGTTCCGACGTGCACATGACCACGATGCCGTAGGTGCCCTCGACGTCGCGCAGCGCCGCGCCGACCGCGCGCTCCAGCTTGAGACCGCGCTTCAGGTACTTCTCGACGAGGTGCACCAGCACCTCGGTGTCGGTGTCGGTGGCGAATGCGTGCCCCTCGCTGATGAGTGCGCTCTTCAGCGTGGCGAAGTTCTCGATGATGCCGTTGTGGACGAGCGCGACCTGCTGCGCCTCGTCGGTATGCGGGTGGGCATTGACGTCGTTCGGCTCGCCGTGCGTGGCCCAGCGCGTGTGCGCGATGCCGAAGCGGCCCTTCACCGGGTGCTGGAGAAGTTTCGCCTCGAGCTGACGAATCTTGCCCGCCGCCTTCACGACCTGGAGCTGGGGGTCGCCGTGCAGCGCCACGCCGGCCGAGTCGTAGCCGCGATACTCGAGGCGCTTCAAGCCCTCGATCAGGATGGGCAGGCATTCCCGGTGGCCCACGTAGCCGACGATGCCGCACATGACGCTACCTCCCGACGGGCGCGCCGAGCGCCCGGCGTGCTTCGTCCACCAGAGCGCGCGTGCCGGCCGCATCCGGTGTTTCGGCGATCACGCGCACGACCGGCTCGGTGCCGGAGGACCGGACGTGCACCCATGTCTCACCGCGAGCGAACCGCAGGCCGTCCGTGGCGTCGAGCTGCCAGTCGGAAAACGCCTGCTTCAGCCGCTGCGCAGTCTGCTCCCACCGCTCTTCGGGCCGCGCGAGCTTGTCCTTGATCATGGCGTAGTGCGGCAGCGCGTCGGCCAGCTCCCGCAGCGTCGCGCCCCGGCGCATCGCCTGCGCCACCAGCGC
Organism: uncultured bacterium; assembly: GCA_964434945.1. Taxonomy (GTDB): domain Bacteria; phylum Eisenbacteria; class RBG-16-71-46; order RBG-16-71-46; family RBG-16-71-46; genus JAIOPA01. The sequence goes on along the minus strand of CAYSWZ010000186.1, from coordinate 18,516 downwards.
CATCGCCACGAGCGCATCACGCCCGTGGTGCGCGGCGGGCAGGATCATGCCGCCGTTGCCCTCGCCGCCGGCCACGGCGTGGTGCGCGTGCATGCCTGCGACCACGTGCGCCTCGCCGACCGGCGTGCGATGGAGCGGAACACCCGCCTGTTCGCACACCGCATCGAGCATACGAGAGGTGCTGAGGTTTGTCACCACCGGGCCACGCTGGGTTTCGAGTGCGACGCGGGTCCCGAGCGCCACCGTGAACTCCTCCCCGAGCGGCGTGCCGGCGGCGTCCACGAACGCCGCGCGATCGGCGTCCGGATCGCTCGCGATGCCGAGATCGGCGCCGGCCTCGCGCACCGCGCGGCCGAGCGCCCCGAGGTGCTCGGGCAGCGGCTCCAGCTCGCGGGTGAAGTGGCCATTGGGCTCGCAGTCGAGCCGCGTGACGCGCGCCCCGAGTGCCGCGAGCAACGCCGGCAGCGCGATGCCGCCGACGCTCGCGCAACCGTCGACGACGACCTTCAAGGCCCGCCGGCGGATCGCGGGGACGTCGAGGTGCGACAGCCCCAGCACGCGCTCCAGGTGCCATTCGAGCGCGCCGGCCTCCTCACGCACGCTGCCCACCTGGTCCCAGCGCGCCCACAGGTCCTCGTTGTTCTCGAAGCGCCGGCGCACCTCCGTCCCTGCGGCAGCTCCCAGGAACTCACCTGCGCCGGACAGGAACTTGAGCGCGTTCCATGGTGCCGGGTTATGGCTGGCGGTGAGGATCACGCCGCCCGCGGCATGCAGGTGCTCGACTGCGAGCTGCGTCGTGGGCGTGGTGGCGAGCCCGATGTCGATGACGTCGCGGCCCGCCGCATTCAACCCGGCGCATGCGGCGAGGCGCACCATCGGCCCGGTGGTGCGGGCGTCGCGGCCGACGACCACCGGCCCCGGCCCCGGGAGCGCGCGCGCGAACGCCGCGGAGAACCGGGCGACCGTGGCGGGATCGAAGGTCTCGCCGACGACGCCACGCACGCCGGCGACGCTGATCATGAGGGTCGAGGCCATGGGCGATGACGATACGCGAGGGGTGGGTCGGGGCAAAGTGGCGGAAACCTGGACTGCCTTGGAGTCATCGTCCGCTCCCGGGACGCCTGAAGCTGGCCCGGCGCGCGTTCACGTCAAGGAATCATGGATTCTTTGGGAGGTGCTGGTGGCGCGTGGGCCGACCCGCAGAATTCGATTGACGTCACCTGCGGGCAGGGCCTCCAGGGATCGGCTGCCCCGGGTCGCACCGCGCGCCAGCGCGAGCACCGCGGGCGCTAACGAGCGAACGGTGTCTGGGCGACGAAAGTTCTCGAGACCGGGCCTGTTTCGCGCCCCACGCGCACGCGTGGGGCCCGCGACAGCCCGTGATATGAGTACTCCTGCCCCCGCAACCGTCACCCGTTGCGGAGACCCGCCATGGCGTCGTACTCGCTGTCGCACCTGTCCGACCCCGCGCTGCTCCACCGCCTCGCCACGATCGTCTCGCAGGACCGATCGACCATCGCCGCACTGCTCGCGCACCTGGGCGAGGTGGATGAGCGTAAGCTCTATGTCTCGGCGGCCTACCCCTCGATGTTCCTCTACTGCGTTCACGAGTTGCGCATGTCGGAGGACGTCGCTTACAAGCGAATCAGCGTCGCGCGGACTGCGCGAGAGTATCCCGCCATCTTTCCCATGCTGGCGGAAGGACGGCTGAATCAGACGGCGGTACTGCTACTCGCCCCGTACTTGAGTCCGGACAACGCAGACAGTTTGCTTGCCGCCGCCACGCACAAGACCAAGCCCGAGATCGAGTTGCTCCTTGCCGAGCGGTTCCCGCGTCCGGATTTGCCGACATTGCTGCAAGCCAGTCCAGCAGCGGCTCCTAGCGACGAGCTCGTTCTGCTGCCGGAGCAGGCTTCCAAATATGAACTCGCTCCAGAGCGAGTTGGTCCATCGCCCGGGTCGGATCGAGTCGTTCACACGGGACCCTCTCCCGCCCGCACCCGGCTCGCCCCGCTTGCGCCGGACCGGTTCGCGCTGCAGGTCACCGTGAACAAGGCCACATACGAGCAACTGCGCTACGCGCAGGCGCTGCTCGGCCACGCCGTTCCCACCGGCGATGTGGCGGAGGTGCTCAAGCGTGCGTTGGACGCGCTGGTCGAGAAGCTCGAAAAGCAGAAGTTCGCCAAGTGCGCCCGTTCCCGCCCCCATCGTCGTGTCCCGAACGGCCGGCACATCCCGGCGGCGGTGAGGCGTGCCGTCCTCGAACGCGATGGCGGCCGCTGCACGTTCGTCAGCGAGCATGGCAAGCGCTGCGAGTCGCGCACACGTCTGGAGCTGGATCACGTCGAGCCGCTCGCCCGCGGAGGAGAGGCGACCGTCGCGGGCCTCCGACTGCTGTGCAGGGCCCATAACCAGCACGCGGCGGACCGCACACTGGGAAGACAGTTCATGGACGGAAAGCGCCAGCAGGCACGTGAGCGGGCTGCTGTGAAGGGCGCTCAGGCGCAGAACAGCGCGGACGCGCAGGAGCAGGCTTTCGCCGCCGCGGAGACCGCAAGCCTGGAGGAAGTCATCCCCTGGCTTCGCGCCCTCGGATGCAACCTCGAGACGGCCCGACGAGCGGCCTCCCGGTGCGCGGGAATGGTGGGTGTTCCGCTCGAGAAGCGGGTGCGCGTCGCCGTGCAGAGCCTCGGGCCACCGAGTGCGCGCCGAGTTTCGCCGGAAGCGGGTGCGCCATCCTGACGGTGGCGATCTGTCGTGGCTCCCGGTTCGGCCGACGAGCGCCGATCGGCGCGCAGACTGCCACACAGCGCTGTGCTGGAAACCGCCTCCGGGTCCAACGCGTTGAAAAATCTGGAGCTGGTGATCGGAATCGAACCGATGACCCCGTCATTACGAGTGACGTGCTCTACCAGCTGAGCTACACCAGCTCCGTGTCTTGTGTGCCACTGCGGTGCTTCGGCGGTGGCCTCCGCAGTCGCGTCTGCAGTGCCAGCGGCGGCCGCATCTGCAGGCGCGACAAACCACACTGCGCCTTCGTCTCGCTCCATGACGCCGCCGGCCTGCCGCCGCTGCCGCGCCCGGAAGGCGAGATGTGACCAATGGTGCCACCCCCCAGAATCGAACTGGGGACACCACGATTTTCAGTCGTGTGCTCTACCAACTGAGCTAGGGTGGCGAAACCTGCGGGATCCACTGCGGACCCGACGGGCCGAACGGTGTATCACGCCGCCGAAGCCAGCGTCAAACTCAGCCGGTGCGCCCACTTGCGGCGCCGGAGACTACGCGTCGGCGTCCTTCCGCCGGCGGTCGGCGCGGGCACCTCTCCGGTCCCGCGCGCGCCGGCGGTCCTGGTTGTCCATCACCGGGAGCGTGACCGAGAACACCGACGACCATTCGTCCTCGCTCCGGACCCGGATCTCGCCGCCGTGCTCGCGGACGATCTGCTGCGCCACCGAGAGACCCAGCGCTGCCCCCGACGCCGACGCGGCCCCGAACGGCGCGAACAACTGCTCGAGCGCGTCGCCGGCCTGCCGCGTGCGATCGTGCACCACGTCGAGCACCACGTTCGCCCCGGACCTGCGCGTTTCGAGCCGCATGCGCCCGCCGGTCGGGACGGCCTCGAGCGCACACGCGACGATGTTCGCCACCACGCGGCGGATGCGGGCCGCGTCGAGCAGGAGCGTGGGAAGATCGGGCGCGAGCTTCTTGACGAGGCGCACGCGCCGGCGCGTGAGCGGCTCGTTCGAGCCGCGGAGCGCCTCCTGCACCACGGCGTTGAGCGACTCCATTTTGAGCCGCGGCGGCTCGAGTTGCGCGTAGGCGAGCTGTTCTCCAAGGATGGCCTCGATGCGCTCCGCCTCGCGGCGCACCGCCTCCAGGTACTCGCGGCGCGGGTCGTCCTCGGCGAGGTCACGGAGCGCGCGCGCGGCGAACGCGGCGACCGAGGCGAGCGGCTGGCGCGCATCCTCGGCCACGCGCCCCGCCATCTCACCCAGCGCTGCAAGCCGGTCCTGCTCGCGCAGGCGCGACGCCAGATCGGCCCGGCGGCGCTCCAGCACGCCCAGCTCGTCGAGTCTGCGCGCGTGTTCGAAGAGCAGCGCGGCATGGTCCGCGAGCGTCGCGAGCGTATCCAGGTCGCCGCGCTCCCATTCCGGGCTCGCCGGGTGGCGATCGGGACCATCCCACGCCGCGAGCACGCCGAGCACCCGGCCGTACGCGCTCAGCGGTTGCATCGCCCACACGGTCATCTCCCCCACGCCCTCGGCGCCGGGCCGGGGCAGGTCGTCCGGCCCCCGCCCCGCGAGCGCCCGGTTCGCACGGGCAACCTCTGCAGCCGGGATCTGGAGCGCGCGCGCCTGCGTGTCGCGGGCGGGCGCCGGACCATGCGTCATCTCCAGCCGCAACGTGCCGTCGTCGCGCATGCGGTAGACCGCAGCGTGCCGGACCTGGAGTGCCTGGGCGGCGAGCCGGCCGAGCGTGTGCACCGTCTCGGCCAAGTTGCCTCCGCCCACCGCGGCGCGCGCGAACTCCGCGAGCCCCGCCGCATGCCGGGTGCGCCGCCGCGCCTCCCACGCGCGCACCTGCGCCGCGAGCGCCGCGTTCGCGGCGGTTGCAAGCCCCGACAGCTCGGGCGCCGGATCGGGAGCCTTGCGCCATCCGCAGACCAGGAGCCCGTACGGCCGAACGCCGCGCCGGAGCGAGAGAGCGCACACGGTGTCGAACTCCTCCCAGGGCGTTCCCGGCTGATCCGCCCCGGGGCCGGTGGCCGGCAGCTCGGTGCGCCACGCGAACTCGCACACGCCGTCGAGCGCCTTCGCCGTGGCGCTCCACGCGCGCACGCGCCCGGTGTCCGTGGGCTCGGATGGCGGCGCGCGCCGCGCGCGTGCGATGCAGGTCGCGAGATCCGGGTCGTCGGATGGTCCGCCCTGGACCCGCCAGCCTTCGAGGAGCCCGCGCCGTTCGTCCCAGCGTGCGAGCCACGCCTGCTCGGCGGCTCCGCCCGCGGGATGCACCGCCGCCGCGAGCAGCGCTCGCTCGAGCGCGTCCAGGTCGGCCTCGCAATCGAGCAACGCCGCGAGCGCCTCGACGTCAGGCGCGGGCTCGGGGCGGGCGGAGCTGGAGGCGGTGGGTTCCATGGCGGCGTTCACCCGGTTATCGGCCGCGACCGGGCGGTGCTTGACCCTCCGGGCCGCGCTCCCTAGGGTCGCCGCACCGCAACGCACCGCCGACCCCAAGCCCGGGAGCCCGCCGTGGAACAGCCGCCCGCCTCACAGCCCTTCGAGATCGGCCTCAACGAACGCGAGGCCGAAGGGATCTACTCCAACCTCGTGTTCATCGCGCACTCGCCATCCGAGGTCATCCTCGATTTTGCGCGGGCGATGCCCGGGCTCCAGAAGCCGCGCGTGTTCGCGCGCATCATCATGACCCCGGCGCACGCGAAGAGCCTGCTCCAGGCGCTGGAGCAGAATCTCGGAAACTACGAGAAGGCGTTCGGGGCGATCGCCATGCCGGGCGGGCCCAACGCCGGGCGCGACAAGGCCGAGCACATGGGGTTCACGAGCTGACGGTCACTCGCCCGGTTCCCGTGGGCGAGCGAACATCGCCGCGAGCTCGTCATCGACGCGCGGCGCGGCCGCGAGCAGCCGGGCCAGCGCTTTCGGCGGGCGCACCGGCTTCGCGTCACGGGTGACCACGCAGTGCTCGGTGTAGCCGAGCGCACAGCGCTCGGCATTCTCACCGAGCACGCGGTAGCCGAAGCGAACCGTTGCGCGCCCCAGGTCGAGCACGCCCGTCTCGACCGTGACGCGCTCGTCGTAGCGCGCGCCGCGGAAGTAACGGCAGCGGGCGTCGAGCACGGGCAGCAGCACGCCGTCCACCTCCTCCACCTCGCGATAGCTCCGCCCGAGCGAGCGCATCATCTCGGCGCGCCCGATCTCGAACCAGCGGAGGTAGTTCCCATAGTAGGCCCAGCCCATCTGGTCGGTGTCCGCGTAGCGGACGCGCAGCTCGAAGCGATGCATCACGCCTCCCCGGCGGGTGGTGAAGTCTTCCAGCGCTTGTGCAACCAGAACCACGATTCGGGGTGCGCGCGCACCTCGCGTTCGAGCAGTTCGGTGTGCCGCGTGGTGAGCGCCCGCACCGCGGCCGGGTCGCCCGCCTCGCCCTCGGGCATGAGCGGCGGGAAGATCCGGGCATCGTAGCGCCCGTCGGGCGCGCGCAGGCAGGTCCCGAACACGATCGGCGCGCCGGTCGCGAGTGACAACCATGCGGGCCCCGCGGGCGTGCTCGCCATGCGGCCGAGGAACGGGACGAAGACCCCGTCGCGGCGTGCGTCCTGGTCGCCGAGGAGCGCCACGCAACCGCCGGCCCGCAGCCGCCGCACGGCCCCACGCACGCCCGCCCCGGTCGGCAGGAGCTCTACGCCCGATGCGATACGGAGTGCCGAGAGCCACGCATCGGCGCCGGGGTTGGAGAGCGGCTTCACCAACATGGCGACCGGCATGAGCCGTCCGATCGCCGCACCCATGAGCTCGAAGTGGCCGAGGTGCCCGGTGAGGTAGACCACGCCCCGGCCGAGCGCGCGTGCCGCGTGCGCGTGCTCCTCGCCCACCCAGCTCGCGAACGCGCGCTCGCGCGGCCCGTGCACGAGGCGCGGCATTCGCGCGTAGTCCGCGGCGACGCGGCCGAGCTCGCGGTAGTGCGCCCGCAGCACGTGCGCCCGCCATGCGGGGTCGCGCTCGGGGAACGCGTGCGCCAGGTTGTCGCGCGCGACGCGCGCGCGAAGCCCGAGGGCCCCGAGCGCCGAGCCGAGCGCCGAGCCGCAGGCGAGGGCCGCCGGACGCGGCAGCGTGCCGAGGATGGCGGCGGCTCCGCGCAGGAGCAGCGTCTCCGCGACGTGGGACGCGCGCATCAGGCTCGCGGGCCGCGCGACGACCAGCGCCCGCCCGGGTGCGACACCGCGAGCCCGCTCCACTGGAGCGCGAGGAGCCGTGCGAGCGCGTCCGCAGGCGAGAGCCCGCACGAGGCGGCGAGCGATTCCACGGTCACCGGGGCCGCGGTGAGTCCTGCGCGCAGGCGCGCGTCGGGGTCGGTGGCCGCCGCCGGCGCGGGGCCGAGCGCGGCCAGGACATCGCCGGCGTCGGCGCAGACACGCGCCCCCGAGCGCAGCAGGGCGAGCGTCCCGCGCGAGGCCGGGCGATCGATGTCGGCGGGCACGGCAAGCAGCGCGCGGCCGAGCGCGCGCGCCACCGCGGCCGTGGAGAGCGCACCGCTCTCCTCCGAGGCCTCGACCACGATGGTCGCGCTCGCGAGCGCGGCCACGATTCGATTGCGCTTGACGAACGCGCCGCGCCCGAATGGCCCGCCCTCCGCGACCTCGCTCACCACGGCGCCCGCGGCGGCGATTCTTTGGGCGAGCGGGCGGTGGGACTCGGGGGTGAGGCGCGCGAACGAGGACGCGATCACGGCCACCGTGCGGCCGCCCGCGGCGAGCGCACCGGCGTGCGCCGCGGCGTCGATCCCGCGCGCGAGGCCGCTCACGACCACCACGCCTTGCGCGGCGAGATCGCGCGCCAGACGGCCCGCGTTCGCGAGCCCGTACGCCGTCGCCGCGCGTGCGCCCACGATCGCCACCGCCGCGTGGACGGGCGGCAACGGACCGCCCCAGACGTGGAGGCGCCGCGGCGGGTCGGCGAGCGCCGCGAGACCGGCGGGATAATCGGGCGAGTCGCGCTCGATCGTGCGCACCGCCCGCGAGACGGGGGCGTCGCGCAGCAGCATCAGTGCGCCGCGGCCGGGGCCGGCGTCGGGGGGGCCTGCGAGCCCGGCGTTCCGGGCCGCGCCGCGGACCCGCCCCATGCGATCCCCGCGGCTCTCGATCGTACGCGCGGCGAGTCGTCCCGCAGGGCCTCGGGACTGGCCTCCGCCATGAGATCCTCGAGCGCGAGCAACCGCTCCAGTCGTTCGGCGCACTCCGGGTCGGCCGATCCAAGGCGCGCGAGCCGCTGCCGGCGCGGTTCGGGCGCCAGCCGATGGAGTTCCCACGCGATCCGCGCCGAGCCCCCCCGCTGCCCGAGCGCGGCGAGCGCGACGTACGCCTCGCGCACGACGGTCTCGACGCTGTCGCCGGTCAGCTTCAAGAGCGGCCCCGCCGCCGGCCCGTAGCCCATCGATCCCAGCACGCGCGCGGCGCTGATGCGCGAGAACCAGAGGCCCTGCCCCATGAGCGGCAGCAACGCCGGAGCCGAGCGCTCGCCGATCCGGAGCAATGCCCCCTCGGCCAGCTCGCGCAGGTAGCCCGACTCCTCGCACAGGCACTCGACCAGGAGTCCCAGCGCGGCCTCGTCGCGCCGCTGCTCGAGCGAGCGGACGTAGTCGCGCTTGCCCGCGAGTCCGCGCGAACTCGTCGCGTCGGAGACCCGGCCCGTTCCCGAATACTCATCCGCCATCGTCTTCTCCCGTTTCCGTCCCCCCGGTCGCCAGCACCGGGAGGATCATCGTCCACAGGTCTTCGAGCAACGCGCGCACCCCTTCACCGGTGTGGGCGCTGATGAGCCGCGCCTCGGGCAGTCCCACGTGTGCCGGCAGGTCCGCGTGCTGTTCCGGGGGGAGCAGGTCCGCCTTGCTCAACACCACCCGGCGAGGCTTCTCCGCGAGCGTCGCACTGTACTCCGCAATCTCGCGCTCGAGCAATGCGAGCGTCCCGGCAGGGTCGTCGCTCGAGGCATCGACCAGGAACACCAGCACGCGCGTGCGCTCGACGTGCCGGAGGAACTGGAGTCCGAGGCCCTTGCCGCTCGCGGCGCCCTCGATCAGGCCGGGCAGGTCGGCGACCACGAACGTGCGCTCGTCTTCGAGCGCGACGATGCCGAGATTGGGCTCGAGCGTGGTGAACGGATAGTCCGCGACCTTGGGCCGCGCGCGGGAGATGCGCGAGAGGAGCGTGCTCTTGCCGGCGTTGGGCAGGCCCACCAGTCCCACGTCGGCGATCAACTTCAGTTCCAGCTCGACCGTCCGCTCCTCGCCCTCCTCGCCGGGATCGGCGCGGCGCGGCGCCTGGTGTGTCGGCGTGGCGAAGCGGGCGTTGCCACGCCCTCCGCGCCCGCCGCGTGCGGCGCAATAGCGGTCCCCGTCGTGGATCAGGTCGGCCACGAGTTCGCCGGTCGTCGCGTCCTTCACCACCGTGCCGGGCGGGACGCGTACGACGAGGTCCTCGCCGTTGCGGCCCGTCTTGTTGTTGCCCGAGCCGGCACGCCCGGCGAGCGCGCGGTACTGCGGTTGCTCACGACAGTCGAGCAGCGTGCGAACGTGCGCGTCCACGAGGAGCCACACGTCGCCGCCCTTGCCGCCGTCCCCGCCGTCGGGCCCGCCCTTCGGCACGTACTTCTCGCGCCGGAAGCTGATGCAGCCGGCGCCGCCCTTTCCGGACTGGCAGTGGATGCGCGCGAGATCGATCAGCATGCGGGAAGTCCCGACGAGCACCGGGATGCGCGCATCGCGGCATCGCAGCCACACGCCCGGCGGATGGAGATCTTCATGGCGCGTGCCATCGCTCGACTCATCGCTCGTCTCAACGCTTGTCTCATCGCTCGCTCGTCGCAACCGCGTCGCGGACGGCGCGGATCAGTCCGCCCGAACGCGCGAGTTCGCGCAACGGCACCTCCAGGTCGCAGCGGACGTCGAACGTGAAGCCCCGCGTCAGGTGCCGCACCGAGACGCGCCCGCCGCGAGTGGAGCTCGCGGCCGGCGGCGGGATCTCGAGCTCGTCCCCCGCGCGCACCTCGCGCCGGTCTCCCGGCTCGAGCCAGGTGAGCGGCAGCACGCCGTGAAGCGCGAGCAGCCGGTCGTGCCCGCCCGAGTACGATGCGGCGATCACGGCGCGCACGCCCAGCGCCGCCGTCGCCCGCGCGACCGGCTCCGAATGTCGCCCGCCACCGTAGCGCTCCCCCGCGGACACGACGCACCACCCGAGCGCGCGCGCGCGCGCCGGTGCGTCGGTGTCGAGCGGGCGGAAGAGCGCCGCGCCCAGTTCATTCGCATCGGCGCGCGCCGCCCACGCACGCGGCCCCCACGGCAGGAGCCGGGACGCGCCGGCATCGTCACCGGCGTCGATCAGGACCACGGCGCGGTAGGGCGCCTCGTGCGTCGGCGGCAGGAGGCCCTGCTGGTGGTGGACACCGTGCTCGACCTCGCCCCCGGCAGGCTCGAGCAGTTCGTCCCACGCGGGCGGCGGGAGCGGACGCGGATGGCCCGCACTCACCATGGCCTCGGCCGCCGTGTTCCCGGTGAGGAGCGCCGCACACGACCACACGCCGCGCTCGCGCGCCGCCTCGTCCACCGGGTCGCCCCCGAGCAGCGCGGCGGACGCGGGGACAGCCGCCGCGATCGGATCGGCGCGGTCGAGGACGATCGCCCCCGCCTCCTTGAGCGCCGCGAGCGTGCCCGCCGAGGTCCACGCCTCGAGCGAGACGCGGCCGGGCACGACCACCTCGAGCGTGATCGCGGCCGCGCGCGGCGAACGGGCGAGCGCTCGCGCGAGACCATGCACGTCCTCGTCCTCGGCGAACGCCCCGACCCGCACCGCGCCTCCCTCGGCACGCTCGGGGCGGACCGCGGAGAGATCGAGCGACACGAGGTCGTCGAAGCCCTCCTCCGGGCTCTCGAGCCGGCGCCAGTCCGCGTCGCGCCCGCACTCCCGCAGCCAGGCGCGCGTGTGATCGTCGCTCGGGAACAACGCCGCGACTGCACCCGCGACGGCTCCGGCCCGCGCCGCGATCGAGAGCCGATCGGCGACGGGCAGCGAGAAGAGCCCGACTCCGTGAAACTCGAGCACGGCGCCGGCGCCTTCGCCGGCGAGTCGCCGCTCGACCGCGAGCAGCACGTCGTGGCCCGTGACGCCTGGGTCCGGGACGCCGTTCAACTCCACGCCCACGACGCGCGGGCGCGGGAGCAGCAGTGGTTCGCCCGCCATGGCCGCCGCACACTCGAGCGCGCATGCCGGCAGCGCCAGCATGCCGAGCGCGCCCGCGGCGCCAGCTCCCGGCACGCCACTCGCGAGCACGCGACCCGGGGCGGCGAACCGGCGCCGATGGAGCGCACCCGCGGTCCCGGCACCCGGTCTCGCGAAGTGCGCGCCCGAGGCACTCGCGAAGCTCTGGAGGAAGCGGATGTCCGCGAGCCCGTCCGGTCCACTCGCTTCGCGCTGCGGGGCGATCAGCATCAGCTCGCACGCGATGCGCGTCGCGCCGGTGGCCTCGAACGCGAGTGCCGCCACCGTTCCGTCGGTGTCGTCGAGCACGACGTGCCCGGGCCGCCACTCGATGGGGGTGCCGGGAGCGGGCCAGGCGTGTCCACCGTGCGAGCGGAGGAGAAACGCGGTGAGCGTGGGTGTCATGCGCGGCTCACGAATCGGGCTTTCGCCGCGAGCGGTCGGACGTGCGGTCCGGCGTGCGATGCGACGTACCGTGTGACGAGCCGTGCGGGCCGCGTTCCGACTTTCCCTTCGGGGTCGCGCCCGGTCCGCCGCCCGCCGGAGTCGCGGGGGCGCCCGTCGCGCCGCCGGCGCCGGCGGCGGGAGCCTTGCCGGACGTGCTGCCGGACTCCTGCTTCGCCGACTCCCGGTACCCCTTGCTCCGGTAGTCGGTGATGTAAAAGCCCGAGCCCTTGAACAGGAGCCCGGAGCCACCCGCGGGCACGCGCTTCGCGAGCGAGCGGCACTGCGGGCAGCGCTTCGCCGTCTCGTCCGAGATGGCATGGAACAGTTCGAACGTGTGCCCTTTCTTGCAGCGGTAGACGTAGGTGGGCATGCGTCCTCCGGAGGTCAGGCGTGAGGCGTGGCGGCGCGCGTCTCGCCCGCGAGCGCACAGGCGATCGTCGCGACCTCGACGACGTCTTCGAGCGAACAGCCGCGCGACAGGTCGTTCGCCTGGCGCGCGAGGCCTTGCAGGATCGGTCCGAGCGCGGTGGCGTTCCCGAGGCGCTGGACGAGCTTGTAGCCGATGTTGCCCGAGTCGAGATCGGGAAATATGAGGACGTTGGCGTGCCCCGCGACCACCGAGTCGGGAGCCTTCCGCCGGCCCACCTCGGGTACGAGCGCCGCGTCCGCCTGGAGCTCGCCGTCGATGTGGAGGTCCGGCCGACGCGCGCGGGCGAGCGCGGTGGCCTCGCGCACCTTGAGGACGCGCGGATGCTCGGCGCTGCCGCGGGTCGCGAACGACAGCATCGCCACGTGCGGCACCTCCTGCGTGAGCAGGCGATGGCGGTCCGCGGCGAGGCAGGCGATCTCCGCCAGCTGTTCCGCCGTGGGATCGGGTAGCACGCCGCAGTCCGCGAACGTGAGCACCCTCTCGTTGGAGCCCCCGGGGCCGAACTTGCCGGGTCCGCCGGCGCTTCCGGCGCCGGCCGTCCCATGACAGATCATGAGGAAGAAGCTGCTCACGCTCTTCACTCCCGGCGTGAGGCCGATGAGCCAGAGCGCCGCGCGCAGCACGTCCGCCGTCTGCCGCACGGCACCGGCGACGAACGTGTCCGCCTCGCCCTCTCGTACGAGGAGCGCCGCCTGGAACACCGGGTCGGCGGCGAGGCGCGCGAGGTCGGACTCGCCGAGCTTCGAGCCGCGCGCCGCGGACAGGGCCGCGCGCGTTCGCCGGACGAGCGTGGCGTCGCGCGCGTCGAGCAGCTCCACGGCTCCCGGCGTCACGTCGGCCCGTCGCGCCGTGGCACGGGCCTCGTCAGGATCGCCCACCAGCTGGACGCGCGGCACCCCATCGCGGGTGAGGCGGGCGGCGGCTCCCACGATGCGCGGGTCACCGGCCTCGGCGAGAAGCAGGCGGCGTGGCTGGGCCGTCGCCATCCGGCGGATGCGTTCGAGCGTGCGGCTCATCTGCTCCGAACCTTGGCCGGGCGCTGCGGCGCGAAGCGCTCCCGCAGCCGCCGCTCGACCAGCGCCGGCACCAGTCCGTGGATCCGGCCGCCGTGCCGGGCCACCTCCTTCACCAGTGTCGAGTTCAGGTAGGTGAATTCCTGGCTCGGCATGAGGAACGCGATCTCGATCCCGGGCGCGAGCCGGCGGTTCATGAGCGCCATCTGGAACTCGAACTCGAAGTCCGAGACCGCGCGCAGCCCGCGGATGATGGCCTGGGCGCCGATCCGGCGCGCACAATCCACGAGCAGGCCGGAGAAGTGCATGACCGAGGCGCCGCGGATGCCGCCCACCGCCGCCTCGATCATCTCGACGCGCTCCTCGACCGAGAACAGCGAGGTCTTGGCGGAGTTCTGCGCCACCGAGATGACCACGCGGTCGAACAGCACCGACGCGCGCCGCGCGAGGTCCAGGTGGCCGTTCGTGAACGGGTCGAAGCTGCCCGGGAACAGTGCGACGCGTCGCGGTCTCATGATCCCTCGCCTTCGTTCGGGGCCGGCGTGTCGCCGCCCGCCCGGTAAACGTGCACCGCCGTCTCGCCGTAGCGCCGCTCGCGCTCGCGCACGAGTGTTCCCTGCCGCTCGGGGATCGGGTCCTTCGCGTGTGTCTCCAGCACCACCCGTGCGCCCGGCCGCAGCACACCCGCCCCCGCGAGTCCCGCGAGCACCGCGCGTGCGTCGGCCCCGCCGTAGGGCGGATCCGCGAACACGACGTCGGCGCGTGCCAGCACGTCCGCCAGCCGGGACAGGCCGCCCGGCAGGCGCAACGGCCACACCCTCACGCGCCCGCCGAGATCCAGTTCCTCGAGGTTACGTGCGATCGCGGCCCGCGCCCGTGCATCGCGTTCGACCAGGTCGGCCCACGCCGCGCCCCGCGACAACGCCTCGATCGCGAGTGCACCGCTGCCGGCATACAGATCCACGACCCGGGCGCCGCCCAGGTCGCCGAGCGCCATGAACAGTGCTTCGCGAACGCGATCCGAGGTCGGCCGGGTCCGGTCGCCGTGTGGCGCGTGCAGCCGGCGGCCTCCGAGTTCACCCGCGATCACACGCATGGCGTGGCGAAGATGGCCGACCTCACGCGCGGGTGTCAATATCGGGGCGCGGGGCGGGCCCCCGGCCGCCGGTTGCGTGGCGGCGCCTCACGGCATCTCCACCGTCTCCACGCCGGGCGGCGCGGCGAGGCGGAATGCGGCGATCCCCTTCGCCCGCGTGAATCGCCAGCCGCTCAACCGGTAGCCGGATTCTCCCCCCATGCCGTCGGCGAGCGTCAGCCGCGAAGGGAGTCCGCCCGCATCGAGCCACACGTCGGCGCTGTCCGCATCGGCCGCCGGGGTGGCCGGCACCAGCAGGCGGTAGTGGCCCGGCGAGAGCTTCCGTTCGGTGTAGCCCGTGGCTCCGGTCGCGACGGTGGACCCGGCGAGCAACCGCCACCAGCGCATGGCCGCCACCGAGTGCCGCGGCGTGAGTCGCACGAACTGCTTGAGTTCGGGCTGGAGCCATTCGCCCCCGTCGGCGCGGAGCGTCACGCGCTCGCCGGTCCCGGAGACGTCCAGCCGCGCGAGGTCCGGGGGCTCGACCGCAAGCGTGCCGCGCATGGCGCGAGCAGGGCTCCCGGGCGGGCCGATGACCGACCAGGAGAGCGTGGCCTCCGCCCGACCGGTGCGCGCGAGCCCGGAGGCGAGCGCGCGCGTCGACTCGAGCGCGGCGGCCTCTGCGGGTGCGCCAGCCAACAGCCACAGGATCCGGGCCAGGATGAGCAGGCCCGAGAGCCGCACCGCGGCCGTTCGCAGCTTCGTCAAACCCGACTGCTCATGCACGTTCGTCCCCCTCATCGACTCCCCGCGTGGCTCGACAGTACGCGTTTCACGTCGTCGAGTTCCAGCCGCCGGGCGTCGTTGGGAAGCGCGAGCGCGTACCACGCCGGCTTGGGATGTTTCGTCGTGTGCAGCTCGTCGAGGTCGACACGAACCTGGACCCAGCCGTCACCGTCGGAGAACTCGATCCGGCTGGGCCACGCCCCCGCGCCACGTCCGCGCCACGCCTGGTAGCGCGCGGTCACCGCGCGCCCGCCACGGGCCACGCGCACCTCGCGCGGCCGGCCATTCCGGTCGACGCGCAGCGTCCACGCCTCGTCGCCTTCCGGCCATGCGAGCGTGGCCCCGGCACTGTCGAGCACGGTCCGCTGCCATGCCTCGTGTGGCGCGTGCCACGCCGCGAGGAGCGCGCGGCCGAGGAAGAGGGCCGGATCGCGGAGCGCGAGCGTGTCGGAGAGCTGCGGGACACGGACCCCCAGGCGTTGACCCGGCATCCACGCGGTGAGCGTGTCGCCGCGAACCGAAACGTCGGCGAGGAGCCCGAGCATCCAGCGACACTGGAGGCGCACCCGATCGGGAGTGGCGAGACGGGCGTGCAGCGAGACCGCGGGCAGCCGCCCGGTGGCCCGCCCGTCCACGCGCAGGACCCCCTGCAGCTCGAACGCTGCGAGCCGGCGCTCGCGGTGCGCGGCCCCGCGCTCCGCCACCTGCTCGAGTGACTCGAGCCCGCCCGGCGGCGGCGGGGCGCACGAGGCGAGTAGTCCGGCGAGCGCCGCGAGCGCGACCGATCCGAGAACGACGAGGCTGGCGGGCTGGGCGAACCGTCGGGGCGAGCGTCGCGCTCGCGCCTCGCTCATGCGCGCTCGAGCTCGGCCAGGACCTGCGTCGCGACCTGCTCGGGCGTGCGCCCCGCGGTGTCCACGCGCACCTGGGCGGCCTCGGCATAGAGCGGCGCCCGCTCGGTGAGCAGGCGCCGAAGGCGCTCGGCCACCGGGCCGCCCGAGAGCAACGGGCGGGTGCGGGCCGGGACGGCACCCGCCGCGGAGACTCGCTCGGCGGCGACCTCGACCGGGACCTCGAGCCAGACCACGCGACACCTCTCGCGCAGCATGCGCCGGCGCTCGGGGTCCAGCACCACGCCTCCGCCGCAGGCGACGACCCGCACGCCGGAGGCGAGCGCGTCCGCAAGGAGCTCGCCCTCGCGACGCCGGAACCAGGCCTCCCCCGCGCGCTCGAACAGCTCGGCCACGCTGCAGCCCTCGACGGCCTCGATCATCCCGTCCAGGTCGGCCACCGAGACGCCGAGGCGCTCGCCCAGCACGCGCGCCACCGCACTCTTGCCCGCGCCCATGAGTCCGATGAGCGCGATGGGGCGGGTATCGGGTTTCGTCATGCGGCGAGCGTAGCCGGTCCCGCGGGGCGCGCAAAACGGCGCCGCCGGACCTCGAGGCCCGGCGGCGCCTGTGGATTCGGGCGGGCGCGCGGATCAGCTCCGCGCGCCGCGCTTCACTTCTTCTCGGGCGGGCTCGGCGGCGTCGGCGGGGTCGTCTCCGCCGCGACCTCGTTCACGAGCTTCGGCGTCACGAAGATGATGAGCTCGCGATTCTGCTTCGAGGTGGTCCGGGAGCCGAACAGCAGGCCGACCAGAGGCAGGTCCTTCAACCACGGAACGCCCAGGTGCTCCGTGGTCTCGTTGGTGCGGATGAGCCCGCCGATGACCGCGGTCTGGCCGTCGTCCACCATGACGCGCGTGTCGGCTTCCGAGGTGTTGATGATGATCCCGCCCTGGACGGTGGCGCCCGAGGCGAGATCGCTGACCTCGGGGTGCAGGTCCATGATGATCTTCTTCTCGGACGTCAGGTGCGGCGTCACCTTGAGCTGGATGCCGATCGTCTGCAGCTGCGACACCGGGTTGCCCGCGATGTCCTGGACGATGAGCGGGATCTTCTGGCCGACGATGATCCGTGCCTCGCGGTTGTCCACCGTGGTGATGCGCGGGTTCGAGATGATGTTCGCCTTGTTCTCGCTGGCGAGCACCTGCAGCTGCGCCTCGAGGTCACCCCAGCTCTGGAACAGGCCCACCGTGACCTTGCCCGCGGGGCTGGCCACGCCGGTGTTGACGCCGCCGCCCAATACGGCGTTGCCGCTCGGGCTCGTCGCCGGGCGCAGCTGGATGAACTTGCCGTTCGCGTCCTTCACGAACTGCGTCTGGTCGAAGCCGTGCGTCCACTGGATGCCGATCGACTGGATCGCCGTGACGTCCACGTCCACGAGCTTGGCGGTGATCTCGATCTCCGGTGTCTGCGAGTCGAGCTGTGCCGCCATCTGCGACACCGCGTCGAGGTTCGTCGGCAGGTCGGTGAGGATCAGCGAGTTCGTCCGCTTCTCGACCTGGATCGAGCCGCGCTTCGACAGCGTCGCGGTGAGCGGCGCCTGGAGCTCGGCGGCGTTGGCATAGTTGAGCTTCACGATGCGCGTCTCGAGCGGCACCAGCTCGAGCGTACGGGCGTTCGCGGTCTCGCGCTCCACCTTCTCGGCGTTGAGCTTGGCCGCTTCGTCGACGCGGATGACCGCGCCGTCCTCGACGTAGTCGAGACCGTCGGCGCGCAGCACCGCCTTCAGGGCGTCCTGCCACGCGACGTTCTTCAATTGGATGCGTACGACCCCGCGCGCGTTCTGACCGAGCACGATGTTCCGACCGCTGAATTCCGCGATCGCCCGCAGCACCGTGCGCAGGTCGGCGCCGTCCACGTCGAGGCTGAAGCTGCCCGTCGACGTGCGGGTCAGGCCGACCGTGGCCTCCGCGGAGGACTGTGCCGCGGCGGGTGCCACGACGGCGGCCGCCAGCAGCGCCGCCAGGAGGATGCCGAGACCAGCCTTATTACCGAACATTCGCGTCTCCCTTCCGCACGAACGGAATCACCACCTGCTGGCTCTGGCCATCCGCGGTGATGTTCACCACCACGGCATCCCGCCGGAGCGCCTCGACATAGCCGTTCTGCAACTTGTCACCCTTGCGCAGCACGTAACTGTTTCCGCGCACGTCCTCGACCATGGCGAACTGGTCCGACGCGCCCCACACGATGCCCACGATCTTCATGCCACCCGGATCGGGCGGAGCGTCGCCCCCCTCGTTGGCGGGGGTGAACTCGCCGCCGATGAGCGACTGGAAGGGATCCCGGCGCCCGAGAGCGTTGTACTGGTAGGTCACGTGCTCGTCGAGGTGCGCCATCTGCGGCGTCCGCCGCGGGGCGTCCGGCGTGACCGCGGTGACGACCGCGGCGCTGGAGCCGCCGGTCGACGCCAGGCGCGAGCCGGGCCGGTGCGTGGCCGGAGCCGGGGCCGCCGGCGGAGTGTCCGTCGGCTCGGCCGCGGGCGCGTCGAGATTGATGGCCTCGGTGCCGCCGGCCGGCGCCTTCGCGCCGGGCTTCGCCGGCGCGGACGTGGTCGACTCGTTGCCCTTGGCCAGCACAGAGTCCTCGTCGTGGGAACCCGGGAGATGGATGAACCCCATGCGTACGGCGCCGATCGCCAGCGCGGTCACGACGAGCGCGACCACCCCGATCACCCGCTGCACGCCGGCGCTCTTCAGGCCGCCACCCGAAGCTTCAGATCTTGCGGCCATTCTTGTCCCCCTTCTTCGTGTCATCCGCCCGGGCCGGAGCCGGGGTCGTGTTCAGGCTGTAGGCCGAGGCGGTGAACTCCGCGATGGTCGTTCCGCCGCCGTCGTTCTTGTTGTTCGTGGTCAGCTTGAGGTTCGAGACCGTGACGATTCGGC
>CAYSWZ010000185.1:0-26343 GCA_964434945.1 uncultured bacterium | reverse complement strand
GGCGAACGATGCGATCGTGCTCTTCAGCCAGTTCGCGTCGTCGCGCCTGGGGAACTCCGGCTTGTAGTGCGCGCCGCGACTCTCGTCGCGCGCCAGCGCGCCGAGCGTGACGACGCGCGCGAGGTGCAACATGTTCCAGAGCTGGTTCAGGAACGAGAGCGGCGCGTTGGCCCACGTGCCATGGTCCAGCACGCCCGCCCGCGGCCACCGTTCCATCAGTTCCAGTATCTTCGCATCCGTCTCCCGCAACTTGTTGTTGTGGCGGACGATGGTGACGTTCTCGAGCATCGTCTTTCCAAGCTCGTCCGCCAGCTTGTAGGGATTCTCGGAGCCGTCGCGCCTGCCCAGTTCCTCGAACCTCGCGATCCACCGCCGCTCCGCGGCGTCGAGCGCCGAGGCCGGCGCATCGTCGCCGCCCTTCACGCCCGCCAGGTACGCCACCACCGCGGGCCCCGCCACCTGCCCGGCGTACACGCACGACAGGAGCGAGTTCGCGCCCAGCCGATTCGCGCCGTGGTACTGGTAGTCGCACTCGCCCACGGCGTAAAGCCCCTCCACGCTGGTGCGCTGGTTCCTCGGGCTCGCCAGGTCGAGGAAGCCCTCGCTCGTGCGCGCGTAGTCCACCCACAGTCCGCCCATCGAGTAGTGCACCGCGGGGTAGATCTTCATCGGGTGCTCGCACGGGTCCTCGCCGGTGAATTTCTCATAGATCTCGAGAATGCCCTCGAGCTTCTTCATCAGCGTCGCGCGCGGGACGTGGGTCAGGTCCAGGTACACGACCATGCCGCCGCCCACGCCGAGTCCCATGTCCACGCAGACGTTGTGGATCTCGCGGCTCGCCACGTCGCGCGGCACGAGATTCTGGTACTTGGGGTAGCGCTCCTCGAGGAAGTACCAGCGCTCGGCCTCCGGGATGCTCCTCGGGTCGCGCGTATCGCCCTTCTGCTTCGGCACCCAGACCCGGCCGCCCTCGCCGCGCGCCGACTCGCTCATCAGGCGGAGCTTGTCCATGCCCGGGATCGCGGTGGGGTGGACCTGGATGAACTCGCCGTTCCCGTAGTCGGCGCCGTCCATGTACGCGGCGGCGGCGGCCGAGCCGGAGTTGATGAGGGAGTTCGTGCTGCGCCCGAACATGAGCCCCGGGCCGCCCGTGGCCATGACCACCGCCGCGGCGGGGAACGCCTTCGGCTTCATCCGCCGCTGGTCGAGCGCCACGAGGCCGGCGCAGCGACCGCCCTCCGCGCGCACGAGGCCGACGAACTCCCAGTGCTCGTACTTGCTCACGAGGCCCGCGGCCTCGTGACGGCGGACCTGCTCGTCCAGCGCGTAGAGGAGCTGCTGCCCGGTGGTGGCGCCGGCGAACGCGGTGCGGTGGTGCAGCGTTCCGCCGAAGCGGCGGAAGTCGAGCAGTCCCTCGGGCGTGCGGTTGAACGTCACACCCATGCGGTCGAACAGGTAGATGATGCCCGGGGCCGCGTAGCACATGCCCTTCACCGGCGCCTGGTGCGCGAGGAAGTCGCCGCCACGGCACGTGTCGCTGAAGTGGATCTCCGGCGAATCGTTCTCGCCCTTCACGTTCACGGCGCCGTTGATGCCGCCCTGCGCGCACACCGAGTGCGAGCGCTTGACCGGCACGATCGAGAACAGGTCCACCGGCACGCCGGCCTCGGCGAGCTTGATCGTGGTCATGAGGCCCGCGAGCCCGCCGCCCACCACCGCGACGCGCGGCGCGGCCATCAGTGGCCCCCGCCCACGAGCACGACCGGGCCGTGCTCGGCGGCGTGCGGCTTCTGCAGGAAGTCGGCGCGCAGGCCGCGGAACCCGAACAGCGCGCCCACGCCGAACAGCGACAGCGCCAGCGACACCGCAAGCCCGAGGCGCGACATCCGCCGCTGCGCGTCCTGCCCGGTGACGAGGCCCCAGTGGATCGCGAAACCGAACAGGCCGTTGCCGAAGTGGTAGCACGCCGCCACCGTGCCAAGCACGTAAAACGCCATCACCGCCGGGTTCGCGAGATGATGGTTCACGTACTGGTAGGCGCTCGCCGAGTTGAGATAGCCCTTGTCGAAGCGCAACGCCCACGTGTGATAGAGAAGATAGAAAACAAGAAAGATCCCGCTCGCGCGCTGCAGCGTGTACTGCCAGTTGCGCGCGTAGCCGTGCCGGCCGACGTTCGCCTGCGCGGTGGTCGCGATCAGCACGCCGAGCACCATGTGGAACGCGATCGGCAGCCAGATCCCCAGCGCCTCGATCACCACGACCATGGGGAGTCGCGCCAGCTCGGCCGTCGCGGCGTCGAATGCCGCAGCGCCCTGCAGCGCGCGGGCGTTCGTGAACAGGTGCTCGAGGAGGAAGAGGCCGAGCGGCACCACGCCGGTCAGCGAGTGGAGCCGCTTGAGCGTGAAGTACTGGCGGTCGGACACCTGCATGGGCGTCGTCGCTCTCCTCTCGTCCCCAGGGCGCAGCACGTGAGACGGCAGTCGGCGGGAAAGTAACAGACTCGCGCGGCGCGCGCGCGGGCGCCGCGCCCGGGCACGCTTCCGGACACACACCCGTGAGCATTTCTGCCGCAACGGTTTGCGGCATCGCACCGGGTGGCGCGAGTCGCGCCCCGCGTGCTACCTTGGTCGGTCATCCGGCAGGAGGAGGGGCCCCGGGAACGGTCCCCATCGGGCGCTCGCGCGCCGCCGGCGAAACGCGGAGGTTCGAGTCCCCCGCGATCCCGCTGCCCTTGGAGAGTCACCGCCTGTCCATGACGGCTTCCGTCCAGGAACTCATCCAGCACCAGTTGCTGCCGCGCGTCTCGAAGCCCAACCGCTACCTGGGGCACGCGTTGGGGGACACCCGCAAGCCCCTCGACGCGGCCGACGTGCGCGTCCTGATCGCGTTCCCCGACGCCTACGAGATCGGACTCTCCAATCTCGGGATCCGGATCCTGCACCACGTGCTGAACAGCCGCCCGGACACGGCCTGCGAATTCGCGTTCGCGCCCTGGCCCGACGCCGAGGCCGAGATGCGCCGGCTCGGCATCCCGCTCTTCTCGCTCGAGTCGCACGCGCCGGCCCGCGAGTTCGACGTGCTCGGCTTCTCGCTCCAGTACGAACTCCAGTACACGAACGTGCTCATGATGCTCGAGCTGGCCGGCGTGCCGCTCCGCACGCTGGACCGCGATGCGGGCGACCCGCTGGTGATCGCCGGCGGTGCGCAGGCGTTCAGCCCCGAGCCCATGGCCGAGTTCATCGACGCGTTCGTGATCGGGGACGGGGAGGAGGTCATCCATCGCGTCGTGGAGCTGGTGAAGCTGTCCCGGCACGAGCGCTGGACCCGGTCCACGTTGCTGCGGAAGCTCGCGCACGTCCCGGGCACGTACGTGCCGTCGGGCTACACGACGACGTCGTCGCCGGAGGGCTGGCTCGTGCCGCAGGCGCGCCCCGGCTTCCCGGAGCGCGTCTGGTCGACGTACGTGCAGGAGCTGAAGGAGTCGTACTACCCGCCCATGCCGCTCCTGCCGGTGGGCGAGATCACGCACGACCGGCTGTCGGTCGAGGTGATGCGCGGCTGCACGCGCGGCTGCCGCTTCTGCCAGGCCGGGATGATCAACCGCCCGGTGCGCGAGAAGCCCGCGAACCAGGTCGTGAGCGAAGTGCTCCGCGGCCTGCAGGGGACGGGGCTCGAGGAAGTCTCGCTCATCTCCTTGAGCACCACCGACCACACGCAGATCGTGGAGCAGGTGAACGCGCTCGCCGATCTCCTGTGCCCGACGCGCGTGCAGCTCTCGCTGCCGTCCACACGTCCGGACAACGTTCCCGTGGACGTGGCGCGCCGGATCGCGGCTCAGAAGAAGGGCACCATCACGCTCGCGCCCGAGGCGGGAAGCCAGCGCATGCGCGACGTCATCAACAAGAATCACACGGAAGGAGAATTGCTCAGCTCGGTGGCGACCGCGGCGCGCGAGGGGTACACCGGCGCCAAGCTCTACTTCATGTGCGGGCTGCCGACGGAGACCGACGCCGACCTCCGGGCCATCCTCGACCTGGGGCACAAGGCCTGGCAGGCCGCGCGCGACGCGGGCAACAAGTCGTTCCGGATCACGGTGAGCGTGTCGCCGCACGTGCCGAAGCCGCACACGCCGTTCGCGTGGGCGGCCCAGGTGGACACGGCCGAACTCAATCGCCGGCTCGGCGTGCTGCGCGACGCCGTGCGGGGCAGGCCGATCACGCTCAAGTACCGTGACGCCGAGACCAGCCTGCTCGAGGGCGTGTTCACGCGCGGCGACCGGCGGCTCTCCGCCGTGGTCGAGGACGCCTACCGGCGCGGCTGCCGGTTCGACGCCTGGAGCGAGCACCTCCGCTACGCGACCTGGCTGGACGTTTTCGCCAGCCACGGATTGGACCCCGAGCGCTACCTGATCGAACGCTCGACCGAACGCGACCAGCCGTGGGACGTGGTCCAGTCCCCGGTCACGAAGAAGTTCCTCGTGCGTGACAAGCTCCGCGCCGACGCTGCGGCCATCCTCGAGGACTGCAGGCTCGAAGACGTCTGCTTCTCGTGCGGCGTCGTCGATTGCAACCAGCGGCCGTGGGTCAAGCAGCCGCATTCGAAACTGGACCTGGACCAGGTCCTCGCCACGCTTCCGGCGCCGGCGTTCGGCCGTCGTGCCCCCGCGCGGGGCAGGAACGGCTCGTCCGCGACCGCGGGCGGCGTGGCCACCAGCACACGTTTCCGGGTCGAATTCGAGAAGGGCGCCAGCATGCGGTTCCTCTCGCATCTCGACCTCATGCGCACCTGGGAGCGGGCTCTCCGCCGCTCCGGGCTGCCGCTCGCTTTCACCCAGGGGCATCACCCGCACCTCAAGATGTCGTTCGGACCCCCGTTGCCACTGGGATTTCGTTCACGGGCCGAAGTGTTCGACCTGGAGCTGGCCCGGCCGCCGGGCTTCGACCTCGCCGAGAGGTTGAATGCCGTGCTGCCGGAGGGACTCCGCGTCACCGACTTCCGGCCCATCCTGTTCAAGAATCCCTCGCTCATGAGTCAGCTGGAGGGCGCGAGCTACCGGGTGCGGTTCCCGGCCAGCTACCTCGCCGAGGCCGGGATCGCTCCCGGCGAGCTGCACTCGAAGCTGTGCGAACGCGTCACGCGCCTGATGTCCCGGGACGTGCTGGTCGTGCGGCGGAAGAGCGAGGACAAGGCACGCGAATTCGACGCCAGACCTTCGATCGCGGCGATGCACGCCAGTCTCGACGAGGCCCCGGCGGTGCTGGACCTGCACCTGCGCTTCACCCTGCGCGCGGCAGCCCGGCCCGACGACCTGCTCGGACTGCTGGTGCCCGAGGCCGACCCCCGCACCGTGGACGTGGAACGCACGGCGCTGTGGGCGGACCGGGGAGGCGAGCGGTGGCAACCGCTCCGCCTGCTCTCGCCACGATAGGAACGGCGCGAACGCGCGTCCGGGAAGGACGCCCGTGAAGCAGCGCATCATCATCAACGCAGACACGTACGAGACCCGCGTCGCCATCCTCGAGAACGACGAGCTCGCCGAGCTGTTCGTCGAGCGCGCCGAGCAGCGCCGGAACGTCGGCGACGTCTACAAGGCCCGCGTCAACGCGGTGCTGCCCGGGATGCAGTCGGCGTTCGTGGACATGGGCCTGCCGAAGACCGGGTTCCTGCACGCCTCGGACCTGGCCGAGTCGCTGTCGGCGCTCGAGGACCTGTCGGATGCCGACGAGGCGAACGGCGACCAGAAGCGCCGTCGCCGCGCCCCGGTCCCGAAGATCGAGGACCACCTGAAGAAGGGCCAGGAGATCCTGGTGCAGATCACCAAGGAGTCGATCGGCACCAAGGGCCCGCGCGTCACGCAGCAGATCAGCCTGCCCGGCCGCTTCTGCGTGCTCATGCCGGGGGTGGACCACATCGGCGTCTCGCGCCGCATCGAGGAACGCTCCGAGCGGCAGCGCATCAAGGCCATCATCTCGGACCTGAAGCCCAAGAACGTGGGCGTGATCGCACGCACCGTGGGCGAGGGCAAGGGGGACGCCGAGTACGCCGCCGACATCAAGCACCTGGCCAGGCTGTGGCAGAAGATCGAGAAGAAATCCACGACCGCGCGCGCGCCGGCGCTCGTCCACCGCGAGCTGGAGATGGCCGCCGGGCTGATCCGCGACCTGTTCACGGACGACGTCGAGGAGGTGTTTATCGACGACCCCGATTCCTACGCCGAGATCGACCACTACCTGAAGGCGGTGAGCCCCGAACTGGCCGACCGCGTCAAGCACTACCGGGGCAAGGCGCCCATTTTCGACGCGTTCGGGATCGAGCCCCAGATCGAGAAGACTTTTGAGAGAAAAGTCTGGCTGAAGAAGGGCGGCTACATCTGCATCGACCACGCCGAGGCGCTGGTCGCGGTGGACGTCAACACGGGGCGGTTCACCGGCAAGAAGAACCAGGAGGAGACGATCTTCCGCACCAACATGGAGGCCGCGGTCGAGGTGCCGCGCCAGCTCCGGCTGCGGGACATCGGCGGCATCATCGTGGTGGACTTCATCGACATGGAGTCCGAGGCGAACAAGCGTGCAGTGCTCGACACGCTGCGCGGCGAGCTGCGGAAGGACCGCGCCCGGACCAAGGCGTTCGCGGTCAGCGATCTCGGGCTGATCGAGATGACCCGGCAGCGCGAGCGCTCGTCGTTGCTGCACTACTACACGGAGGACTGCCCGACCTGCGGCGGACTGGGCAAGGTCCCGAGCAACGAGACCATGCTGGTCAAGCTCGAGCGGGCGCTGCGCCGAGTCGCGGCGCTGGGCGGTTACAAGCGGATCACCGTGAAGGTGGCGCCCGACGTGGCGCTCTACTTCGTCGAGACCGAGGCGAGGCGCTTCGCCGAACTCGAGAAGCGCTTCCGGATCCAGGTGGACCTGAAAGACGACCCTCAGTTGAAGCGTGGCGAGATGCGGATCTTCAGCGACAAGAAGCAGGACCTGACGAAGCAGGTGGTGGGAGCGGTCCCGGGCACCTGACGGTTCGGGCCCGCCGGAGAGAACCACCTCGGCTCGCGTCAGCCGGTCGCCGGAATGGGCTTGCGGCCCCCCGGGCGTGGGCGTACGGTTTTTGGTGTCCATGGGATTCACCCGGCCCGATTCCCCCCTCCTTGCCGGGCACCGAACTCCTCATCCGACTCGCCGGGTCCCCCGCCCGCGGGAGGCCAGCATGGCCCATCGCACGCGACCCGAATCCAGGGGCGACGCGCCACGCGCCGCCGAAGAGCGCCGTCCCGACCCCGAGGCCCGCGAACGGACCGTCGGTTCGATGGTGAGTGCGAGTCTCATGGCGGTGCTCGGCACGCTGATCTTTGCGTGGGCGCTCCGCACTCCGGACTACCCGTGGCTGTTCGCCGTCGGGGCCCTGCCGTGGCTCGCGGGCGTGATCATGTTCGGCCGCGCGCTGTGGCGGTACACGCACCTCTAGCGAGCGAGCGCGGCGCCCGTCCGGCGCTCAGGGCCTGACCACTCGGTAGGAGAGCGGCCGCTGCAACCGCTCGAACCCGCTCCGCGAGGGCTCCGGCATCTGCGCGATGACGCGCTCGAGCGAGCGCATCTGGTTGAGTTCGGAAATCATCGCCCGGTCGGCGGGCGGGCCGTCCACGACCATGATGATGCGCAGGTTCATGCTGAGGAGGTTCCAGGCCCCGAGCGCCTCGTGGTTCGGCGGCCAGCCGGGGAGCAGGACCACGATCTCCACGCCCTCGGGCATGATCGCCTGTTGCAGCGGGCTCAGTTCGGCGTAGTTGCGCGGCCAGGCGGGCAGCGCCAGCAGCACCTGCCGGAGCCCGTTCAGGTGACTCATGTCCTCGAGGTCCGCCGCGCTCGGCAGCCGGCGCATGACCACGTTGGTGCCGAATCCGAAGTCCTGCTCGATGATGAGCGGGGCGCAGAGCGCATCCTCGGGATCTGCTTCGCGCGGGAGCGGCATGTCGGGGGGCGCCTCAGCGGCGGTCCCGGCGTGAGTGGCTGCCTCCGCCGCGCCATGCGGGCCGGGGCCGGTCTGAGCGGGTGCGCAACCCACGATCAACAGGGGGAACACGGCGAGCGCGGCGAGATTCAGGAGTCGGGATTTCGGCATGGCGCCGCAGGTCCTCCGGGTGGGTGGGGCTTGATCCTTGGGAAACGAGCCAGGGCATCACTCGGGCCGGGGGAGCCTAGGCCCGGAAGCTCCTGTCGGGAAGCGGATTGACAGCCTGTCATACCCCGTGATAGAAAGTCCCGCTTCGTGCTTTGCCCCCCGGCCGTCAGGCGCGGGGGTGCGCGCCCGCCCGTGTCCCACCCGGCGGGCCCATTCCAGAACGCTCCGGGACGATGTCCCGGGGCGGCCAGGGAGTCCACCGTTCCATGTACGCGATCGTGAACATCGCCGGCATCCAGACCAAGGTCACGCCGGACGAGGTGCTGGACATCGCCCTCCACGCCGGGGAGCCGGGGTCGAGCCTCAAGTTCGACCAGGTGCTGCTGCTCGGCGACGGCGACAAGATCTCCGTCGGCCGTCCCACCGTGAAGGGCGCCTCGGTCTCGGCCGAGATCGTCGAGCACCTGCGCGGCGACAAGGTCAAGATCTTCAAGTTCAAGCGCCGGCGCGAGTATCGCCGGCGCCGCGGCTACCGCAGCGAGCTCACGAAGATCCGTGTGACCGCCATCTCCGGCTAGCGGAGAGGGAGAGAATCCAGAATGGCTCATAAGAAGGGTCAGTCCTCGACCAAGAATGGCCGCGACTCGACCGCGCAGCGACTCGGCGTCAAGAAGTTCGGCGGCGAGACCGTGAGCGCCGGCAGCATCCTCGTGCGCCAGCGCGGCACCGTGATCTTCGCCGGCCGGAACGTCGGCACGGGCAAGGACGACACGCTGTTCGCGCTCGTCGCCGGCAAGGTGCAGTTCTCGCGCGCGGGCCGCACGCGCAAGCAGGTGCACGTGATGCCGGTGGCGGCCGCAAGCAATTAGAGCTTTCGAAGCACCGCACACTCCGCCGCCGCCGGCTCAGCACCACCGGCGGCGGCGTTCTCTTGTGACCCGGAGCGGCTCCCGTCGCGGAGCCGCGTGACATCGGAGGGAACCCGTGAAGAACAAGGTCGCCGTGATCGGTGCGGGCAACGTGGGCGCGAGCGCCGCGTTGTTCATCGCCGAGCGAGGGCTGGCGGACGTGACGCTGATCGACCGCCCCGAAATGGAAGGCATGCCGCAGGGGAAGGCGCTCGACATGCAGGAGGCGGCGCCGCTGTGGCACAAGGCGCCGCACATGACCGGCGCTTCCGACCTCGCGGCCGTGAAGGGCTCCGACGTCGTGGTGATGACGGCCGGCTTCCCGAGAAAGCCCGGCATGTCGCGCACCGATCTCCTGAAGGCCAACGCCGAGATCGTGAAGCCCGCGGCCGAGGCCGTGAAGCAGCACGCGCCCAACGCCATCGTGGTCGTGGTCACGAATCCGCTCGACGTGATGGCCTGGTACTTCTCGCACGTGACCGGATTCCCGAAGCAGCGGGTGATCGGGATGGCCGGCATCCTCGACAGCGCCCGCTTTCGCGCATTCCTCGCGATGGAGCTGGGCATCTCCGGCGCCGACATCCAGGCCATGGTGCTGGGCGGTCACGGCGACTCGATGGTGCCGGTGACGCGCTACACCGTCGCCGGCGGCATCCCGGTCGAGGAGCTGATCGCACCCGACCGGCTCGCGCAGATCGTGCAGCGCACGCGCGACGGCGGCGCCGAGATCGTGAAGCTGTTGAAGACCGGCTCGGCTTACTACGCACCGGCCATGTCGGCCGTGGAGATGGTCGAGGCTATCTTGCTGGATCAGAAGCGCCTGGTGCCCTGCTCGGTCGCGTTGAACGGCGAGTATGGCTTGAAGGACCTGTTCATCGGTGTGCCGATCCTGCTCGGGGCGAAGGGCGTCGAGAAGATCGTCCAGTTGAAGCTCTCCGACTCGGACCAGGCCGCGCTCGCGAAGTCGGCAAAGGACGTGGCGGACATGATCAAGGAGCTGAAGGGGTAGGTCTCGCCGGCAAGTGGCCGAGCGGTGCGCTTGCTCCCGGGCGTGCGGCGAGGCCATCTGATTCCGGGGGCGGCCCCGCCGACGTCACAGACCCGCAGCCGGCCTCAAGACGCAGGGCTGCTCGAAGCTGGCAGGACCCGGCGCGCCGAAGGCGGCCGAGGCTCTGCACGGCGACGCGTACGCGCCTCTCCAATGGCACCCCGACCATGCCTGCACAACGCGCGGCCGCACGGCGGGCGGTCTCGATATTGCAGCCGAGCGCGCGAAGCCACGGGATGACTTCCTGCTGGCTTTCGAATTCGGCAGCGGCTTGGGCCTTTGCTTGCTCCAGTTCCCGATTCGGCTTCTCTTGCTCCGTGTGTCCTGTCGCATGTGCGTTCAATTTCGCCGTCCTGTCACGGGCGGCCTCGCGCTTGCCACTCATGAATTCCTCGCCGTAGACCAACTCGGCCGCGTACTGGTTATGCGCGCGGCAGCGGAGCCGGAGGTTGTCCGCGGTCGCTTCCCCGCCCCGCGCGACGGGCTCGACGTGATCCAGCTCGAGCCGAGTGCGCGAGTCGCAGCGTTTGCCCTTGTCGCTCACGAACGTGCACTGACCGCCATCGCGCTCCACGACGGCGCGCTTGACGGCCGCGGGGATGTGTCGGCCCTTCGCAGCCCCACTCTGGCGCCGCGGCCGGTCGGACTTCGCGAACTTGCGTTTCTCCAGTTGCACGCGCAGCTCTCGCAACGCACGCCGGAACACTTCCATGACATCGCCTGACGGAAGCACCTGACCGAGTAACGCCTGCACTTTGCGCAGTTCCTCATGCATCTCCTCATCCATCGTGAACTGCACCGCGTACCTGCCGGGCGAGAGCGGGGCGGGCTTCGCCCGCGATGGAAGTGGTCCCATCGGCACGGCGGTATCCGGCCCGACGGATGGGACAACTGGCCGTACGGCCAGTTGCAGCGCGGGCGCATCCGTCCCTGCGGCCGGTTCGTGCGAAGCGCCGACCGGCGTGATGACCCGAACGAGCGTGGGAACGTCCGGCATCGGGAAGCGCTCAGCCAGTAACAGCTCGACTTGCGCATTGGTCTTGTGCTCGGCCCCGGCCAGGAGTTCGTCTGCCGTGTCCGGGGTAAGGTGCGGCGTCAGCAGCAACACCGCGCTGAGGCTCAGCCTCCCGTCCGCCAACAGGGGAAGGATGGCGGGGAACTGCCGTGCCGCTCGCGCGGCCCGTATACGCTTGTACGCGACGTCCTCGGACATGCGCAGCTCGTGCACGCAGTAGAGGTACATCGAGGAATAGCCGGCCGGCAGGTAGAGCTTGCGAACGTCGACTTCGGCGATCAGGGCCAGCATTCTGGAGGTGGTGTTTCGATCCTGCGAAACCGTGGTGGCGAGCTCACACAGCAGGCCGTGGTCAGTGAAATGCGAGAACGAGCAGGTGCTCATGACGGGTCTCCACGACGGGGGCACAGTCGCGGGGGCAGCAGAATTCCTACCATGAGGTTAGGCGGTTTCCTTGCAGGCGCGCAGTCCGCGCATCGCGGGGGGCGGCGACAACTTTCGTAACCGCACCCGCGACAAGCCGTGAGCGCCTGCGCCCTGCGCGCTGACGCGGGGCCGCAACCAAGTTGCGAGCTTCGAGCGATTGCGTCCCGCAAGGCCGTCAATTCAATTCGTTGCAAACACCTCGCGCCTCGCCTCACGGCTCGACGCCGGGGCCTCATGCGCATGGCACTTCACGTCACCTCTCGCGCTCCGATCCGGCGCCGATCGCACGCTCCCGACGCACTCACCGCCCCGTTCGACCGCCCGCCCTCACCGTGCTACCTTGCCGTCCCGTGCCTACGGGTCCTGCTGAATCTCGCCGCGCCGTCCTGGGTGTGATCCCCGCCCGCTACGGCGCGTCTCGCTTTCCGGGCAAGCCCCTCGCCGTGCTGTGGGGGAAGCCCATGCTCCAGCACGTCTGGGAACGCGCGCGCGCGGCGCAGGGCCTGGACGAGCTGGTCGTGGCGACGGACGATGCCCGCATCGCGACCGCGGCGCGCGGCTGGGGAGCCCAGGTGGAGATGACCTCGCCCGCGTGCGCGAGCGGCACCGACCGCGTCGCCGAGGTGGCGCGGAGCCGTCCGCAGGCGCAGATCATCTTGAACCTCCAGGGCGACGAGCCGGAACTCGAGACCGGTGCGGTCACGCGCCTCGTCGCGACCATGCGGGCGGACGACACGATCCGCATGGGCACGGTCGCGCACCACGAGCCCGATCTCGCGGCGATGGCATCCGAGAACGTGGTGAAGGTCGTCCTCGACGACGCCGGCTTCGCGCTCTACTTCAGCCGCGCCGACCTCGCCGGCGCGTCCCGCGGCGGCCCGGCGCTCCGGCACGCGGGCGTGTATGCTTTCCGGCGGGAGTTACTCTTGCAATTCGCGTCTTGGCAGCCCGGCAAGCTGGAACTCGCGGAGCGCCTGGAGCAGCTGCGTGCCGTGGAGCGTGGCGTACGCATCAGGGTCGTGTTGGGGGAGCGGCCGTTCGCGGGCGTGGACACGCCCGAGCAGCTGGCGGCGCTGGAACGCCGGGGGCCGCCGCCGGTGGCGGTGACCGGAGGTTAGGGCCGAACCAGCAAGTCTTTTCGATTTCACCTGTTGCAGAGATCCGTTTCGCTTCGTTCTCAAGTTCTGAAGCACGGGCCGGACCCCAGGGAAAGAGAGCAGGCCATGGCCAAGATCGTCGTCGTCACGGGAGGCGTCGTCTCGTCGCTCGGCAAGGGAATCGCCGCGGCGTCGCTGGGGTTGCTGCTCAAGGCGCGCGGATTTCGCGTCACGACCCAGAAACTCGACCCCTACCTGAACATCGACCCGGGCACGATGAGCCCGTTTCAGCATGGTGAAGTCTTCGTCACCGACGACGGTGCCGAGACCGATCTCGACCTCGGCCACTACGAACGCTTCCTCCATGCCTCCGTCACGCGTGCCCACAACGTGACCGCCGGCCAGATCTACGACGCCATCCTGTCGCGTGAGCGGCGCGGCGATTACCTCGGCCGCACGGTCCAGGTGATCCCGCACGTCACCGACGAGATCAAGAGGCGCATCGTCTCGTTGGCCCTGACCACCGAGGCCGACGTCATCATCGTCGAGATCGGCGGCACGGTCGGCGACATCGAGTCGCTGCCGTTCCTGGAAGCGGTAAGGCAGTTGAAGCTCGAGCATCGCAAGGACGTGCTGTTCGTACACGTCACGCTGGTGCCGTTCATCAAGGCGGCAGGTGAAGTGAAGACGAAGCCGACGCAGCACTCGGTGAAGGAGCTGCGCGAGATCGGCATCCAGGCCGATATCTTGCTCTGTCGGAGCGAGACCCCGTTGAGCTCCGATGTCCGTGAAAAAATCGCGCTGTTCTGTAACGTCCCCACCGAGGCGGTCATTGCGGCGACCGATGTCAGCAGCATCTACGAAGTCCCGGGCGTATTCCACGCCGGTGGGCTCGACGACCTCGTGGTGAGCATGCTGGGCCTCCCGGACAAGAGCATCCGTCCAGCGGATCTCTCGGCCTGGAACGAGTTCGTGCGTCGCGTGACCCGGCCCGAGAAACAGTGCGAGATCGCGATCGTCGGCAAGTACACGCACGTACGCGACGCCTACAAGAGCATCATCGAGTCGTTCGTCCACGCCGGCGCTGCGAACCGAGCCCGCGTGAACCTGCGCTGGGTCGAGAGCACCGACGTGGAGTCGCGCGGGGCGGCGGCGGTGCTGGGGGACGTGGACGGCATCCTCGTACCGGGCGGCTTCGGTGAGCGCGGCATCGAGGGGAAGATCGCGGCGGTGCAGTTCGCGCGCGAGAAGAGCGTGCCGTATTTCGGACTGTGCCTCGGCATGCAGGTGGCCACGATCGAGTTCGCCCGGCACGTCGTGGGCTGGGCGGACGCGAACTCGAGCGAGTTCGACCCGGCGAGTGAACACAAGGTCATCGACCTGCTCGCCGACCAGGCGGGGGTGACCGAGAAGGGCGGCACGATGCGGCTCGGCGCATACAAGTGCGAGCTGCGTCCGGGGAGCCTCGCCGCGCGCGCCTACGGGGCCGCCGAGGTGAACGAACGCCACCGCCATCGCTACGAACTGAACAACCGCTACGCGCAGCAGCTCGCCTCGCGCGGGCTGGTGCTGTCGGGGAAGTGCGTGGGGCGCGAGCTGGTGGAGATCGTCGAACTTCCGGACCATCCGTGGTTCCTTGCGGTGCAGTTCCATCCCGAGTTGCGGAGCCGCCCGCACGAGCCGCACCCGCTGTTCCGCGACTTCGTGCGCGCGGCGCTCGAGCGGCGCGCGGCCCGGATCGGCAACAACGACTACGTGCCGGCGGCGGCGGAGGGCGCCCGCTCCACAGCCGTCGAGGCGCCGCGCTCGTGAAGGCGTTCGACATCGGCTCCGTCCACCTGGGTGGCCCGCGCCTGCTCGTGGTTGCGGGCCCGTGCGTCATCGAGAGCGAGGAGCTGTGCCTCACCGTCGCCGCGAAGCTCCAGGCGCTCACCGCCGAGCGCGGCCTGCCGTTCGTGTTCAAGGCCAGCTACCGCAAGGCCAACCGCTCGAGCGGCCGCTCGTTCGCGGGATTGCCGGGTGACGAGGGACTGTCCATCCTGTCGCGCGTGCGGCGGGAGCTGGGCGTGCCCATTCTTACCGATGTCCACTCCGAATCCGAAGTCGAGGCGGCTGCCGCCGTCGCGGACGTGCTGCAGATCCCCGCCTTTCTCTCGCGGCAGACGGAATTGCTCGTGGCGGCCGCTCGGACGGGCCGGGCCGTCAATGTGAAAAAAGGCCAGTTCCTCGCGCCGGCCGACATGCAGAACGTCATCGACAAGCTGACCGGCGCCGGCTGCGAACGGCTGCTGCTCACCGAGCGCGGCACCACGTTCGGTTATGGCGACCTGGTCGTGGACATGCGCGGGCTCGTGGTGATGCGCGAGCTGGGCTGGCCGGTGCTCTACGACGCGACGCACAGCCTGCAGCGTCCCGGCGGGAACGAGACCCGTGGCGACCGGCGCTTCGCGTTCCCCCTCATGCGGGCTGCCGTCGCATGTGGAATCGACGGGCTCTTCTTCGAGGCGCATCCCGACCCGGACCGCGCGCTCTCCGATGCCGCGACGCAGCTGCCGCTCGCGCGCGCGGCGGCGTTCCTCGACGAAGCCGTGCGCGTGCACGAGGCGGTGCAGGAGGCTCCCAGTGGCGTCCGACGCCCCTGACGCCACGCCGATCCGGTTGCTGTTCCTCGACGTCGACGGAACCATGACCGACGGCATCATCGGCTTCAGCAAGGACGGCGACATGCGTCACTTCTGGGTGCGGGACGGCATCGCCCTCGAGTGGGCCCGCGATCTCGGGATCCGCCCGGTGGTGGTGAGCGGGCGCTCCTCGATGGCGGTCGAAGCGCGCATGCACGACCTGCGGCTCGAGTTCCACCTCGGCGCGAAGGACAAGGTCGCGGTCGCCGAACAGGTGCGCGAGCGTGAAGGAGTGCGTTGGGAGGAGTGCGCCATGGTCGGCGACGATCTTCCGGACGTGCCACTCCTGAAGCGTGTCGGGTGGCCGATCGCGGTGGCGGACGCGACACCGGAAGTCCTCCGGATCGCCCGCACCGTCACCGAGGCGCGCGCCGGGCACGGCGCCGTGCGCGAGGCGGTCGAGCGCGTGTTGCGTCACAATGGGGTCTGGCACAAGGTGCTCGAACGCTACGAGGCGGTGTGAGCCCGATTCCGGGGAGGCGTTCATGCGTGCGGAGAAGTCGAGTCGGGGTGTCGTGACGAAGCGCGACCCGCTGGAGCTGGCGCGCGACGTGGTCCGCACCGAGGCTGCGGCCGTGGCCGGCCTCGAATCCCGGCTCGGCCCGGCGTTCGTGAAGGCCGTGGAGATGCTCGCCGCCTGTCGAGGCAAGCGGGTGGTGTCGGGCGTCGGGAAGAGCGGATTGATCGGCCAGAAGATCGCCGCCACGCTCACCAGCACCGGTTCTCCCGCCGTGTTCCTCCACCCGGCGGACGCCCGGCACGGCGACGCCGGCCTGTTCGCGCGCGGAGACGTGGCGCTCTTCGTCTCGAAGAGCGGTGCCACGGATGAGCTGCTGGCGCTCCTGCCGTACCTCGACCGGCTCGGCATCCCGCTCGTCTCGCTCGTCGTCCAGCCCGGCTCGCCGCTCGTCCAGCGGAGCGCGGCGGCCATCGTGCTCGGGCCGCTCACCGAGGCGTGCCCGATGGACTTGACGCCCACGACCAGCATCACGCTGACGCAGGTGGTGGGGGACTGTCTCGCCGTCGCGCTCATGGAGCTGCGCGGGTTCAAGCCGGAGGACTTCCGGTTCCTCCACCCGGGCGGCGTCATCGGCCGAACCGCGTCACGGCCCGTGCGGGAGCTGATGCACACGGGCGACGCACTGCCACACGTTCTCGAGAGCGCGCGGCTGCGCGAGGTGATGCTGGAGATCATGGCCAAGCGGCTCGGCATCACCACGGTCCTCGACGCGGGCGGCAGGCTCGCGGGCGTGGTGAGCGACGGCGACTTCAAGCGCATCCTGCTGAAGCAGGCCGACCCCTGGTCGTTGACGGCCGGCGAGGTGATGACCCGCACGCCCACCACGGTGCCACCCGACACGCTCGTCGCGAGTGCCGTGCGCATCATGGAGGACCGGCCACAGGGGCCGATCACCGCCCTGGTCGTGGTGGACGGGCAGGGGAAGGCACTCGGCGTGCTCCACCTCCACGACTGCCTCAAGGCGGGATAGCGGCGACGCGGCGCTCCGGCTCGCGCGGATCGCGCGGGCCAACGTCCGGACAGCCGCTCAGTTCGCCTGGTTCATCGAGGTCACCCCGAGCGCGGCGAGCCGCTTCTGCAGCGCCCGGACGGTGCCCTCCGAGCGCTGGCCCTCCGGCATTTTTTGAGCCCGTGACAACGCGTCGGTCAAGGTCGCGATGGCGGCGGCTCTGTCCCCCATGCCCAGCTGGATGTCCGCGCGCGTGTTGAGGACCAGGAACTGGCGCGGGCCGTACGCGCGGGCGAGCGCCTGGTCGGACGCGCTCAGCGCCTCCGGCCAGAGCTTCATCGCCTTGTACGCGGTCGCCAACCGCTGCGGTGGATTGTAGTCGTCAGGGAAGTCACGCTGCGACTGCTGGAGCATGGCGACGGCGACGTCGGGCCGGCCGAGCGCGATGTAGAGGCTCAGCCGGTGCGAATCGTAGACGGCGCGCTGCTCTGCGCTCCGCGCCCGCCGCGCCTCGCCCTCGAGCATCGCGACGTGCTCTTCCATGAGCGCGCGCCGCCCCAGGGAATCGCCCGCCGCCTCGCGCGCGTCCTCGAGCGAGAAATAGAGCCCCGAGCGATCATCGCCCGTGAGCGGGAGCGTGCTGTCCGCGAGCACTTCGCGACACGCGGCCTCGTAGCGCGCGAGCCACGGCTTCCGGGCGGCCAGCGTGTCCGGCAACCCGACGGCTGCATCCAGCGCCGAGCCCGCGACGATCGCCGCCGACATCGTGCCCTTCGCGCGCGGCCACTCCGCGTCGGCGAGTGCGAGACTCGCCTCGTTCGAGTCGGCCTGCGAGTACGCGAACATGAGCGACTCGATGCAGCGGCCGCGCGCAGGCCAGCCCTCGGGAGCAGCCGCGAGCGCGGAGCGGTAGCCGTCACAGGCCGGGGCGAACTTCTCCGAGCCGTACGCCCGGTCCGCGGCGATCAGCGCCTCGAGCGCAGGCCCCTTCGCGCCGCCGCTCACCGCCAGCTCGCCGTCGTCGAACAGCCGCTCGAGCTGCGCCACGGAGGCGCCGCCCAGCCAGCGGATCGCGACGTGGCCGTCCGTCGGATCGACCACGTAGAGTGTGGGGAAGGCGCTGATGCCGATCTGCTTCCGCGCGGCGGCATTCTGCGGCTTCTCCATGTCGAGGCTGAGCCAGACGAACCGCCCGGCGTGCCGCGTGAGGGCT
This sequence comes from uncultured bacterium, assembly GCA_964434945.1. Classification (GTDB taxonomy): domain Bacteria; phylum Eisenbacteria; class RBG-16-71-46; order RBG-16-71-46; family RBG-16-71-46; genus JAIOPA01. Next base: position 8,371 of record CAYSWZ010000185.1, on the reverse strand, counting down.
TTGTCTGTCCAGACATAGGCCCGCATCGATCGGCACGTGTGTCACCAGGGGGCCCAGCCTTCGATGAAGACCGGGAGCTTCCGCGACTTGGCGAGTGCCAGCGCGCGCCCGAAGTCGTCCTCGATGAACGGGACGACCGGGTGCCAGGTGGAGGCCGGCTTGGTCCCGGCCGCCTTCGCCGGCGCCGCATGGGACGCGGGCGAGGGTGCGGGTGCGGTCGTCGCGAGCAGCGCGGCGGAGAGCAGGGTGATCAGCATGGGGGCCATGCTATCAGAGACCCCGCGAGCGGACGGCCGGGCCGGACGAGGGCCGGGCCGGGGGAGGCCGACCCCTTCCGAGCGGCTCGCGAGGCGCGCGGGGGCCGGTCGCATCGGAAGGAGGGACGACCGGGGCCGGGCGCCGGCGTCCGCCGGGAGCCATTCCCGGCGCAAGAGTCTCCGGCCACCGGCCGATAACTTCAATCACCGTATGCGCCTGCAGGGTGGCACAGAGCCTGCTTGAACGCCGCCCGTCCGCTTGCTAGCGTGCGACCGAAGCCCAAGCCCCACACCCACCTACGGAACCCCCTCCCCATGGCCCTCGCTGCTCGGAAGCCGGTACGTCGTGCCGCCGTGCTGTTGCTCGCGGGCTTGGGCCTGGCTGCCCTCGTCCACGGCTGCAGCGGGGGCAAGAAGCTCTCCGGATCCTCCAATTCCGGCCTCCTGCCGGACAGCGAGGTCGAGGACTTCACCGTCACCGAGACCGACTCGGGGAAGGCCGAGTGGACGCTGTTCGCCCGCCACGCCGCCACGTACACCCCCCGAGACCTCGTCACGGCGCGCGCCGTGCGCATCGACTTCTTCGGGCCCGACGGCAAGCAGAGCTCGGAGCTGATCGCGCGCGAGGGCGAGCTCTACCAGCGGACACGCGACATGGTCGCGCGCGGCAGCGTCGTCCTCCAGACCGCGGAAGGCTGGCGGATGACGACCGAGGAGCTCCACTTCCTCAACAGCCGCCGGCGGATCACCTCGGACAAGCTCGTGCGTGTCGAGAAGGAGGGCTCGGTTCTCGAGGGCGTCGGATTCGAGAGCGACCCCAACCTCGAGCACTTCGAATTCCAGCACCAGGTGCGCGCGACCGTGCAGCCGGGTGCCGCGCAGATGGCGCCGCCGAAGGCGGGGAGGCGCAAGTGACCAGCGCCATGCCCCAGCTGCCGCTCGCTCCCGAGATCGCGACCGATGGCCTCGTCGCGGAGGGCCTCGTGCGCTACTACGGCAAGTTCCGGGTGGTGCAGGGGGTGTCGCTGAGCGTCCGCCGCGGCGAGGTCGTGGGCCTGCTCGGTCCCAACGGCGCGGGCAAGAGCACGACGTTCCACATGATCGTCGGATTGCTGCGCCCGAACTCGGGCACCATCAAGCTCGACGACCGGGACATCACCGAGCAGCCGGTGTTCCGGCGCGCGCGCCTCGGCCTCGGCTACCTGGCGCAGGAGCCGAGCATCTTCCGCAAGCTCACGGTACGCGAGAACGTCCTCGCCGTGCTCGAGACCATGCCGCTCGACAAGGCCCAGCGCGCGGCGCGGCTCGACGAGCTGCTCGCGGACCTCAATCTCTCGCACCTCGCGGATCGCATGGCGCACAAGCTCTCGGGCGGCGAGCGCCGCCGCGTCGAGATCACGCGGGCGCTGTCCCGGCAGCCGTCGTTCCTGCTCCTCGACGAGCCGTTCGTGGGCATCGACCCGATCGCGGTGGAGGAGATCCAGGAGATCATCGGCCGCCTGCGCGCGCGCGGCCTCGGCCTGCTCATCACCGATCACAACGTCCGCGTGACGCTCAACACGACGGACCGTTCGTACATCATGTTCGACGGGCGCATTCAGTTGTCCGGTTCGCCGCAGGAACTGGCCGATAACCCGCTGGCACGGCAGTACTACCTCGGCGAAGGATTTTCCCTCTAGGGGCCGATGCCATGGAAATGAAGCATTCGCTCCACCTGTCCCAGACCCAGAAGCTGATTATGACGCCGCGGCTGCAGCAGGCACTCAAGCTGCTGCAGGTGCCGACGCTGGAGTTGCAGCAGATCCTGAAACAGGAGGTGCTGCAGAACCCCCTGCTCGAGGAGGTCGACGAGGTCACCGAGCAGGAGGACCTCGACAAGGAAGAGTCGGCCGACGAGAAGAACAACGAGGAATCGGAAGATCCTGCCGAGGAGGATCCGATCGACTGGTCGGAGTACCTCCAGGACGGCTCGCTCGACCGCACGTTCGTCCCGCAGAGCGAGACGAGCATGGAGTTCCTCGAGAAGGTTCCGGTCACGCGTACGACGCTGGCCGAGAGCCTGCTCGAGCAGCTCCACTTCCTGAACCTGCCGCGGGAATCCATGCGCATCGCCGAGTTCCTCGTCGGGTCGCTGGACGAGCGCGGCTGGGTCGTGACGCCGATGGTCGAGATCGTCGAGGCGCTTGGCGTCCCGCTCGAGGAGGTCGAGAAGGTGCTGCGGGTCGTGCAGGCGCTCGAGCCCGCCGGCGTGGGCGCGCGCGACCTGCGCGAGTGCCTGCTCATCCAGCTCGACGCCCGCGGCGAGCGCGGCACGCTGGCGTGGAACATGATCGACCAGCACTTCGACCACCTGGTGAACCGCCGCTTCCCCGAGATCGCCCGCCTGCTCAAGGTCAGCACGCACGAGGTGCAGGACGCGGCCGACGGCATCGCCTCGCTGCATCCCCGGCCCGGCACGATGGTCTCGGCGGAGGACCCCAAGTACGTGACGCCGGACCTGCTCGTGGAGCGCGTGGACGACGAGTACGTGGTCATGCTCAACGACCGCAATGTGCCGCGGCTGCGGATCTCGTCGGCCTACGAGGGCGTGATCGCGGCCAACAAGCGCAGGCCCGACGCGACCACGGAGCAGAAGCAGACCCGCGACTACATCCAGGGCAAGCTCGCCTCGGCGAAGTGGCTCATCCAGACGATCGAGCAGCGCCGCCGCACCATGATCAAGGTGATGAACTGCATCGTGCGCGAACAGCGCGAGTTCTTCGACAAGGGGATCGCGTTCCTGCGTCCGCTGACGCTGGCCGCGGTGGCGCGCCAGATCGACATGCACGAGTCCACGGTCAGCCGGGTGTGCAGTGGAAAGTACGTGCAGACGCCGCGGGGCGTGTTCGAGTTGAAGTTCTTCTTCTCGAGCGGGCTCGCCACCGACGATGGCGAGGACGTCTCCGCCCGCACCGCCAAGAACATCATCAAGGGACTGATCGACGAAGAGGACAAGATGGAGCCGCTCTCCGACCAGCGAATCGCCGAGCTGCTGCACGAGAAGGGACTGCAGATCGCCCGTCGGACCGTGGCAAAGTACCGCGAACAACTCCAGATCCTGCCCGCCCGGCTGCGCCGGCGCGTGGCCTGAAACTCACGTTCGCCGCACGGCCCGGCCCCGGGGCGGTGCGGAGGAGAGCCCCGTGGAGATCCATCTCACCGCCCGCCACTGCGAAATCGGCGCCGACCTGCGCGCCTTCGCCCAGCAGCGCCTGGAAAAGCTGAACAAGTACGACGGCGGCATCCTCGAGGTCCGCCTCATCGTCTCGCAGGAGCGCAAGCTCCACACCGCGGAGATCACGCTGCGTGCCCACCAGCAGGACGTGATCATCACCGAGTCGCACGCCGATGCCCGCGCCGCCATCGAGCTGGCGGCCGATCGACTCGAGGACCGCGTGCGTCGCCGGAAGGAGAAGCGCGTGAGCGCGCCGCGGCGCGCGAGCCGCGGCAACGGCACGCTGCCGCCCGAACCGGTCGGCGCCGAAGACGACAACGCGGACGACGAAGCCTGAGGCTCGCGTGAAATCACTGAGCATCGCCCGGCTGTACGAAGACCAGCACGAGGACCTTCAGCTCGAACTCCTGTCCCAGTCGCTCGCGTCGCGTTGCGAGATCACGGTGAGCGACATCAACCGGCCGGGCATGGCGCTGATGGGCTTCGTCGAGAACTTCCTGCCCGAGCGCATCCAGATCCTGGCCCAGACCGAGCTCACCTACCTCGCGACGCTCTCGCCGCAGATGGTTCGCGACGCGGTCGACCGGCTGTTCCAGTTCACGATGCCGGTGATCGTGATCTGCAAGGGACTCGAGATCCCGCCCTACCTCCTGCAACGCGCGAACGAGGCGGAGGTGCCGCTCCTGCGCACGCCGCTGAGCACGACGCCGTTCATCCACTCGCTGACGTCGTACCTCGACCACATGTTCGCGCCGAGCACGAGCGTCCACGGCTCGCTGGTCGACGTCTACGGCTGCGGCCTGCTGTTCACCGGGCGCAGCGCCATCGGCAAGTCGGAGACCGCGCTGGACCTGGTCGAGCGCGGGCACCGGCTGGTGGCCGACGACGTGGTCACCATCACGCGCCGGCACGGCGACGTGCTGATCGGCACGGGCAACCAGCTGCTGCGCCACCACATGGAGATCCGCGGCCTCGGCATCATCGACGTGCAGTCGATCTTCGGCATCCGCTCGATCCGCCTGCAGAAGCGCGTCGAGGTCGAGGTGAACCTCCGCGAGTGGTCCGAGGAGGAGGAGTACGAGCGCGTCGGGCTCGACGAGAAGATGACGGACATCCTCGGCGTTGAGGTCCCGCTCGTGCAGGTGCCGATCACGCCGGGCAAGAACATCACCGTGATCGGCGAGGTCATCGCGCTCCACTACCTGGTGAAGGTTTACGGTGGCTACTCGCCGGCGGAGAAGCTCAACCAGCACATGCTCGAGGTCATGAAGCGCAAGAGCGCGACCAAGGCGTGGGTGCGGGAAGACACCGAGTGACCGCGGACGGAACCGGACCGCTCGACGCGCCAGCCCGCGTGCCGGCGCTGATCGTGACGCACGCCGACCTGGCGCAGGGCCTGGTGCACGCGGCGGAGAGCGTCGTGGGCCCGGTCGAGGACGTCACGCTGCTCTCGAACGAGGGCCTGTCGCGCGCCGACCTGGAGGACGCCATCGAGACGCGTGTCCAGGGCTGGCGGCACGGCGGGCTGCTGCTCACCGACTTCTGGGGCGGCTCGTGCCACACGTGCGGTGCGTCCGCGGCGCGGCGTCACGGCGAGGTCGTGATCGTGACCGGCATCAACCTGCCGCTGCTCCTCGACTACCTGTACAACCGCGACCGGCTCGCGGTGGGCGAGCTGGCCGAGCGGCTGCAGCAGAAGGGACGGGACAGCATCCGCGTCCAGCGCGACCAGCCGACATGAGCTGGGTCCTGCACCGGATCGACGACCGGCTGATCCACGGCCAGGTGCTGGTGGCGTGGGGCGCGCGCCTCGACCCGGTCCGCATCTGGATCGTGGACGACGGCGTGGCCGCGAGCGCCTGGGAGCGCGAGCTGTTCCGGGACGTGGCGCCGGGCATCGAGGTCCGTGTCGTCACGGTCGCCGAGGCCGCGGCGGACTACGCCGCGGAGACGACGGCGCGCGGCGCGGCGTTCCTCCTGGTGCGCGACCTCGCCACCGCCCGGCGCCTCGTCGAGGCCGGGGCGCGGGTGCGGGAGTGGAACGTGGGCGGGCTCCACTACGCGCCCGGCAAGGACAAGGTGAACGACTACGTCTACCTCGACACCGCCGACCGGGCGGACGCGCGCGCGCTGCTGCTCGCCGGCGTCGGCCTCATCGTGCAGGACGTCCCCGCCTCGCGGCCCGAGACACTGGTGACACTGGACCCGGCGCTCACCTCGTGAAGCTCCCGCTCCTCGGCACCCTGCTCGTCGGCGGCCTCGCGGCGCTCGACGCGACGCCCGTGGCGCAGACGCTCGCGTCGCAGCCGCTCGTCACCGCCACGGTGCTCGGGATCGTCTGGGGCGACTGGGCCACGGCGGTGGCCGTGGGAACCGTGCTGCAGATCCTCGCCGCGAGCACGCTGCCGATCGGCGCACGCACGCCGGAGGACTACGCGGTCGGCGGCGTCGCCGGCGCCGGCGTCGCGCTCACGATCGCATCGCGCGCTCCGTTCGAGCACGTAAGGCAGGCGGCGGCGCTGGCCGGCGTCATGACCGGGATGGTGGCGGCCACGGTCGGCGTTCCGCTCATCCGCTGGCAGCGCCGGTTGAACGAGGGCCTCGCGCGCTGGTGCGAGTCGGAGCTGCGCGCCGGGCGCGAGGCCGCGCTGGCACAGGCGCAGTGGGCGGGGGTGGCGCTCGCGTTCGGTGTCGGCCTCGCGGCATGCAGCGCGTGGCTCGCGCTCGGCCTCTGGGGTGGGGCGTGGGTGGAACACGAGTCGCTGCGGCTGGCGGGCGCGTGGCGCCTGCTGCAGCCGCTGTGGCTCGGATTCGGGATCGCGCAGCTGCTGAACGCGTTCGTCCAGCGGCGCATCGAGCGCGCGGGCGTGTTCGCCGCAGCCCTGGTCGGCGCCTGGCTCGTGATCGTGGCGGGCTCGCCGTGAGCGGCCGGGTGGACCGGGCGACGCTGCTGCGTGTCGGACTGCGCGCCAACCTGCTGCAGGCGGCGTGGAACTTCGAGCGCCAGCAGGGGCTCGGTTGGGCGTACGCGCTCGCCCCCGCGCTCGCGCGCCTCTACCCGGAGCGCGCGACACGGCTCGAGCGGCTCGCCGAGCACACCGCGTACTTCAATACGCAGCCCACGCTCGCCTCGCTCGCGCTCGGGGCCGCGATCCGCGCCGAGGAGCAGCGCGCCGGCGGCGCCGGCGATGCCGCCGGCATGGCCCGCTTGAAGTCCGCGCTCGGCTCGACACTCGCCGCGGCCGGGGACCGGCTGTTCTGGTTCACGCTCCGCCCGTTCGCCGCAGCGGTCGGCGTGCTGCTGGCGATCGCGCATCCGCAGCAGGCGTGGGGCGCGGTGGCCTTGTGGTGCCTCTATGCGATTCCTCACCAGGGACTGCGGCTCGGAGGCGTGCTGTGGGGCTACGCGGTGGGGCCATCGGTGCTGACCGGTGCGTTTCGCGACCGGCTCGAATACGCGGTGCGCTGGCTCGCGGTGATCGGCTGCGCCGTGCTCGGCGTGGCGTTCGCGTGGGGCCTGGCGCCCGGAGGCGAGCCCCGGCCAATCGCGGTACAGTCCGCGCTCGCGGTCGGACTGGGATTCGGACTCCTCACCGCCCAGCGGGCACGGCCTTCGCCGACTCGCTGGGCACTGGCGATCGGCATCCTGGGCCTCGGCGTGGCCCTGCGTGTCCACGGATAGTTCGGAGGGTTCGTGTCGGAGATCCAGCTGCTGATCCGCAATCAGCTCGGCCTGCACGCACGCGCCTGCGCGCTGTTCGTGAAGACCTCGTCCCGATTCAAGGCGGAGATCACCGTGGCGCGCGACGACCTGGTGGTGAACGGCAAGAGCATCATGGGCGTGATGATGCTGGCGGCCGAGGAGGGCGCGACGATCGTGGTGCGGGCCGAGGGGCCCGACGAAACGGCCGCCGTGGCGGCGTTGCGGGAGCTGGTGGACGGCAAGTTCGGGGGCGAGCCTTGATCCTCCAGGGCATTGCCGCATCGCCCGGCGTCGCGGTCGGGCCCGTGTTCCGGATCGAGCCGGAGGAGCTCGCCGTTCGCGAGGCCGAGATCGAGGCCTGCGACATCGAGCACGAGGTGGACGGGTTCCGGGCCGCGCTCGAGGCCTCGAAGCGCGACCTCATCGCGATCCGCGACGGGATCGCCGCCGAGCTGGGGGAGGCCGAGGCGCGCATCTACGATGCGCACCTGCTGATCCTCGAGGATCCCGACATGATCGCCTCCGTCGAGCGCGGCATCCGCGAGCGGCACCGCAACGCCGCGTCGGTGTTCCAGGGCGTCATGAGTTCGGTCGCGGCGCGCTTCGAGAACCTCGCCGACGAGTACCTGCGCGAGCGCCGCAGCGACATCCTCGACTGCGAACGGCGCGTGCTCCGCTACCTGCTCGGGGCGGGGCGACGCTCGGTCGCCGACTTGAAGTCCCCGGTGGTGATCGTGGCGCACGACCTCGGGCCCAGCGAGGTGGCGATGTTGCCGCGCGACAAGGTGCTGGCGTTCGTGCTCGAGGTGGGCGGGCGCACGTCGCACGGTGCGATCGTGGCGCGCGGACGCGGCATCCCGGCGGTGATGAGCGTCAAGGGCGCACTGCAGACGGTGAAGTCGGGCGACCGCGCCGCGGTCGACGGCTTCGCGGGCACCGTCGAGGTGAATCCGGACGAGGAGCGCACGACCTCGTTCCAGCGCCGGCTCGAGCGGCTGCGGCTCCAGGCAGGCTCGCTCCAGGCGATGCTCGAACAGCCCGCGGAGACGCTGGACGGCCGCCGCATCGAGCTGGCGGCGAACATCGAGCAACCGCCCGACGCGGCGGAGGCCGTGGCCGTGGGCGCCGACGGCATCGGGCTCTTCCGCACCGAGTTCTTCTACCTGAACCGCGTCGATCGCCCGAGCGAGGAGGAGC
>CAYSWZ010000184.1:0-14487 GCA_964434945.1 uncultured bacterium | reverse complement strand
AGCGCGAAGCCTCCGAAACCGAACGGGAGCGCGATGCTCTCTTTGACGAGCAGCGTCACGCCCGAGACGAGGAAGAACGCGATTCGCCAGCGGCGTTCTTCCGGCCGCGCCAGCGCCTTCAGCAGCAGCGACAGGATCAGGAGCGTCGCCAGCATCACCACGTCGTCCTGCCAGGCCCTGCGCGCCAGCGCGAGGTCCAGCGGCGAGACGGCGAGGAACAGCATGGCGAGCGCCGCGGTCCACGGCGAGAGGAGGTTCCACGCCAGCACGCCGGTGAGCGCGATGCTGGCGATGCCGGTGGCGCAGCTCAGCATCTCGCCCGCGACCGGGTCGTTCCGACCGGTGACGATCTGGGCGAGTGCGACGAGCGACAGGAACCCGGCGCGATGCACCCACGGGTATTCCACGTCGCCTCCCCCGGTGTACGCCGCGACCGTGCGCGGGAACCACGCCAGTCCTTGGCTCGCGATCCCGTGCCCGAACTGGGTGTAGAGAAGTTCGTCCGGCGACCGTTCGGTCACTCCGAACCACGCGACGCGCAGCGTTACCGCGAGGGCGAAGATCGCGGCGCATGCCGCGAGCGGCGCCCAGGAGACCCGCCGGCGCGTCTCCCCGCCGCTCAACTGTGTCCGCGCACCGGATGCGGTCGGTACGGCGTTTCCATGGCCTCGATCTCGGCCTCGGTGAGCTGGACGTCGAGCGCCTGCGCCGCGGTCTCGAGATGCTCCGGCTTCGTGGCTCCGACGATGGGTGCGGTCACCGCCGGGCGGGACAGCAGCCACGCCAGCGCCGTCACCGCGGGGGACACGCCGCGGGCGGCCGCCACGCTGCGGTTCGCCGCCACGACCTCGGCGTCACCCGGCTGGTCGTAGAGCTTTCGCGTGTACTCGTCGCTCGCATCGCGCGCCGTCGGCGCATCCGCCGCACGCGCCAGCCGGCCGCGCGCGAGCGGGGACCACGGGATCACGCCGAGTCCCTCGGTGAGGCAGAGCGGCAGCACCTCGCGCTCCTCCTCGCGGTAGAGCAGGTTGTAGTGATCCTGCATGGAGACGTAGCGCGTCCAGCCATGCCGCTCCGACAGCGACAGGGATTTCATGAGCTGCCAGGCGAACATGGAGCTGGCGCCCAGGTAGCGGACCTTTCCCGAGCGCACCAGGTGATCGAGCGCCGCGAGCGTCTCCTCGAACGGCGTGCGCGGGTCGAGCCGGTGGATCTGGTAGAGGTCGATCGCATCGATCCCCAGCCGTTTCAAGCTCGCCTCGCAGCCCTGCACGATGTGCTTGCGCGAAAGGCCTCCCATGTTGGGCTTGTCGGTCATGGGGAAGTACACCTTGGTGGCGATCACCAACTCGTCACGGTGGCCGAACTCGCGCAACAGCTTCCCGGTGACCTCCTCGCTCCGGCCGAGCGAGTACATGTCGGCCGTGTCGAAGAAGTTGATCCCCAGCTCGATGGCGCGGCGAAAGAACGGTCGCGCGGCGGCCTCGTCCAGCACCCACGGGCGCCAGCCCGGGTCGCCGTAGCTCATGCATCCGAGGGCGAGACGCGACACGGTGAGTCCGGTGCGGCCGAGCGTGGTGGTCTTCATGCGAGCCTCGGGGGGTGCGGAGGAGTTGTCGCCGAACGGAACTGGCGATGTTAGCGGGTCACTTGCTCCGCCGCACGCCGCCACTCCCGCATCGTCGGGGAGAGGCGCATCTCGGGATGTGCGGCGGTGTATTCCAGGAACCATCGGAGCATTCCGTCCCAAGCGGAGGGATCGCCCACGGGGTGGAGCCTCCAACCGATCTCCTCCAGCGTGCTGCCAGCCTTGGCGCCGTTCCGCGCCATCGAGGTCGTGACCCAGTTGGACATCTCGTCAGCGCCGCCGCGCGTGATCGGCTGCACGTGATCGATCGTCGCCCCGAGCTCCCAGTACGCCATGTGCGTCCGGTCAGTCTTCCAGTTCAGGTGGTAGGGAAACTCGGCGGGCAGGACCTGGGAGATGACTCGCAATGCGGGAACGAACAGCAGCCGCACGCCAGAGTAGCGATCAATGAATCCGTCGCGAACGAACACCCGTGTGGACTCGAGTGGTCCGTACTGGCGTTTCGCCGGGGGCACTGCCTCGAAGGGGTACTGTTCGCGCAGCAGCCGGGCCGCGTCCTCATGAGACCCGCGCCGAAGCGCATCACACACGGCGACCACGACGCCACTTTTCTCGGTCACGGCGGACTCCCGGATGGTGCGGATGCGTTGCCCGTGAGGACCGGACTATCCCTCGTCCTCCACGAGCTCGCGCAACTTGAGCATCGTGGTCCAGTTTCGCGTGGTCACCGCGTTCTTGAGCGCGCGGCTCACCGCCTTGAGCAGCGGGCTCTCCAGTATCCCGGTCGTGCACCAGAGATACGCTGCGCATGCGCCCATCGCGAACGCGTCATCACCCCACTCCTCCTCGAGCAGCGGCTTCAACCTGGAAAGGTCCGTCCGCTCGAGCGGGACCGCCACCAGGTGCCTCGCCGGATCGTCCACGACATCGAGCAGCGGGTTGTCGGCGATCACGTTCGCCAACTCGGCCGCGGTGAGCACCACCACGCGCGCCTCGACGTTCAACCGAAGCACGAGCGCCTTCTCGATCCGCGACGCGGCCTTCGACGGGGCATCCGATGTCGTGAACACGACATTGCCGCTGTTGAGGAGCGTGCGCACTTCGGTGTAGCCGAAATCCTCGATGAGCAACTTCAAGTCGGCCATGGCCACGCGTTTCGCGCGCCCGACGTTGATGCCCCGGATGAGCGCGACGTGCCTGGCCTTCGCCATGGGCTACAGCGCCTTCACGGCCTCGACGAGCTTGGAGATCGCGCCCTTGGCGTCGCCGAACAGCATCGAGCAGCGCGGCTCGTAGTAGAGCGCGTTGTCGATCCCCGCGAAGCCCGGGTTCATGCTGCGCTTGATCACGATCACGTGCCGGGCCTTGTCGGCGTCCAGGATGGGCATGCCGTAGATGGGGCTCGACTTGTCGCTGCGCGCGGCCGGGTTCACCACGTCGTTGGCGCCGATCACCAGCGCCACGTCGGCGCGCTCGAACTCGGGATTGATCTGGTCGAGGTCGAAGAGCTGGTCGTAGGAGACGTTCGCCTCGGCGAGCAACACGTTCATGTGCCCCGGCATGCGGCCGGCCACGGGATGGATGGCGTACTTGACCTCGACGCCCTTCTTGGTGAGCAGGTCCGCGAGCTCGCGCACCGCGTGCTGCGCCTGCGCCACCGCCATGCCGTAGCCGGGGACGATGATCAGGCTCTGGATGTTCGCCAGCAGCACAGCGGCGTCGTCGATGCTGACTTCGCGCACGGGCTTCGCGGCGCCCGCCGCGGCGCCACCCGGGCCGGCCGCCGGCGCCGAGCCGAACCCGGCGAACAGCACGTTGCCGAGCGAGCGGTTCATCGCCTTGCACATCAGCATGGTGAGCAGCGTGCCCGACGCGCCCACGAGCGTGCCGCTGATGATGAGTGCGTTGTTGTGCAGCACGAACCCGGTGGCCGCGACGGCGAGGCCGGTGAAGGAGTTCAGGAGCGAGATGACCACCGGCATGTCGGCGCCGCCGATGGGGGTCACCATGAGCACGCCGAACACCAGGGAGACCGCGAGCAGCGCGTAGAACGCGGGAGGGCCGCCGCCCGAGAAGCCGAGCATCCCGACCAGCACCAGCAGGCCGAGGAACAGGACGAAGTTCACCGCCTTCTGCACGGGCGAGTTGATCGCCTTCTCGGACACGAGCCCCTGCAGCTTGGCGAAGGCCACCACCGAGCCGCTGAACGAGATCGAGCCGATGATGCAGCCGAACATCGTGTCGGCGCCGGCCCGGCCCTGCGAGAGGTGCAGGAACTCGGCCGTCGAGATGAGCGCTGCGGAGCCGCCGCCGCAACCGTTCAGGATCGCCACCATCTGCGGCATGTCGGTCATCGCGACACGCCGGGCGCCGACCGCGCCGGCGACGGCGCCGATCGCGATGGCCGCGAGGATCAGCAACAGGTTGTGTGGCGCGCCGCCCGAGCTGTGGACTTGAAGACTGCCGAGCAGGGTGACCGTCGCGACGGTCATGCCCATCGCCGCCAGGGTGTTGCCGTGCCGCGCGCGCGCAGGGCTGGAGAGGAACTTCAGGCCGACGATGAACAGCACCGCGGACAGCAGGTAAAGGAACTCGGCGGCGAACCTCATGGCTTGCTGCCCGGCGCGGGCTTCTTGCGGGGCTTGAACATCTCCAGCATGCGATCCGTCACCACGAATCCGCCGAACAGATTCATGGCGCCGAGCATGACCGAGAGGAAGCCGAGGATGGTGAGCGCCGGCCCGTGGGCCTCGGCCAGCACCATCACGCCGCCGAGCATGACGATCCCGTGAATGGCGTTGGTGCCCGACATGAGTGGCGTGTGCAGGACGACCGGCACCTTGGAGATGACCTCGAAGCCCACGAACACGGCCAGCGCGAACACCCAGATCTCGGCCATCAGTCCGGCATTCATGCGGGCTTCCCCGCGGGTGCCAGCTCGCTCGCGGCGCGGCCCTCGTACGTCAGGCAGCTGCCGCGCGTGATCTCGTCGGCGAAGTCCACGTTGAGCTTCCCGTCCTTCGCCAGGTGGACGATCAGCTCGTATTCGTTCCGCGAGTACATCTGGCTCGCGTGCGCCGGCAGCGTGGCGGCGAGATCGAGCGGGCCGATGATGGTGACCCCCGACTGCACCACGGACTGGCCGGCCTGGGTGAGCGCGCAGTTGCCGCCGCCCTCGGCCGCGAGGTCCACGATGACCGAGCCCGGCCGCATGCTCGCCACGCCCTGCGCGGTCACCAGCAGCGGCGCCTTGCGACCGGGGATGGACGCGGTGGCGATGACGACGTCGGTGTTGGGGAGCCGCGCGGCGATGGTCTGGCGGATCTGTTCGTTCTTCTGCTCGTCCAGCTCCTTCGCATAGCCGCCCGCGCCGACGCCCGCGTCGCCCAGTTGCATCTCGACGAACGTGGCGCCCAGGCTCTGCACCTCCTCCTTCACCGCGGGGCGCACGTCGAAAGCTTCGACGACCGCGCCCAGCCGGCGCGCGGTGGCGATCGCCTGCAGGCCCGCGACCCCCGCGCCGAGCACCAGCACGCGCGACGGCGCGACCGTGCCGGCGGCGGTCATGAGCAGCGGGAAGAACTTGCCCGAGTTGCTCGCCGCCAGCAGCACGGCCTTGTAGCCTGCGACCGCGGCCATGGAGGACAGCGCGTCCATCTTCTGGGCGCGCGAGATGCGCGGCACCGCGGTGAGCGAGAACACGCCCAGGCGGCGGGAGCGGTAGCGGTCGATCTGCGCGGCATCCTCGCCGCGCCCGAGGAGTCCCAGCAGCAGCGCTCCCTCGGGAATGGCGGCGATCTCCTCCGGAGACGGCTCGCGCACCTTGAAGACCGCCTGGGCGCCGGCCACGCAGCTCGCGAAGTCGCCGGCGATGGTGGCCCCGGCCGCGCGGTAGGCGTCGTCGGTATGCCCGGCCCGGAGGCCCGCGCCGGTCTCGACGGAGGCCTGGAAACCGGCCTTCACGAGCCTGGCGATGGTCTCTGGGATGAGCGCAACACGTTGTTCGCGCGGCGCGGTCTCACGAGGAATGGCGATGAGCACGGCCGCCGAATCTAATGGAGCCGACGCGGGGCTGCAATGTGACCCGGCCCCGAGCGCGTCGCGCGTGTGCGTGAAAGTGCTCCATTCACGTCGGCGCCCTCGGGCTCCAGGCCGTGCAACCGCGCCGGATTGCGGTAAAGTGCCGCGCGGCCTGCCCGGCGCATCCGCCGGGTCACGGTCCAATTGGCTACCCTGGAGTTCCTGCATGCCCGACGCCCAGCACGCCCAATTCACGGGTTCGATTCCGGCCGCCTACGACCGGTACCTGGTGCCGGTCCTGTTCGACCCGTTCGCGCGCGACCTGGTGAGGCGCCTGCCCGCACACGACGGCGTGCGCGTGCTGGAGACGGCGTGCGGCACGGGAGCGCTCACGCGCCGCATGCTCGAGCGGCTGCCCGCCAGCGCCACGCTCGTGGCCACCGACCTGAATCCCGCCATGCTGGACCACGCCCGCGTCTCCCTCCCCGCGGATCAGCGCCTCGAATTCCGGAGTGCCGACGCGCAGGGGCTGCCGTTCCCGGCCGCGTCGTTCGACGTGGCCGTGAACCAGTTCGGCATGATGTTCATGCCCGACAAGCCGCTCGCCCTGCGCGAGGCGCACCGCGTGCTCGCGCCGGGCGGACGGCTCCTTTACAGCACCTGGGGTCCGTTCGCGAACAATGCGTTCGCACGCATCATCGACGGCCTGCTTCAGACGCTGTTCCCGGCCGACCCGCCGACGTTCTACCGGATCCCGTTCAGCGATCCAGACCCGGTGGAACTCGCGAGCCGCACCCGGTCCGCGGGCTTTCGCGACGTGAACGTGGAGAACGTGTCGTTCGAAAGCACCAGTGATTCCGCGGAGCACTTCGCGACCGGGCTCGTGCGCGGCAACCCGGTCGCGATCGTCATCACCGAACGCGCCACGTTCACGCACGAGCAGGTGGAGTCGAGACTCGCCGAGGCGCTGCGCCGCGAGCTGGGCGACCGCCCGCTGCGGACCTATCTCCAGTCATGGCTCGTGACGGCGACGGCGTGAGCGGGGGAGCGGTCGCGGTGAGCGAGTTCACGCGCTTCGAGCACGAGGGCTGGGAGCGTGCGGCCCCCGCGTACGAGCGCGGCTTCCTGCCGCTCACGCGCCAGGCCATCGAACCCCTGCTGGACGCCGCGGCGGTGCGGGCAGGCACGCGGCTCCTCGACCTGGCTTGCGGGCCGGGCGAGTTGGCGGGCGCCGCGGCGAAGCGGGGTGCACGGGTCACCGGCTGTGATTTCAGCGAGGCGATGCTGGCGTCGGCCTCGCGCCGGTACCCCGCGCTCCGCTTCGAGCGCGCGGATGCGCAGGCGCTGCCGTTCGCCGAAGGGAGTTTCGATGCGGTCACGATGGCATTCCTGCTCGGGCACCTCGCAGAGCCCGCGCGTGCGCTGGCGGAGGCGCACCGGGTGCTCGCACCCGGTGGACGACTGGCGATCGCGTGGTGGCAGGGCTTCGAGCAGGCCGTGCCGTTCGGGATCATGATGCGCGCACTCGCGGCGTACGGTGAGCTCGACGTCGGCCTGCCTCCCGGACCGCCGTTCGACGATTTCAGCGAGGCCACACACTGCGCCGGGGCGCTCGCTGCCGCGGGATTCGCCGGCGTCGAGGTGATCGAAGCGTCGCTCGCCTGGAGCACGCGCGCCGAGGAGCTGTGGGAGACGTTCATGACCGGCGGCGTGCGCACGACGGCCCTGCTGCGCGCGCAGTCGCCCGATCGACTCGCGCGAGTGCGCCAGGCGGTGTTCGCCGCGCTGGCGTCGCGGGCCGGAGCCGGGGGCCGCCTGGTGTTGCCCGCGCCCGCCTGGATCGCGAGCGGCACCCGCACGTGAAGATCCTGATCCTCGGCGGAGGCCAGCAGGGTCGCGTGGTCGCCGCGGACCTGGCGCAGACCCTCACGAACGCCCACTTCGACGTGGCCGACCTGCGGGACCCCGCGCTGCCGCAGCGCGGCAACCTGCGGTGGATCGAGGCCGACCTCGCCGACGTCGAGGCGCTCGCGCGTCGCATGCGCGAGTACGATCTCGCCGTGGGGGCGCTGCCCTCGCACCTGGGCTTCGGCGCCATGCGCGCGGCCATCGAGGCGAAGCGACCGCTCGTGGACGTGAGCTTCTGCGCCGAGGACCCGCTGTCGCTGGATGCGGACGCGAAGAAGGCAGGCATCACCATACTGCCCGACTGCGGCCTCGCTCCCGGGCTCACGCACCTGTGCGCGGGACACGCCGCCACGGACGCACTGCCCGACGAGATCACCATGTACGTCGGCGGCGTGGCGCAGGATCGGGACCGCCCGTACGGCTACGTGATCACCTGGTCGCTCGAGGACCTGCTCGAGGAGTACGTGCGCCCGGCACGCGTCGTGCGCGAGGGCAAGGCCGTGAAGCTGCCCCCGTTCGACGATCTCGACCGCGTGCACGTGCCCGGGGTGGGCGAGATGGAGTCGTTCCTGTCCGACGGCCTGCGCACGATCATCGACACCATGCCCGGGGTGCGCACGATGAGCGAACGCACGCTGCGCTGGCCCGGGCACGTGGAGCAGGTCCGGCCGCTCGTCCAGTCGGGGAAGTTCCTCGGCGAGTTCCGCAGCAAGTGCACGGCCCGCCCGGCGCTCGACCTGGTCGCGATGATGACGGTGGTGCAGCGCGGACTGCACGTCCAGCGCGCGACGCTGGTCGACCGCTACGATCGCGACAGTGGGCTCACCGCCATGTCGCGCACCACGGCGCTCACCACGTCTGCGGTCGCGCAGTGGGTGGCGGGCGGCGGCGGCGGCGCCCCCGGCGTGCGACCGCTCGAACTCGTGGGCCCCGACGTGCGCGCCTACACGGCCATCACCAGCGCGCTCGAGCGCCATGGCGTGCGCATCCAGTGGGACTGGGGTTCCTAGCCCGACGGCCCGGCGATCGCGCGGGCGAACTTCGTAGCGCCTGCGCCCTCCCGCCGCTATGCTGCTGCAAACGCCATTCCGGGCCCGCGAGCCCATGACCCGGCGGGCCCGCGCCCGCGCCAGCGGGGAGTGCTCCCATGGCTGACCTGTCCATCTCGTTCGCAGGCATCAAGAGCCCCAACCCGTTCTGGCTGGCGAGCGCGCCGCCGACGAACACCGGCGAGCAGATCATGCGCGCGTTCGACGCCGGCTGGGGCGGCGCGGTGTGGAAGACGCTCGGCGATCCGATCGTCGACACTTCGAGCCGCTTCGGGGCGCTGCACGTCAACGGCACGCGCATGGTGGGGTTCAACAACATCGAACTCATCACCGACCGGCCGCTCGAGGTGAACCTGCGCGAGGTGCGCGAGGTCAAGCGCCGCTACCCGAAGCACGCGCTCATCGTCTCGCTGATGGTGGAGAGCGAGAGCGACTGGCGCGAGATCATCCAGCGCTCGATCGACGCCGGCGCCGACGGGCTGGAGCTCAACTTCGGCTGCCCGCACGGCATGTGCGAGCGCGGGATGGGTTCGGCGGTGGGACAGGAGCCCGAGGTGCTGAAGGTCGTCGCGGGCTGGGCGGTCAAGTACTCCACCGTGCCGGTGCTGATCAAGCTCACACCCAACATCGGCGACATCCTCGAGCCCGGTGTCGCTGCGGTCGAAGCGGGTGCGCACGGACTGTCGCTCATCAACACCATCAAGAGCATCACCGCCGTCGATCTCGACAGGATGGTGCCGGAGCCGGTGGTCGGGCGCCGTTCCACGAACGGCGGCTACTGCGGGCCCGCGGTCAAGCCCATCGCGCTGCACATGGTGGCGGCACTCGGCCGCGACCCGCGCGTGACGATTCCCATCTCGGGCATCGGCGGGATCGCCACCTGGCGGGACGCGGCCGAGTTCATCGCGCTCGGAGCGACCAGCGTGCAGGTGTGCACCGCCGCCATGCACTACGGCTTCCGCATCGTGGAGGACATGATCGAAGGCTTGTCGAACTTCCTCGACGAGAAGGGCATGAAGTCGGTGAACGAGCTGCGCGGTGCGGCGCTGCCCGCCTACAGCGAGTGGGGGGACCTGGACCTGAGCTACAAGGTCGCCGCGCGCATCGACCCGGAGAAGTGCATCGGCTGCGACCTCTGCTACGTGGCCTGCCGCGACACGTCCGTGCACTGCATACATTCCGGCGAGCATCCGCTACCACCGGGGCATCGCGCACCGACGCGTGATGCGGCCATCAAGAGGCGCAAGGAGACCGGCGTGCACGTGACCTGGGCCGACTGGGACGAGTGCACGGGTTGCAACCTGTGCATGCACGTCTGCCCGGTGCCGGGCTGCATCACGATGGTGGACGACACGCGCGGCAAGCCGTTCGAGTCGTGGAACGACCGGATCGCCAAGGGGACCGACAAAGTGCCCGGCGGGCTGCATGACTGAGCAGGACGAGCGCGCCGAGCAATTGCACGCCGCGGCGGCGTCACCAGCCGCCGACGTTGCGCCGCCACCGGTGCCCTCCATGACCAGGTGGGGCCGGCGAGCGGCGCTGATCTACCTGTGTGTTGGCGCGCTCGCGCTCGCGGGCATGGCGGTCGAGACCGTGCTCGGACATCCCGGCACCGCCAGCATGTTCGCCGCGTTTCTCTCTGTTCCGTGGTCCATGCTCGTGGCGGGTCTCGCCCCGCCGCTGCCCGCGAACCTGCCGATGGCGCTCGGCCTCGCCGCGCGCATGGCGCCGCTCGCGCTGTTCATGCTGTTGAACGCCGCCATCGTCGCCGGCATCGCCGCGCGTTCGGAGCGCGACCTCACCGGACGGGGCGTGAAGGCGCTGCTGCTCGTACTTCTCGCGGGCGCAGTGTCGTCGAACTGCGCGCTGTCATCCAGCCAGCGCGTGCTCGTGGCCGCGCCCACCAGCGCATTCGAGTGGTTCAACGGAGGTGTCGAGATGACGGTCCTCGGCTTCGATCTCTCGGCCGTGCCGGAATGGCACGACCACAGGGCATCGCTCCGGGACGTCACGGATCTGAGCCTGATGGGCAGCTTCACCGATCCCACCGACTCACTGCTCTCCGCGCCCGCAGCCCTCGACTTGGACATCCGGATGAATGACACCCTGTCGATCCTTCCACGCTCGGGCACGAGCACGGTCATCTGGGGCCCGCTCCACCTTGCGCCTGGCGAGACGCACCGCGTGGACTGGGAGGAAGGCGCGACGCGATTCAACGCCAATAGGGACGCATTGCGGCGCGAGATCATGGGCGACGGCCAGTTCTCGCTCGTCGTCGTCTCGAGCAAGCCGCCCGGCTCGTTCGGCGGAGCCAGCGTGGACAACTTCCGCCTCGGGGCGACACTCCAGGTCAGGTGACGTCGATACCGATCGTGACTTCGCCGGTGTCCGGCCCCCGTGCGACCGAGGCAGCCGCCCCACCGCATCCCGGTCGCTGGCTCGCGCTGGTGTGGCTCGCGCTCACGACGCTACTGGCCATGAGCACGTGGTTCTCCGGCACCGCGGTCGTCCAGCCGCTGCGGGCGGCCTGGAGCCTGTCGCCGGGGCAGGCCGCGATGCTCACGATCGCGGTGCAGGTCGGCTTCGTCGTGGGTGCGCTGGGCGCGGCGATCACGAACCTGCTCGACGTGGTCCCGGCCCGTGCGGTGCTGGTCGTGTCCGCAGTTGCCGCGGGGCTCGCGAACGCCGCGTTCGGCGCCGCGAACGGCCCCGCACAGGGCCTGCCCTGGCGCTTCGTCACCGGCATGTGCCTCGCGGGCGTCTACCCGACCGGGCTGAAGCTCATGGCGACCTGGTTCCGGGAGGATCGCGGCCGCGCGCTCGGCATCATGGTGGGCTCCCTCACGCTCGGCTCGGCAGCGCCGCACCTCGTGCGCGGTCTCGGCACGTTTGCCTGGCGCGACGTGGTCATGGCCACCTCGTGGCTCACCGCCGCCGGGGCGGTTCTGGGGCTGGCGCTGGTGCGCGAGGGGCCGTACCCGTTCCCACGCGCGCGCTTCGATCCGTCGCAGGCGGGCCGCGTGCTCCACGACCGCGGCGTGCGGCTCGCGTGCGTGGGTTACTTCGGGCACATGTGGGAGCTCTACGCCATGTGGGGCTGGATCGGGGTATTTCTCTCGGACCGCCTCGCGAAGCTCGGCGACGCGGTGCCCGCGCACGCCGCGGTGTGGGCGTTCACGGCGATCGCCGCGGGCTTCGCCGGCTCGTGGTGGGCCGGTGTCTGGAGTGATCGGGTCGGCCGCACCGCGAGCGCCGCCCTGGCCATGACGGTCTCGGCCGCGTGCGCGCTCGCGATCGGGCCCGCGAGCCGGGGTCCGGCGTGGCTCATGCTCGCGATCGCGCTCGTCTGGGGCGCGAGCGTGGTGGCGGACTCGGCACAGTTCTCCACGATGGTCACGGAGCTCGCCGAGCCGCACTACGTGGGCACGGCGCTGACCCTCCAGCTCGCGATCGGTTTCACGCTCACCGTGGCGACCCTCTGGCTCGTGCCGCTCCTCCGCGACCATTGGGGGTGGACGGCGGCGTTCGCGCTCCTCGTGCCCGGTCCTGTCGTCGGGACAGCCGCGATGCTTCGGTTGCGGGCGCTCCCGGAGGCCGCCCGGCTGGCGGGCGGACGGGGCTGAAGCGGGCAGGGTGCAATTGGCGGGGCGGAGTTATTGTGTAACTAGTTGCTGCGCATTGCCTTGTTCCGAATCAATCGCCCGGTCCAGCGGCCGTGAATCATTGGAATCACCCCATCACTGGACGGCCCGCTCCATTGCCCATCGTCATCCAATGCAGTAGGTTCCAAGTGGACTCTAACCCGTGCGTAAGGGTATGACGGAAACCAGCGGCAACGGACACTCGAACCGAAGCGGCTCGCATTACCTCCGTGTCGGCGACCTGGCTCGCCAGACCGGCAAGAGCGTGCGCGCGATCCACCTCTACGGGGAGATGGGGCTGCTCGAGCCGGCGACGCGCTCGAGCGGCGGGTTCCGGCTCTACCACCCGGAGGCGGTCGAGCGCGTGCGCTGGATCGACCTCCTGACCGGGCTCGGCTTCTCGCTCCAGGACACGCGCGGGGCGCTCGAGCGCTGGTGGCAATCCGACCGCGGGCCGGAGGCGATGGAGGAGTTGCGCGCGCTGTTCAGCGCGAAGCTCGACGAGACACGCGAGAACATCCGCCGCCAGCAGCAGCTGGAGCGGGAGCTGGTCGAGGGACTGGAGTACCTCGTCACCTGCCGCGTGTGCGGCGAGCCGGGGAGCGTGGAGCGCTGCGTGGATTGCACGCAGGACCACGGCGTCGAACGCGAGCCGGCACTGCTCGCGGGTTTCAAGGGCACGAAGGACGGGGCCCCCCGGGTGCATCGCCCGGTGCTGGTCCACGTCGAAGAGCATTCCGAACCGTAGAAACGAAGCGCGGCCGCGAGGCGGCCGCCTGGCATCGAGCATTCGAAAGGAGCCCTGGCGATGATCGCACTCACCCCCGTCGCGGCGGACAAGGTGAAGGAGCTGCTCACCGGACGTGGCACGCCCCAGATCGGCCTGAGGATCGGCGTGCGCGGCGGCGGCTGTTCGGGCAACTCGTACTTCATGGAGTTCTGCGAGGCCGAGGCGGCCGGCGACGAGGTCATCGAGTCGAACGGCGTGCGTCTCGTGGTGGATCTCAAGAGCATGGTGCTGCTCGGCGGCACCGAGATCGACTACGTCGAGGGCCTGATGGGCGCCGGATTCAAGTTCAACAACCCGAACGTGAAGCACTCCTGCGCCTGCGGGGAGAGCTTCTCGGCCTGATACGGAAACCGACCCGCGCACCGCGTCGCCCCGACTGGGGCTGCCGCGAGTGCCGCGAGAACGCCGGCCAAGAGCCGGATGGAACGAGCCATCCATGACTGCCGCAGACCTGATCGTGAAGGATCTCCACGTGAGCGTGGAGGGCAAGCAGATCTTGAAGGGCCTTTCGCTCGAACTGCGGAAGGGCGAGATCCATGCGCTCATGGGGCCGAACGGTTCGGGCAAGAGCACGTTCGCGAACACGCTCATGGGCCACCCGAAGTACGAGGTCACCCAGGGCGACATCCTGTTCAAGGGCGAATCGGTGCTGGAGAAGGAGACCGACGAGCGCGCGCGCATGGGGCTGTTCATGGCGTTCCAGTACCCGGTCGGCATCCCCGGGCTGACGTTCGGGTCGTTCCTGAGGGCCGCGATCAACGCACGCATCGCGCCCTCGGCCGGCGAGAACGGCAACGTGCCGCACAAGCGCGGCATTCCGCCCAAGGAGTTCCGCGAGCTGATGCGCGCGAAGATGGCCATGCTCAAGATGGACGACACGTTCGCGACGCGCTACCTGAACGACGGGTTCTCCGGCGGCGAGAAGAAGCGCGCCGAGATCCTGCAGATGGCGATGCTCAGGCCCGAGATCGCGATCATGGACGAGACCGACTCCGGCCTCGACATCGATGCGCTGAAGGTCGTTTCCGAGGGCGTGAACGCGCTGGCGGGGCCCGACATGGGCGTGCTGGTGATCACCCACTACAACCGCATTCTCGACTACATCAAGCCGCACCGCGTGCACGTCATGATCGACGGGCGCATCGCGACCAGCGGCGGACCGGAGCTTGCGCTCCAACTCGAATCGCGCGGCTACGACTGGGTGCGCGAGGAAGTGAGCAGCCGATGAGCAGCGAACCCATCGTCGGGCCGCAGGACAGCTACACCGAGAAGTACGGCTTCCACGACACCGAGCAGCACGTGTTCAAGTCCCGGAAGGGGCTCGACGAGGCCATCGTGCGCGAGCTCTCGCTCATGAAGGGCGAGCCGGAGTGGATGACGGACTACCGCCTGAAGGCACTCGAGATCTTCTGGAAGAAGCCGCTGCCGACGTGGGGCGGTGACGTGTCGGGCATCGACTTCCAGGACATCTACTACTACGTGAAGCCGACC
>CAYSWZ010000183.1:0-37281 GCA_964434945.1 uncultured bacterium | reverse complement strand
CTACCTGCCGCTCCGGCGGGCGCGCCGCGTCTGGCAGATGAGCGAGACGATGCCGCACCTGCTGGCGCGCTGGGTTCGCGAGAAGCGCACGCTCGACCCGATGGGCGGACGGGAGTGGACCCTGCTGCCCGATTACGCGGGTTCGCCCGAGCGGCCGCTGGTGGACCGGTTGGTGCGGCTGGGCGTGGCGCCGAAGGCGGAGGTGATGCACCTCGGCGCCGCCGAGCCCGCGCGCCGGGTGGACCTCGCCTACTGGCTGGCGCGCGCGTTCGACGTTCGCTCGGCCAGGCCCTCCAGCGCGTTTGCCGACGTTCCCGACTCGCTACGCGTGTGGCTCGATGGCCTGCTCTCCAAGGGCGTGCTCGGACCGCTTGCGCGCGGGGAGGAGTTCGAGCCTTACAAGCCGGCCGACGTCGGGCTCGCGCTCGACTGGTGCGAGCGCATGGCGCGTTCGCGGCACTTCGCGCTCGGCTCCAAGTCGGGAGATCCGTCGTTCCGGCGCGGGCTGTGCACCGGCGTAAGCGGCCCGGGCCCGCTCGGCCTCCTCGAGCCGCTGACGCGCGCGCAGTGGCTGGGCATGCTCGCGAACCTGCGCTTCCCGTCGCTGCGCCTGCTCGAGACCACCGATTTCCACGGCGCCATCCTCGGTGGTTCGCGAGACCGGCGCTCCCAGCGGCCGACGGGCGGCAGCGCCGCGCTCGCCGCGGCCATCACGCGCGAGCGCGCGGCGAACCCGGAGGGGACCGTGCTGCTCGACGGCGGCGACCTGTTCCAGGGCACGATGATCTCCAACCTCCAGTTCGGTCGCCCGGTCGTGGAGCAGATGAACGCGCTCGGTTATGCCGCCGCGGCCGTCGGCAATCACGAATTCGACTGGGGCGTGGACACGCTGGCGCGGCGGGTGCGCGAGATGCACTTCGCCGATCTGGCCGCGAACGTGGTGGAGCGCAAGAGCGGCAAGCTGCCACGCTGGGCACGCGCGGACACCACCGTCACGCGTCGCGGCGTGCGCGTCGGGATCGTGGGCCTGGCCTACCCCGGAACGCCCCACGTGACGCTGCCCGCGAACGTCGCTCACCTGAGATTCGATGACGATTCCACGACGGCCGCACGCGTGGGCGCGAGGCTGCGCAAGTCGGGCGCAACGGTTGTCGTGGGCGTCGGGCACATTCCCGCGGAGACCGATTCCTCGCGGCGCGTCCGCGGGGATCTGGCGCGGCTCGGCCACGTGGCGGCGGTCGACGTTTGGCTCGGAGGGCACAGCCACAACGTGGTGGACGACCACGTCGACGGCCACCCGGTGCTGATCGCGGGCGCGCTCGGCCAGTACCTCGCGGTGGTCGACCTGGTCGTGGACCCGGTGAAGCAGAAGATCGTGGAGAGCACACAGCGCGTCCTCACCGTGTTCGCCGACGGGCCCGCGGACAGCGTGTGGTCGGCGCGCGTGGCGCGCTGGAACGCGGGCGTGGCGCCGGTGGCAGCCCAGGTCCTGGGCCAGGCGGGCGTGGCGCTCCACCGCCGGCGGCCGGAATCCACGATCGGCGATTTCATCACCGATGCCATGCGCGCCGACGTCAAGGCGGACATCGCGTTCCAGAATCCGGGCGGCATGCGCGCGGATCTCCCGGCCGGGCCGATCACGCGCGGCGAGGTCTACGCCGTGATGCCGTTCGACAACACCATCGTCACGATCCAGATGACGGGCGCGCTGGTGAAGCTCGCGCTCGAGCAGGCGCTCCACGGCGACCGCGTGACGCAGGTGAGCGGTATCCGCTTCACGATCGACCAGGGCAAGCCCGACATGCAGCGCATCGTCTCGCTCACGCTCGCCGACGGCACCCCGGTGGATCCCGCGAAGACCTACTCGGTCGCGGTCAACAACTTCATGGCGGGCGGCGGCGACCACTACGACGCGCTCGCCCAGGGCACCGACCGCACCGACACCGGCCGCCTGATCCGCGACGCCATGGAAGTGTGGGTCGCGCACCAATGCGAGGGCGGACGGTCCTACGACCTCCCCGGTGATGGCAGGATCACCGAAACCGGGCGACGCCAGGACTGACGCCAGTCCGCCAACCGCAACCCACGAGGCGCCGGTGTGCCGTGGGGGCTTCAGCTCGAGGGGAGTCGAGAGGCCTCTGGAGCCAGGAGGGCGGAAGAGGCCGAACGCCTAGCGAGCCGGAGGCAGGATGCCGCAGGCGAGCGTCCCCTTGAGATGAAGCCCCCGCGGCACACCGGAAGCCGCGACGGCTCGCGCGCGATCGCCGCCAGGGGCAGGCCTCGCCGCGGTCAGTGCAGTCCCGACGACCCCGAGGAAGAGCCCGAGGAGTCCGGCGCGAGCGTGATGCCGGCCTTCGTGAAGTAGGCCTGGACGCCCGTCGCCAGCTGCTTCGCCATCTGGACCTGGAACACGGGGTCCTTGAGCAGGCGGACTTCCCGCGGATTGTTGATGAATGCCGTCTCGACCAGCACGGAAGGGAATTCCACCGACTTGAGCACGGCGAAGCCCGCCTGTTTGATGCCCCGCGACTCGACGCGGCGCTCGGCCGCCAGATGGTCGAGCAGCGTCTCGGCGAGCAACTGGCTGCGTTCGAGCACCGAGTTGCGCTTGACGTCGTAGAGCACGCTCACCACGTCGTCCTGCGCCTGGGGCGCGAGCCCGCCGATGCGATCGGCGGCGTTCTCGATGTCGGCCAGGTCCTGGTCGGCCTGGTCGGAGGCACCCTTGAGCGAGAGGAAATACACCTCCGTGCCGCTCCCCCGGCCCCGCCGGCGCGACGAGTTGCAGTGGATGCTCACGAACAGGTCGGCCTTCGCCTTCTCGGCGATCCGGTAGCGCTCATGCAGCGGGATGAAGTAGTCGCCGTCCCGCGTGAGCAGCGCGTGGATGCCGGGGATCTCGTTGAGCGCGTCGGCCAGCCGGCGTGCGACCGCGAGCGTGACGAACTTCTCGTACGTCGGGCCGGGGCCGCGGGCCCCGCGGTCCTCGCCGCCGTGGCCGGGGTCGATGACCACCAGGCGCGTGCGGGTCTTCTTCTTCGCGGCGGCGATGTCGGCGAGGCGCTTGTCCTCGGCCACCTGCGCGCCGGGCCGCATGACGTCAACGACGACCCGGAACGGTTTGTCGTCTTCCGCAGGCAGCGTGTAGACCTTGAACGTGGCGCCCGGCGCGAGCCGGACCCAGAACCTGCAGCCGGACCCGTCGAAGATCGCCTCGACGTGCTGCACCGAGCTGTCTCCCACCGCGAGGCTGCTCGGCACGCCGGCCGCCGCGGAAATGCCGGGGGTCGGAATGGCCACGACGAGCTGCGGGCCCGCACCCGAGTCCGGGGCCACCGGCACGACCGCGGCCGAGAAGTCGAGCACGATCCGGGTGCCGCCGGGGGACGACCAGGTGCGCATGCCGGTCAGCTGCGGACCGGCCGGGACGCCGCCCGCCTGGGCTGCCGCGGGTACGGGCCGGGACGCCCACGCGGCCACGATCAAAGCGGCGACGAGCGTCCCTGCGAGGAGCGGCTGCGGTCTGCGGAGTGACATGAGTCCTTCGAACCCTCCCCGCCTTCCATGGCGTGACGGGAGGCGACGTTCGGTCGCCTCCCGCCCGAGTCGATCACTTTGTACCGCGTGAGCGCCTATTTGTCGAGCTTGAGCGTCTCGAAGCGCGATGCGCCGTTACGGTTCACGATCAGAACCACCGGCTTGCCGGCCTTCCGCATCTTCGTGACCTGGGTGCGGAATTGCTCCGGGGTGTTCACCGGTACGCGATTGACCTCTTCGATGACGTCGTTGACCTGGATGTCCTTGTCCTGCGCCTCGCTGTCGTCGGCGACCTCGGTCACGCGCACGCCCGAATCCACTTTGAGGTCGCTGCGCTCGCTCGCCGTCAGGCCGCGAACCGTCATCCCGATGTCGCCCACGTCCTCGCCCGCCGGCGGCGCCGCCGGCCCGTTCGCCAGGTTGTCGTCGCGATCGATCAGCGTGACCTCGGAATTGATGCGCTTCCCGTCGCGCAGGATGCCCAGCTTGACGCGGGTCCCCGCGGTCATGTCGGCGATCTTGAACCGGAACTTGTCGATGTCCGTGACCGGAACGCCGTTCAGTTCCACGATGACGTCATTGCGCTGCAGGCCGGCCCTCTCCGCCGGGGTATCCTTCAAGACGTTCTGGATCACGATGCCCTGCTGGTTCGCGAGTCCGAAGCCCTCGGCGATCTCCGGCGTCATGTTCGCCAGATTCACCCCCAGCATGGCGCGCTTGACGGTGCCGTGCGCCACCAGCTGCTCGGCGACGTGCCGCGCGAGGTTGATCGGAATCGCGAAGCCGATCCCCTGGCCGCTGGTGTTGATGGCGGTATTGATGCCGATCGCCTCGCCGCGGATGCTGCACAGCGGGCCACCGGAGTTGCCGAAGTTGATGCTGGCGTCGGTCTGGATGAAGTCCTGGAACGTCGGAGTGCCGCCGAAGATATTGAGATTGCTGCGTCCCTGGGCGCTCACGATGCCCACCGTGACCGAGCCACGCAGGTCGCCGAGCGGGTTGCCGATCGCGATCGCCCAGTCGCCGATGCGCAGCTTGTCGGAGTCGCCGAGCGGCAGCACCGGCAGGTTCGTGCCCTCGATCTTGATCACCGCGACGTCCGTGGCCGGGTCGGTGCCGACCGTGGTCGCCTTGAACGTGCGACCGTCGTTCAACGTGACCTTGATGGTCTCCGCGTCCCGCACCACGTGGTTGTTGGTGAGGATGCGCCCTTCCTTGTCGATGATGAATCCGGAGCCCGACGAAGGGACGTGCTGCTGCCGCGGCATCGGCTGCCCGAAGAAGCGCCGCATGAACTCGTCGGAGGAGTCGCCGCCATCGCCGCCGACCTTCTTGTTGACGTCGATGAACACCACGGCGGGGAGCGCCTTGTCGACGACGGACACGAACGGGCTCTCCGGAAGATCCGGCGAATTCGTGTTCGCGGCCAGCGCAACGCCGGAGGCGGCGTGCGAGACGCGGGGCAGGTTCAGGCCGGCGCTCAGCGTCAGGCCGAGCACGAGACCCGCGGCGACGAGCGCCGCAGCACCGAGGAAGTAGTGGCGAGGGGTCGAGACCCGATTGCCGTTCATCGTGAAGGCTCCTTCGTTCGACTGTGGTTTGTTCGACATCATCGGCAGGTGGCGTCGCGAGCGCGAGTCAAGAAGAGAGTACGGCGGGGGGCGACTCCCGAGGTAGCAATTCGCTGTCACATGCCCGTCAAATGCGGCCTCGGCCCGCGGGCACGCCGACCGCTTCGATAGCTCTGGCCGCCCGAGGGTTGCAATCGGCCTGCGCGTGCTGCACCGGCGCGGAGATTCCGCCCACCGTTGCGGAACGCGCACGATTGGCAGGCGCCGTGCAGAACCGCTTATGCTGGCCCGTCATGCACGCCGCCTCGGTCTTCTTCATGTCGGACGCCCACCTGGGTGTCGATTCCGTGGAACAGGAGGGCGCCCGCACCGCGAGGCTTCACGACTTCCTGAAATCGCTCCCGGGCCGCGCGTCGTCGCTCTACATCGTCGGCGACCTGTTCGATTTCTGGTTCGAGTACCGGACCGCGATCCCGCGCCGCTATTTCGCCACGCTGGCGGTCCTGCGGGACCTGCGCGACAGCGGCCTCGACATCGCGTACCTGAACGGAAATCACGATTTCTGGCTCGGGCATTTCTTCCGCGACACGCTCGGGATCCGCACCATCGACGGCGCCGCGATCGTGGAGGCGCAGGGCCGCCGGCTGTGGCTCCACCATGGCGATGGCCTGCTCGGTGGCGACCTCGGTTATCGCGCGTTGCGCGGCGCGCTGCGTTCACGGGTCGGGATCGCGCTCTATAGCTGCCTCCACCCGGATCTCGGGATGCCGCTCGCCCATGTCGTCTCGCTCTGGTCGCGACACTCCCGCGGCGATCGACCGCTCCGCCCGGAGCGCCTGTGGCGCGAGATCGCCGAGCCGCGCTTCCGCGAGGGTTTCGACGGAGTGCTCATAGGCCACTTCCACCACGCCTACGAACGCCGCGAGGCGAACCGCGAGTTCTTCCTTCTCGGCGACTGGATCGACCACTTCACCTACGTGGAGCTCACCGACGGCAAGCTCCAACTCAAGGTCTGGCCCGCCCCCGCCTGAGTGATCGTGCCATCGCCGGCGCCGGGAACCGGCGCTCAGAAGTTCGCGGTCAGCGAGAACCGGTGCGTGTCCTCGAGTTCGAGCGCCGACGGTACGAACGCGTAGTCGACGCTCAGGGCCTTGCTCCGCCAGCCCGCGCCCGCGCTCCAGGTGGCGACGTCGTCGCCGCTGCGCAGTCCGAATCGGATCGCCGCTCCCGCGGGTGAATCGAGCTCACCCCCGAGCGTGATGAGCGCCCTCCGCCCGCGGGTCGCCCGCGCCTCGAGCGCCACCAGGCCGTTCATGTTCTGGAACGTGCCGTGCGCGAGCGACAGCCCGCCCTGCATCGCGGCGGGCAGCGGCACGGGCTCGCCCTGCTGGCCGTCGATCATGTAGTGCGCCGCCGGCCCGAGGTTGTGAACGCTCAGGCTGGCCCGGCCACCCGGGAGAAATCCCACTTCCCAGACCGCGCCGCCGCCGACCGCCCAGGTGCCCGCGGACATGTTGGCGATGCGCTCGCGAATGTACTGCCCCGTGAATCCCAGGCTCATGCCTCCCGAGACCTTGCAGCCGTAGCCGGCCAGGAACTCGAGGTCGTGCGATCCGAAGGAGCCGATGAGATTGCCGACGTCGTCGCGCTCGGGAATGGGCTCCGAGTACATCGCACGGAGCGACGTCGCCAGCCCGCCCCCGAACATCCGCCCGGCGAGCGCCACGTCGTCGTGCCGGAGGTGGGTGTAGGTCTCGGTGTGCGTGCCCACGAACTGCGTGCCATCGAACACCGCGAGCCCGGCGGGATTCCAGAACGCGGCGTCGGCGCCGCGCGCCACCGATTCGTATGCCCCGCCCATGGCGGCGGCGCGAGCGCCCGCGGGGACCTCGAGGAACGCGAAGCCCGGTTGATCGGCCCGTGCGGGCGAGGCGAGGAGGACGAACGGCAACAGGACACCGAGCGCGCGGAGCGACTTCAAACGTGCCTCCCTGACGGCGACGGAAAGACTCGGGCGACGCCGGCCGCCTGGCAGCCGCCGTCGCCCGGGAGCGAATCGGCACCACTACTATAGGACATCGGCACTCGGGCCCGCCCGTTCAACCATTGCCATTGCTCCCGTGCCCCCTGGGCTCGAACGACCTGGAGGGCGGTGGCGTCGATTTGGGCGGATCCGGCGACGGCGGCCGGAATGTCGGCGCCGGAGGGTCCCGCCGCGGTGGATCCTGACGGGGAGGATCCTGGCGCGGCGGTGTGTAGCTCGGCGGGTCGTTGCGCTGGGAGTCCTCCGGTCGCCAGCGCGGAGCGCTCCGACCGCCCTGCCCATAGCCGCTCCCCTGGCCGCCACCCTGTGAAGGCTGCGTTGCTCCACCGCGCTGACCCCAGCCCTGCCACGCCGGACGCCGGCGTTCGGCGCCCGTGGGCACCGAGACGTTCCCGCCGCCGTTGTTCGGGCGGTAGCGCGGAATCTCGCGCCACACGGGCCTGCCGTCGCCGCGGTCGCGACCGAGCCACGTCTGCGGTCCGCTCGTGGGCGTCCCCGTCTGGCGACGCACGTCGGGTGGCACGAACCCGGGAGGCGTCTGCCCTCCGCGCCAGGCCTGGCCGTGCGGCGGGGGCGGCGTGTAGCCGACCGGAGCGGCGGCGGGCTTGGTGCGGTGAAGCTGACCGCCCCACAGCGTGTTCCAGCGGTTCCATCCGTCCCACGACGAGAAGCGGGCGCGGCTCGTGTACCACGGCTGATAGCGTGGCGGGCAGTCGCTGCGCATGACGTAGTAGTAGTAGGGGACGAACGAGGTCCACATCTGCGGACCCCAGCACCAGCCCCAGTTCACCCGGAAGTCCACGACGCTGCAGTGCGAGTAGTACGGGTCGAATCCGTCCCACCATGCCCAGTTCTCCGGGCGGTGGCAGTCATTGCAGATGTAACGCGGGTAGCGGACCTGCTCGTGCACGTAATAGGTCGTGTAGGCGGTCGCGAACGTCTCTGCGGTCGGCGCCTGCTCGGGCAGGACGCGGCGGCGGATGCGCTCCATGGCGACGTAGGGGTCACCGACGACATGGCCCTTGTCGTCGAAGCCCTCCTCCTGCTGGTCCTTCCCGCTCGGATCACCCTCGTACCCGACCGACGCCGCCTGCGGGTCGAACGGGCGCAGGAACCACGGCAGCTCGTTGAACGGCTCCGCGGAGGCCACGGCCACGATGAAGCCCTGGCCCGTCGCGCCCTCGACGACCATCTGGTAGCTGTTGTCCTCGGGCAGTTGCAGCGTGTTGTGAGCCTCCACCCTGCCGAGGCCGCGCTTCCAGGGATAGAGCAGGTTCACCGCGCCCTCGGAGTCGATCTCGTAGACGAGCAGGTAGGCGTCGTCGCTCGTGCGGATCTTGACGCTCATGGCCTCGCCCGGCTGGTAAACCGCGTCGTCCCCGCGATCGGTCCAGACCTCGATGCCCATCGGGCGAGCGGACGCCGGCACCACCGCGGACATGAGCAACAGGAGCGCCGCGGGCAGCAGGCGGACCAGGTTGCTCGAGGTGGGTTTCATGACGCGCTCCTTCGATTTCGTTGCGCCACCCGGGAGCCGGTGGGCTTCGAGCCTCCATCGGCGCCCGGGTCACGCCCCGGCGGGCGGCGCCTGGCGCCGCCCCCGGGAGGTGCTAATACCCCGCCGGAACGTGGCCCGGCGAATGATTCGCTTCCACTTTCTCCCTCAACCAGACGATCGGGCGCCTGACCGGCACCCCTTTCCGCGCGGGACGTGCGCGCAGTTCGGGATTGCCGGGAGCGGTCTGGTAGCCCCAGTCGAAGCCCAGCAGCGACGCGGAGAGGAGCGTGACCCGGAACTTGGCGTAGTGGTCGTCGCGGGTCCACACCACGTAGCAGTGACCCGGGATCAGCTCCGCCGTGCCCGACAGTGACCAGCCGCCGTTGGGCGCAAAGTCCACGGCATCGAGACTCGACGCAAAGCCCGCGTCCTGGATATTCGTCAGCGTGTCCGCCGTGAACATCTCGTAAACCGAGCCGTTGTATCCGAAGAACATGTCCGTGCCGGGGTCGGTGTACGGTTTGGCACTGAATGCGGAGAAGTCCCAACCCGCGTGCGTGGAATCAGTGAGGAAGTTCGTGATCGTCGCGCTCCCGGCAGGGCGCGGGGTGTCGAAGACGTTTTCGTAGGACAGCGGGCTCTCGTTGCCTGAGAAGTCCACGGCGGCCACCGCGAAGTAGCGGGTGACACCATTCGTGAGACCCGTGACCACGAACTGGTTGGCCGTGGTGGCGCCGATGCGGTCGTAGGGACAGGTGTCGCCACTGGCGCAGGGCCCCTCGTAGATCCGGTAGCCGTTCAGGTCGCTCTCGGTGTTGTCCAGCCAGTGGAGGGTCACCTGGCCGTCGCCGGTGACGCTGTAGACGCCGCGCGGGGCGGCCGGCGGGGTGACGTCGTGCGGCGCCGTGGGGGTGGTGGTGTCGTTACAGCCGGAGAGGCCGAGGGCTGCGAGCACCAGCAGGATCGGGATCGCCTTGCGCATCTGAGCGCCTCCTGGAACCGGGTCGACAGACGGTGCACCCGGGATCAGGGCAACCGCTGTGCCACAATGACCGCGGCCGGGACTGGGGATCGGGCTGAGCCGGATTCTACGCGAAAATCGGGGGTTTCGCGGCTTCCCGCCAAAAGAAGACCGCCGCCGGGGAGCGACCCCGGCGGCGGTGCGGTGTGCGCCGCGGACTCAGGTGTGTGGCGGGCGCTACACCGGCTGGCAAGAAGCGGACACCGGCTGTTGCGTCGCGAATCAAGCCTAGACATCCCCCAGTGTTGGCCCAGCTCGCGACTGACCGGTGTCCGAAAGACCCCCGGGGATGGATCTCTGTGCGCCGGAAC
Organism: uncultured bacterium; assembly: GCA_964434945.1. Lineage (GTDB taxonomy): Bacteria > Eisenbacteria > RBG-16-71-46 > RBG-16-71-46 > RBG-16-71-46 > JAIOPA01. Next base: position 27,299 of record CAYSWZ010000183.1, on the reverse strand, counting down.
CGCTGACCGGGTTCTACATGCGGTCCGGGCGAGAGCCGTCCCTCCATCCCACGGAGGAACCTGAAAAGTCTCAAGTCGGTTTGTCCAAGCTAGCCGGTCGTAGAGGACGATGCGTTGTCAGTCTAAGACGGGGCTCGTACCCTCGACCGGCCTCCCGAGCCGGCTAGCTCAGATTTCCTGCGCGGCGGTGGTCTGCCGTTGCTTCGGGCTTCTTGGAGGTCCCCCCCTCCGGACAGGAACTACAGCACCCTGCGTGCCAATCCGCTCACAATGAACGCACAATCTCCTAACCTGTTGTTACCCTGTGTTTACAGAGGCACGGCGCGAGCGGTGGTCGAGCAGACACCGGGGCCGACTCGAGCACCATTATGGAAAGGGATTGGCAATGATTCGGCCCCGCGCAGCTAACTCGTTGCGCGGGGCCGATTTGCTCATGAAGGATTTTTACAGTGACAGCTAGCAGAGTTCTTTACTGACGAGCTCCCTCGAGCCCGTACGCGCGGATACGGCTCAGGAGCGTCGGGTAGCTCAGCCCCAGTTCGCGTGCGACGCGGGCCTTGTTGCCGTGATAGCGGAGCAGCGCCTCCGCGATCATCTTCTTCTCCAACTCCGACACGCTCCGGCGCAGGGTGTGGGCCCCGCGCAGTGCGGTCTCGCCGTTGCCAGCGTTCCCCGACCCGCCGTTGGCGTGGCCATTCCCGATCGCGGGCTGGGCCGGGTCGCCCGGAGGCTCGCGCATCTCGGCCGGGAGCAGGTCCATGCCGAGGGCGTCGCCGTCGTCCGCCAGCACCACCATGCGCTTCACGACCTTCTCGAGTTCGCGAACGTTTCCACGCCACTCGCTCTCGAGGAACAGGCGCATGACCTCGGGCGTGAAGCCGCGCACCGCCTTCTCCATCTGCCGCGAGTACATGCCGAGGAAGTGCTGCGCCAGCACCGGGATGTCCTCGCGCCGCTCGCGGAGCGCGGGCACGCGCACGGTGATGTCGTTCAGGCGGTAGTAGAGGTCCTCGAGGAAGCGCCCCTCGCGGATCCGCTCGCGCAGGTCGCTGCCGGTCGCGCAGATGACGCGTGCCTCGACCTTGCGCGTACGCGTCGCGCCCACCGGGCGGATCTCGCCGCGGTCCAGGACGTGCAGGAGCTTGGCCTGCACCGCCTCGGGGATCTTCTCGATCTCATCGAGGAAGATGGTGCCGCCGGCGGCCTCCTCGAACAGCCCCGACTTGTCGCGGGTGGCGCCGGTGAACGCGCCCTGCACGTAGCCGAACAACTCGCTCTCGAGCAGGTGCTCGGGGAGTGCGGCGCAGTTGACCTGCACGAACGGACGGTCACGGCGGTTGGAGATCTCGTGCACGACCTGCGCGAACATGCCCTTGCCGGTGCCGGTCTCGCCCATGAACAGGATGGTCGCGGAGCTGTCGGACACCTTGCGCAGCAGCTGCAGGATGCCCGTGACCTCGCGCGACTGGCTGACGACGCGCTCTGAGCCGGGTGACGGCCGGAGCTGGTCGCGGAGCTGCTGGTTCTCGGCGAGCAGCAGGCTCCGCTGGGCCTCGACGACGGCCACCGCGGCGCTGTTCGCGAGCACCGCGAGCAGGTTGAGTTCGCGCTGCTTGAAAGCCCCGAGCAGGTTGTCGTTCAAGCGGTCCACGTACACGAGGCCCACGGCCTGCGACGGGAAGTTGAGCGGAACGCAGACGAGCGACCCGACCCCATCGAGCGCATCCGCGAGCGCGCCGGTGAAGCGCGGATCCGCGGTGACGCGGCTCGAGAACATCGGCCCGTTCTCCGCGAAACGATTGCCCGCGACGGTCTCGAGCACGCGCAGCATGCGGCGGGCGCGATCCCGCCCCAGGCCGTGCTGCGCCACCACGTCGAGGCGACCCGGCGACGAGGTGAAGGCCACGAACCCGCGATCGCCGCCCGCGTGCTCGACCGCGAGCTTCACGATCTGCGCCAGCAGGCCATCCACGTCGGCAGTCTCGCGGAACAGCCGGTTGGCCTCTTCGAGTGCGCGGAACTCGTTGCAGGTCGACAGCGACACGGCCACGTACTGCCGTTCGATCTCGCGCCGCAGCGCCACGGCGCGACCCTCGGCCTCGGCGTCGCCGCACTCGGTGAGCCACTGCTCGGCCTGCTCGAGGAGCGAAAGGGCCTGGTCGTAGCGCTCGCGCTCGCTCTCGATGCGTGCGAGCGCCAGCAGCGATTCGGCGGCGAGCGGCACGACGTTGAGCTGGCGGAAGATCAGGGCCGCGCGCCGCGCCGCGTCTGCGATCGGTTCGATCGCGAGGCGATTGCGGACGCTCGCCGACATGAGCGCCAGGTTCTCCGGCCACGCGGCCAGCGTGGTCGCGAGCTCGTACAGCTCGCCGAGCTGCTCGAACACCTGCGCTGCGCCGCGGAGCCGCGCTTCCATGCTGCTCGCGTCCCCCTTCAGCGCGTCGAGGCGGGCGAGTTCGCGCAATGCGATCGAGTGCTCGATGCGGTCGCCCGCGGCCTCGGCCATCGCCAGGCCGCGCGCGAGCTGCGTGTGCGCCTCGTCGTGCCGGCCGACCAGCCGCAGCGCCATGCCGAGCCGGATGGTCAGTTCCATGGTCACGTCGCCCTGTGGCGCCTGGGACCTCGCCTCCTCGAGCGCGGGCTCGATGAGCGCGAGCGCCGCCGTGCCGTTCCCGCGGTCGATCTCCACCTCGGCCATGAACTCGCGCGCCAGTTCGACCTCGCGGCGCGCGCCCGCGTGCGTGGCCAGCTCGAGCGCCTTCCGGAAGTTGTCGTCGGCGCGGTCGAGCTGCCGGCGACGGCGCGCGAGCATGCCGAGCGCGAGGAGCGCCATGGCCTCGCCACCCGCGTGCGACAGCTCGAGCGAAATGCGCAACGAATGGCGGTAGTGCTCCTCGGCCAGCTCCCACTGCCCGAGGCGGTAGCGGATCAGGCCCAGGTTCTGGTGGTGCAGGCGCATCCGCGCGAACAGGCCCTTGCGCTCGTCGATCTCGAGCGCCTGCTCGAGGCAGCGCGTGGCTTCGCGCCACTCGCGCAGGTTCTTGTACACGAGACCGAGGTTGTTGAGGGCGATCACGATGCCATCGGCGTTCTCGATCCGCCGGAACGTCGCCGCAGCGCTCTGCAGCCAGTCCACGGCGTCCTGCGGCCTGCCGGAGCGCGTGAGCGCGAGCCCCATCGTGAGCGAGACCTGCGCGACGGTCAGGTGATCGTTCGTATCGCGCAGGACCCGGTAGGCGTACGCGGCATAGCGCTGTGCGCGGCGCGGGGCGCCCAGTTCCATGTGCACGGAGGCGGCCACCGCGGCCACCCGCGCGTTCAGGTGAGGATCACCGGTGCGGCGCGCAGCTTCACGGGCGATCGCGGCTTCGGCGAGCGCTTCCTTCGGCCGGCCCCGCAGCACCTCGGCGCGCGCGATCCGGAGCTGCAACCGGATGCGGTCGCCGAGCGCTCCCGGCGCCAGGGCGGCGACGGCCGCCTTGTAGGCCTCGACTGCATTCGCGAATGCGTCGGCGGCGAGGTGAAGGTCTCCGATAGCCTCCTGCTGCGAGATCCCCGGCTGGGATCCGGTCGCAGTGGAATCGGGGGGGATTGATCTCTGCACGGTCGAACCCTCGATTACGTCACAACCCGGTGGGCGTCATCGGCGGTTCGATCCGATGCGCCCGAGAATCATCGAGAATCGCTACCCTGCAAGTCCTAGGGGAAGCGTTTCGGCACGGTTCCGAGCCAGATCCGAATCATCCATTGGATTCTCTGTGTCCACGTCGCCAGCTGCCCGGTGGTCGGGTAACTACCCGCCTTGGGCGGCTGCGGCGCACCACCGGCACCACCATCAGGCTCTCCCGAGTAAGGGCGGAACACGGGCTTCGGCGCCTGGCTGCTCAGTGTCACGCGGGTGGTGAGGCTTCGCGTGTTCCAAGCCGCATGCGCCTCGGACCCGAGCGCCGAGCAGATGGCGGCCGCGAGAACCAAGGTGATGAGGATCCTGGTACTCTTTCGGTTCATCATGTTGAGGCCTACTCCCTCCGACACTGGTTCCCTCAGTGAAAGAAATTTGCGGCCGGCCGGATGGAGGCACCGGGCGGGTGACAATGTTTTTGAGGGGACCTGCAAGAACCTGAGCCGGAGTATCCGCCTGCTGTGAAGAGGGCGTCAATGGTTATTCTGCGCGATTTACGCGGTCCTGCGGCGGGTTGTTCTCCCTGCAGCGAAGCGGCCTGAGCCCCGGAGCCCGCCCAGCCGCGCGGCCAAAGAGGGTGGCCGGATGGCCCAGCGGCCGGTTCAGCTGTCGGCGGCCCTCAGGGCCCGCCACTCCTCCGCGGCGAGCCGCGCCAGCCCGTAGCGGAGCCCCTGGGTCGAGCAGAGGAGCCCGGGGGCCTGGAAGCGTTCGAGCAACCCCTCCACCACGAGCGCCCCGGTGCCGACGATATCGGCGCGACCCTCCCCCATGATGGGCATTGCGCGCCGTTCGGCCTGGCTCGAACTGACGATCCGTTCCACGAGCGCCATCACCCGTTCGCGCGGAACGAAGGCGCCCTCGAGCTGCGCGGGGTCGTACGTGGACATGCCCGCGTCGAGCGCGGCCAGGACGGTGATGGTGCCGCCCACGCCGACCAGGACGGCAGTCCGCTGGGGGAATAGTGCACAGCTATGCATAAGTTCGCCCCGCACCCAGGCGCGCGCCGCGGCGAGCTGATCGACCGTCGGGGGGTCGTCCGCGACCAGCCGCTCCGTGAGCGTCACTGCCCCGAACGGCAGGCTGGTCCAGCGTCCGAGCCGCTCGCCGACGCCGCTCACGACCTCGGTGCTGCCTCCCCCGAGATCGAAGACCACGCACTGGCTCCCACGCACGCTCTTCCCCAGCCCCATCACGACCGAGCGGTACACCAGCCGGGCCTCGTCGGCCTCGCTCAAGATTCGGACCGGGACGCCCGCCAGCTCGCTGATGCGCTCCGCCGCCGGGGCGCCGTTACTCGCCCGGCGGAGCGCCGCCGTGGCCGCGGCCACGATGTGTCGCGCTCCCAGCGAGCGGGCACGGCGCAGGAACTCGCCCACGATGGTGCCGGCCCGGTCCACGAGCTCCTCGTCCACCCTGCCCGATTCGTGCAGGCCCCGGCCCAACCGGCAGGCCTCTCCCGCGCGGGCGAGCGTGTCCAGGTCGGGCCCCCACGGAGCGTCCTCGGGAATCTCGGCCACGAGCAGGCGCACCGAGTTGGAGCCGATATCTATTGCACCGACACGCATATGTTCCTCGGACGACTCGGGTTCTTGAAGCTCAGAGTAGGTAGTCCTCGAGTTCCTGCCAGGGGCGGGTCGGGGGACTCGCGGGAGGCGAGTTATTACCAGATTCCGGGACGGTGCGTGGAGCGGGGACCGGCGCCCCGGGGATCGGATCGGCCGAGGAGAGTGCGGTGGCGGTCCCGCCGGGCCGGCGTCGACCAGCCGGCCGGGCCGCGGCCGGCCCGGCCGGGGCCCGCCTGACCCCACGACGCCTGGCGCCGGCAGCCCGCGCCACGGGCGCGAGGGCGACGAACACCTCGGCGGGCGCGCTCTGCCCCGCCAGCGAGGCGAGCACACCCGCCGCCGCCGCGCCGCGCGGGGCGGTTCGGAACACCACGCGCTTCCCGTCGCGCGTCCCCTTCACCAGCCCGGCGCGCTCGAGCGCCTGGAGATGCCGGGTGGTGCAGCTCTGGGAGAGCCCGACGGCGCTCGCCAGCTGGCACACGCTCCTGTCCACGCCGGAGAGGAGCAGAAGGAGAAGTCCGAATCGTCGCGGCGGAGCCAGCACCGCGAGCACCTCGTGCAGTCGTTCCGCGTCCCGGGCATGCATTGCATGGCAATGCATACCATTGCCGAAGCGTTGACCGCAAACAGCCTTCATTGCTACCGTTCACCGGTTTACCGCACACTGCGAGCATGCCGACCATGCCCACGTCCGATCTCTCGCCCGCCTCGGGCCCCACTCCCAGCTTTTTCGGCATGAGCCGTGACCACCTGCGCCGCCACGTGCTGGGCCACGGCCTGCCCGGTTTCCGCGCCGAGCAGATGTTCTCCTGGGTCTACCAGAAGCGCGTGCGCGACCCGCTCGACATGACGAACCTGCCGCTCACGTTCCGGCGCTCACTCCCGGCCATCTGCGACTTCGCACTCCCGGAGACGGCCTCCGTCCACAGCAGCCCGGACGGCAACACACACAAGTTCGTCCTGCGCCTCGCCGACGGCGCGCGCGTCGAGAGCGTCAGCATGCGCACACCCCGCCGCCTGACGTTCTGCATCTCCAGCCAAGTCGGCTGCGCGCTCAAGTGCTCGTTCTGCGCCACCGGACTCATGGGGTTGAAGCGCAACCTCAAGGCGCACGAGATCGTGGCACAGGTGATGGCGATGGGGGATTTCCACCGCTGGCAGGATGATCGCTTCAACATCGTCTACATGGGCATGGGCGAGCCGCTCGCCAACCTGGCGGCGGTCACCGAGAGCGTCCGCATCCTTCACGACGAACGCGGCCTCAATCTCGGGGCCCGCCGCGTCACCGTGAGCACGAGCGGGCTGGTGCCACAGATGCGCGAACTGACGAAGCTCGACCTGCAGGTCGGCCTCGCCGTCTCGCTGCATGCGACCACCGACGAGTTGCGCGACGAGCTGGTACCGGTGAACAAGCGCTGGCCCATCCGCGAACTGCTCGACGCCGCGAGGGAGTACGGCCACACCGTGGGGCGGCGCGTGACGCTCGAGTACGTGCTGCTGGGGGACGTGAACGACAGCATGGAGGACGCCGACCGCCTGGCCGCGTTCGCCCGTGAGTTGCCGAGCAAGGTGAACATCATCCCCTACAACCCGGTGCCCGGCCTCGCGTGGAGGCGCCCGTCGCAGGCCGCGATCGACGCATTCGCCGCGCGCCTCTATCCCCGCGCGCCCGCCGTCACCGTGCGCCAGACCCAGGGCGGCGACATCTGGGCCGCCTGCGGCCAACTCGGCGGCCTCTCCCCGGACCCCGAGTGACGCGACCACGCGCCGACCAACGCGAGAGTGCGGCAAAGCCGCACGCGAGCCTGCGTCGGAGTCCGTCGGCGAACCCGCACGCTCAGAGCCGGTGAGGGCATGCGCGCTGTGGCGGCGTCGAGAGGGCTGCGCAGCCAGGGACTGGCGGAGCAGCCCGAACGCCGAGCGAGCCGGAGGCAGGATGCCGCGGGCGAGCGTTCGCCTCAGCGCGCGTGCCCTCTCCGGCGACGAAGCCGCAAGCTGACCGGCCCGAACACATGACGCTGAGAACACGCCTCTTCCTCGCGCTCCTGACGTTGGCGTTGGCCCCAACGCTCGTCTTCGCCTGGTTCACGCTGGTCCAACTGCACTCCGCGACTTCCCGCTGGTACCAGTCCGGCGTCGACCACGCCCTCGAGGCCGCGATGGAAACCAATCGGACCACGCTCACGCACCTCGAGGCCATCGCCATGTCGCGCGCCGAGTCGTGGGCCGCGAGCATGCCCGAGTTCGCCACCGACCCGCGACAGCGCAACGACCTGCGCCGCGAGATGAGCGAATCCCGGCTCGATTTCTCGCAGCGCTACGAGCGCGACTCCACCGGCTGGCGCCTGACCGCGACGCTCACCCCGATGAACGTGATGGCCGCCGACACGGTGGACCTGTCCTCGGAGATCCCCGCCGCGCTGGCCGGCGACCGGCTCGTGCGCTCGCCGAGTGGTGTGCTCGGCGCCGTCTCGCCGGTGCACGACCGCGTGGCCCTCGTGGCCGGCATGTGGTTGAACCCGAGCTACTGGGAGCAGCTGGGCCAGGTGCGCGAGGCGCGCGAGAACTACGCGCGCGTCGGCGTACTGGTGGCGGTGGCCCGGCAGCGGGTGTGGCTCACCGTGGCGGCGCTCGCGCTGGTGATCGCGCTCGGCGCGCTGCTCCTCGCGCGCGCGCTGGCCGAGGGCATGACCGAGCCGCTGGCGCGACTCGCCACCGCGCTCGAAGGCGTGCAGGACGGCCGCAACGCGCATCGACTGCCCGAGTCCGGGCCGCGCGAGCTGGCGTCGCTGGCGTCCTCGTTCAACGCCATGACCGCTCGTCTCTCCGAGGCGCGGCACGCCCTGGCGCGCGCCGAACGCGAAGCGGGCTGGCGTGACGTGGCGCGACGGCTGTCGCACGAGCTCAAGAACCCGCTCACGCCCATGTCGCTGTCGCTGCACCGGCTCCAGCGGCGCATCGAGCTGGTCCCCGAGGCCGAACGGCCCGCCGTGCAGGAGAGCATCGGGGCCCTGCTGCAGGAGGTGGAGGCGTTGTCGCGCATGGCCGAGACGTTCTCGCAGTACGCGCGCATGCCCGAGCCGCGCGAGGAGCCGCTCGACCTGTCCGAGGTCGCGCGCGCGTGCGCCGCGCTGCACGAGCCGCAGGGGCTCACACTCGGCCTCCGCTGCGACGCGTCGCTTCCCGTGCGCGGCGACCGGTTGCTGTTGTCACGCGCGCTGCATAACCTGCTGGTGAACGCCATCGAGGCGAGTCCGGCCGGCAGCGTCGTGGAAGTCGAGACGGGTCGGGAGGGTACGGAGGCCTGGGTCGAGGTGCGCGATCGCGGCACGGGACTGGACCCCGCGCTCGCCGAGCGCGTGTTCGAGCCCTACGTGAGCAACAAGAACCGTGGCAGCGGTCTCGGCCTCTCGCTCGTACGCGACATCGCCACGCAGCACCGAGGCCGAGTGACGCTGGTGAACCGGGAGGGTGGCGGGGCGCGGGCGCGCCTCACGCTCCCCCTGGCCGGATGAGGAGCCCCTGATGGCGCAGCGCGAGCGGTTCTCCGTACTCACCGTGGACGACGATCCCGCGATCCGCCGCACGCTGCGCGCGGTGCTGGAGGACGAGGGACACGAAACCGGCGAGGCCGGAAACGCGACCGAGGCGTACGCTGCGCTGGAGCAGCGGCGCTGGGACGTCGTGCTGCTGGACCTCACCATGCCCGGTGAGCACGGGCTCGACGCGCTCCTCAAGATCCGCGAGCACGCGCCCGACACGGCGGTGATCGTGGTCTCCGGCGAGAGCTCGCTCGAGAATGCCGTGAAAGCGGGCCAGCGCGGGGCGTTCGATTTCGTGGCGAAGCCCATCCGCGATCCGGACCACCTGCTCGCGGTGGTGCGCGAGGCCGTCCGGTTGACCCGGTTACGGCGCGCGACGCCCGAGCGCGTCATGACCGCCGGCACCGCGGGCTCGCCCCTCGGCACCGCGGACGCCGAGGGAGCGACCGCGGTTGCGGACGCCGCCGCAACGCTCGGCATCGTGGGCCAGTGCCCCGCGGTGGAGCGGCTGCGCGAGCAGATCCGGAAGGTGGCGCCTTCCAACGGCCGCGTGCTGATCAGCGGCGAGAACGGCGCCGGAAAGGAGCTGGCCGCGCTCGCCATCCATTCACTGTCGAAGCGCGCGAGCGGCCCGTTCGTGAAGCTGAATTGCGCCGCGATCCCGAAGGACCTGCTCGAAAGCGAGCTGTTCGGCTACGAGAAGGGCGCGTTCACCGGAGCGGTGGCCACGAAGAAAGGCCGGCTGGAACTGGCCGACGGCGGCACGCTGTTTCTGGACGAGGTCGGCGACCTCGCGCTCGAGGCCCAGGCGAAGCTCCTGCGCGCGATCGAGACGGGTGAAATCGAACGCGTCGGCGGCACGCGCACGGCCAAGGTGGACGTGCGGCTCGTGGCGGCCACGAACAAGGACCTGTCCGCGGCGGTGAAGGCCGGCGACTTCCGCGAGGATCTCTACGTCCGGCTCAACGTCCTGCCGCTGGTGGTCCCGCCGCTGCGCGAGCGGAGGGCCGACGTGGCGCGCCTCGCGCAGCACTTCCTCGCGCGCTTCTGCGAAGCGGAGGGACGCGCGCCGATGGCGCTGGCGGAGGACGCGCGCGAACTGCTCGAGGACTACTACTGGCCGGGGAACGTGCGCGAGATGCGGAATCTCATGGAGCGCGCGGTGGTGCTGGTGGGCAGCGACACGATCACGGCCGCCGACCTGAACCCGTGGCTCGAGAGCCCGCCCGAGGAGGGCGAGGATGCAGGCTTGAAGGGGAGGGTGGCCCGCAGCGAGATCGATTCCATCCGGCGCGCGCTCGAGGCCGCCGACTGGAACGTGACCCAGGCGGCCGCCGGGCTCGGCATCGACCGCACGAACCTCCACCGCAAGATGCGGAAGTACGGCATCGCGAGGAGGTAGCTCCGCGGGCAACGCGGGCCCGCCTCTGCGCGTGGCGAGCGCGCCACACCCGGGCCTGGGCCCGGCGCGCCGCACCTCTGCAACCCCACGCCCCGCGCAAAGTTGCACCTCCCTGCCGCGAGCGTATGGTGGTACGGGGCTTGCCTTGTGTCCCGGGTGAACCCCCGACACACTCCCGGAGGCACCGTGACGACGCTCCGCCGACCCGCGATCGCCCTGCTCGCCGCGACGTTCCTCGCAGTCGCGGCCGGGCCCGCGCTCGCCAGCCGTTCTCCCCTCTCCCGTTTGAACGCGCTCGAGCAGCGCGACTCGCTGACATTCCGGCCGGTCGCGCCCTCCGGCCCGAACGCGGCCGACAGCCTGGCGTACACGCCGACGCTCCAGTTCTTCGACAGCACCGGGCACGAACCCATCGTCACCTCGCCACCCGTGCGCGTCGATTACCAGAGCAACGAGACCCAGCTGCTGCGTGCGCCAATGGGTGATCACCTGCTCGACAACCCGGACACCTGGGACAGCCAGCACCACCGGAGGGGCGAGCACTTCGACGTGGTCGTCGACTACAACCGCGTGGACCAGCTCCGTTTCGGCGCCCACTACCAGGTGCAGCGCCCGCACACCATGTACCCGCGTCTCGGCGCGCGACTCGAGTACTCCGACGGGCGCGATCGGACGCTGTACGGCGTCCAGATCGAGCAACCGCTGCTGCCGACGGCGCGGTTCGTGTTCGGTTTCAGCGTGGTGCGGCGCACCGATCACCCCGAGCTGCAGCAGGTGGACGACGTCGAGAACTCGCTGGCGATGCTGTTCGCGCGCACGGACTACCGCGACTACTTCGAGCGCGAGGGCGGCGGCGTGTACCTGTCGTGGCGCGTCCCGGACTTTTCCACCGTCAGCCTGCACGCGCGGCGCGACGAGTACCGCACGCTGAGCGTGAACGACGGCGTGCGCTCGTGGTTCAACATGGACCGCCCGCTGCGGCCCAACCCGGCGATCGACGAGGGCGAGACGCACGATGTGCTGGTCCGGCTCGAACGCATGGCGCAGCGCTCCAGCTCCACGCGCGCCGGGCTCTACCACTGGATCGAACTGGATCGCGCGGGCGGGCAGCTGGGCGGCGATTTCACGTACCTGCGCCTGCTCGCGGACATGCGCAGCGTGGTCCGGCTGTCGCCGGCGACCTCCCTGTCGCTGCGGGCCGTGGGCGGCGCCTGCGCCGACGGCACGCTCCCGGCCCAGAAGCTCATGGGCGTGGGCGGAGTCGACGGGCTGCGCGCGCATCCGCTGAACGCCTTCGAGGGCAATCAGCTCGCGCTCGCCCAGGCCGAGTACACGCTCGGCCTGTGGGCGTTGCGCGGCGAGGGCTTCGAGGCGGGGCTCCACGCGATCGTGTTCGTGGATACGGGCACGGCATGGGACAACGCGGGCAATCACTGGGACGTCCAGCACCAGCACTTCGCCACCGACGGCGGCCTCGGCCTCGCCACCAGCGAGGACGACCTCCGGCTCTACGTGGCGCGTGATCTCTCGGACTTGAACTCCCCGCTCACCTGGTCGTTGCGGTTGCAGCGGCCGTTCTGACGAGGCCACCCCGCCCTCTTGCTCCCCTGCCGCCGCCTCCCCGGCCTGCGCACGTGCCTGCGCGCCGCCGTGCGCATCGCGCACGGCGGCCGACCCGTCGCGCCCGCGCTGGTACTCCTGCTGCTGCTGGCGCCGGCGGCGGGCGCCTTCCAGCTCACCGCGATCCGGCCGGTGCGCGACCCGGGCGGGCAGCTGTGGGTGGAGCTGCGCATCGAGCAGCCGGTCGAAGCACGCGTGGCGAGCAGTCTCGGGCGCGGCATGCCGGCCACGCTGACGCTGCACGCCGAGCTCTGGCGGCGTCGGACGGCCTGGTTCGATCGCATGGAGCGGGCGGTGGACGCCAGCTTCCGCATCCGATACGACGTCTGGAGCGATCGCTGGCGGCTCGAGCGCCCGGGAGGCTCCACGCTCACGGTGAGCACGCTCGACTCGCTCGCGAGCGCGCTCGAACGCACGCTGGCGCTGCCGGTCGCCCCGCTCGCGCGCGTCGGCCCGGACGTTCCCCTCTACGTCGTGGTGAGCGCCTCGCTCCGGCCGCTCAACGTCGAGGACGTGGAGCAGGTGGAGGGCTGGCTCTCGGGCGAGGTGAAGGTCAAGCAGCACTCGGGTCTCGGCGTGCTCACCAGCCTGCCGCGCTCGCTGTTCGAGGCGGCGCGCAACTTCGCCGGCTTCGGCGACGAGCGCTCACGCCTGATCAGCGCCGAGTTCACACCGGCCAACCTGCCGGCGGTGGCGCACCAGTGAGGCGTCAGCGCACCAGCGCGACGCGCACGGCGCCGCCCTGGCCGTCGCGCACGCGGGCGAACACGACCGCGCCCCGCAGCGGCCGCCCCGAACGATCCGTGCCGTCCCAGCTCCACGACACGCCATTCTCGCCGATCGTGGGCGACACGCTGGCGAGCCGCCGGCCGGCCGTGTCGTAAACGTCGAGGACCGCGGCGCCCGTGCCGAAGCGCGAGAAGCTCACCGCACCGTGCGCCAGCGGCACGACCTCGAGACGGGCGCTGCCCGGCGTCGCCGCGTTCGCGGCCACCGACGCCATGAAGCGGTCGAGCCCCGCGACCTGCGTCGGGTAAGGGAGATCCGCGTTCTCGATCGTCCCGGCGCTGTTCGCCAACGGGCCGCCGAAGAGCGCGCGGAAGTCCTCGGCCCAGATCTCGTGCGGGCGATCCGCGTGCGGCGCGGAGGCGTTGTTCACGCCCGGCTGGAGCCCGCGCATGCGCGCGTACTCGGCCCAGCCGCCGACGTCGGCATCGGGCAGGAGGGCGTACTGAACCACGTGGCCCAGCTCGTGTACGAACTCCGACTGCTGGTGTTCCGGTGAGAGGGGGCGCACGCCCGGCGACAGCAGGATGAGGCCCGGGCCGGCGGCGGACTCGAGGCTCTCGCGGCGCGGGTAGGGGAGGATGAAGACCTCGGCCGAGATCCCGCGGAGCGGGTAGCTCACCTGCTCCATGGCAGCGCCGACCTCGGCCGGCTCGAATGCGTGGAACATGCCGTCGCCGGGGTTCGTGATCTCGGGATCCGTGGGCGAGGTGACGAGTTCCCACTCCGAACCGTCCGGAAGCTCGAGATAGACGTGACCACCCTCGCTCCGGCAGAAGTCGCGGAGCGTCTCGCCGGCGTCATGAACGACGATGCCGGCCACGTGCGTCGCCGACGCGCGCAGCTCGCTCGCGGCGGCCGGCTGCGCGGCGGGCAGCAGCACGACGAGAGCCGGCAGGGCAATCGTGCGGAGCGCGCGCTGAAGCGGGTGGCGGGGGCAGTCCATGCCCCAACTCAAGGCGACATCCGTGCCACTGCGACGCTCGGCGTTGCGGAAAGCACGGGGGCGGCAATGTACTGGCGTGCATCAGCTTGCCTCTCGTGATCGAGGCACGGGGCGCGCCTCTGCGCCTCCGGGAGGGCCCGGTTCGGGGGATCTCACCCACTGGCAATTGCGGGGCGGGTGCGGACACCCACGCTGGGGCGATCGCGCACGCGCCCCGCCGGGGCTAGACGGCGGCCGGTGCCTCCGGGGCGGCGGGTGTCGGGGCCGGCATCCCTCCCAGCCCGGGCTCGCCGATGTCGGTCGGGCGCGTGCCCGCGCGCGAGAGCAGGAACGCCCCGGTGCCGATCGTGGACAGGCCGAGCATGAGGAGCAATCCGACGAGCAGGAAGAACAGCGCCACGGTTCGCACCATGCCCGGTGTTTCCCAAAGGATTGCGCCGAACCCGAACACCGATGCGACGAGGAGCGAGCCGGCCATGAGCGGCGCGGTGACGCCGCCCTCTCCCAGGCGCCGGCGCGTGAGCTTGCAGCCGAGGACGTAAGTGGCGGCGATCTGGCCGGCGTACACCACGGCCACGTAGACGAACGGCAGGAACACAGCGATCGGGATGCCGATCACCGTGACCATCAGCAGCAGCGTGGCCATGAGCATGAGCGGCCCGGACAGGATCCCGAGCAGGATCGAGGCCGCGGTGCGGCGGGACGACGTGATCGCCACGCGCGCGAGCCGGCCCGGGAAGAGCGCGGCGCCGATCCAGCCGAAGAACAGCGACACGAGCCACGCGAGCGTGATGGTGGCGAGCACGAGCGGCAGCCCCGGCAGACCGAGCGTCAGCGGGAAACAGCCCACCTGCACGCTCTCACCGCTCACCTTGGCGCCCTCGGCCGAGAGCCCTCCTCCCACCGCGACGGCATCGCCGTGCACGATGGCGCCGCGGCGGAGGTCGACCGAGCCGAACACCGCCACCGCGGAGCCCTCGACTTCGCCCTCGACACGCACCGATCCGAAAACGGCCACCACGTCGCCTTCGACACGCTCGCCGGGCCCGACGCGCGCGTCCGAGAACAGGCGCACGATCCCGTTGCCGTTTCCATTGCCGCGCACCACGATCGGCCCGCCCTGGAAATCGCCACCGATGTCGACGGCGGTCGACTCGCTGTCGCCGTGCGTGCGGCTCACGGTCACGCCGTGCGAATCGATCACGATCCGGCTCGAGCTGTCTCCGAGCGTGAGGCCGTGGTGGCGGCCATGCAGGACGCGCGCGCCCGCCGTGCCGCACGCCATGGACAGGACCGCCGCGGCGAGGACCGCCGCGGCGGATCTACAAGCCCAGCATGCCGACATGAGGGATCTCCCCGGTCCCGCGCCGCTCGCTCGGACGCATCCACCACAGCAGGGCGGCGCACACGCCGAGCGCCGCGATCACGGTGAGCAGGATCGCGGGGTTCGCGAGTGCGCTCCCCAGCAGCCGCAGCAGCCGGCCCGCGCTGCCGCCGCCGAGGAACGCCTCGCCGGTGCGCGCGAGGCCGTCGCTCAGCGTGCGCAGCACGAACGAGCCGGTGCTGGTCAGCGATCGCAGCCCGGCCGCGATCACGCCGTGCAGCCACGTGCTCGGCCCCGGCAGGACGAACGCCGAGGCGATGGCGCCGAGGCTCGCGGCGAACGCTCCGCCGTAGGCCCAGCCCAGCACCTTCACCCAGCGCGGCATCCGGTGCGGCAGCACCTGGTCCATGATGCGTTCGAACAGCTCGGGGCGCGGGTCCAGCAGCGGCACCGAGCGCAGCTCGCTGAACACCACCCGGTACGCCGCCACCTCGGCCTCGCACTCGCGGCAGCCGGCCAGGTGCGCCTCGAAGCGCGCGACCTCCGCGGCGGCGAGTTCACCGTCCAGGTAGTCCTGAACCTTGAGTGTCTCGGGGCAGAGCTTCATGACGGTCCCTGGATCCTGTCCTTGAGCAGCGCACGCGCCCGGTGGATCCGGGCCTTCACGGTGCCGAGTGGCAGGTTCAGTGCCTCGGCGATCTCTTCGTACGACAGGTCCTGCTGGTGACGCAACAGTACGACGATTCGGTAGTGTTCGGGCAGACTGTCGATGAGCTGGGCGGTCGCCGACTCTTCCTCGAGATTCGCCGTGATCTCATCGGGCTTCAGGCCCGTGTCCTCGACATCCATGGTGCGCTCTTCACCGGACCCGGGGTCGCTCACGCTGAGCGACACCGTCTGCACCCGCCGCCGTCTGAGATGATCGATCGCGAGGCGCGAGGCGATGGTGAAGATCCACGCGCTGAACGGCCGCTCGACGTCGTACCGGTCGAGCGCCCGGAACACCTTGACGAAGGTCTCCTGGACCAGGTCCTCGGCGTCCTCGGCCCGGCGCACCACCCGCATGAGAACCGAGTAGACCGGACGTTCGTAGCGTCGAACCAGGTCCCGGCAGGCTCTTTGATCGCCCGACAGGCACCGGCGGACGAGATCGGCATCTTCGCCGCCGCTCACGTCCCCGGGGTCCTTTCCCGGCTACGGGTCCCGGCGGCCGAAGGTTTCGTCGAGACGGCCGTTGCGTGCGCGCTGGCGGCCGGTGGTTTCATGCTGGCGCACATTAGGTTCGCCGTCACGAACGGGTCAAGAACCGCACCGGAATTGCGTTCCAGCTGCTGCTGGAGCGGCTCCGGACGCATCGCCCGGGCACGCGAGACGGGTCATCCGGCCCCGGCGGTGCAGCCTTTCGCGGGTGCGCGGAAGATTGCATTTTGACCGAATTCGGACGCTTGGTCGCGGCCCCGGAGACGTGGGGAACGCCACTTGCGGACCCCGTCCAGCCGCCGCCGGGCCCGGCTGCAATCTTCCGCGCACCCGGATCGGGCCGCAGGCTTGACGCCCCCCTGTCCGCCACCTAGCCTGCCGCGCCATGATGACCGTCGCGTCGATCCGCGCCCGCGAGATCCTCGACTCGCGCGGCAACCCCACGCTCGAGGTGGATTGCGTGCTCGACGGCGGAGCGCTCGGCCGGGCGGCGGTGCCCTCGGGCGCCTCCACCGGAGAACACGAGGCGATCGAGCTCCGCGACGGCGACGCCAAGCGCTACCGCGGCAAGGGCGTGCTGAAGGCCGTCCACAACGTGGGCGAGGTGCTGGCGCCGGCGCTCCTCGGCATGGACGCGTTCGACCAGGCCGGCGTCGACGCGCGGCTGATCGCGCTCGACGGCACCGCGAACAAGGGCAAGCTCGGCGCCAACGCGCTGCTGGGTGTGTCGATGGCCGTGGCGCATGCGGCCGCGGAGCAGCTCGAGGTGCCGCTCTACCGACACCTCGGCGGGGTCCACGCGCACGTGCTGCCGGTGCCGCTCATGAACGTCGTGAACGGCGGCGCGCACGCGGACAACAACGTCGACCTCCAGGAGTTCATGATCGCGCCGGTCGGGGCGCCGAGCTTCCGCGAGGCGCTCCGCTGGGGCGCCGAGGTGTTCCACGCGCTGCATGGCGTCTTGAAGAAGCAGGGGCTCGCCACCGCGGTGGGTGACGAGGGCGGGTTCGCGCCGAACCTGCGCTCCAACGAGGAGGCGCTCAAGATCCTGCTCACCGCCATCGAAGCCGCTGGCTACAAGCCGGGCGAGCAGGTGGCGCTGGCGATCGACGTGGCGGCGAGCGAGCTGTGGCAGAAGGACGGCAGCGGCTACCTGCTCGAGGGCGAGGGCGGGAAGAAGCTCACGAGCGCGCAGCTCGTGGACTGGTACGCCAGCCTGTGCGACCGCTATCCCATCGTCAGCATCGAGGACGGCCTCGCCGAGGACGACTGGGCCGGCTGGGCGACGCAGACCCGGAAGCTCGGCGGCCGCGTCCAGCTCGTGGGCGACGACGTGTTCGTCACCAACGTGACCCGGCTCGCGCGCGGCATCCGCGAGGAGATCGCCAACTCGATCCTCGTCAAGGTGAACCAGATCGGCACGCTCACGGAGACGCTCGCCGCGGTGGAGATGGCCCAGCGTGCCGGCTGGACCGCGGTCATCTCGCACCGTTCGGGCGAGACCGAGGACGTCACCATCAGCGACCTGGCGGTGGCCACGAACGCCGGGCAGATCAAGACCGGATCGCTCTGTCGCACGGACCGGATCGCGAAGTACAATCAGCTCCTGCGGATCGAGGAGCAGCTGGGCTCGAGCGCCGCCTACCTGGGCCGCGGCGCGTTCCGCGCGGCGCGTGAGCGGCGTCCCCAGCCCACGGCCTGAACCGTCGTTCGCCGCGGCACGGAAGTCGCGGAGGCACTGTCCACAAGGAGGTCCGACATGAAGCCGCGTGACGTCACCCGCCGCTTCTTCTCGCGCCCGCTCGAACATGGCCGCTCCGGCGGCGCGCGCGACATCCCGCGCTGGTTCTGGCTCGTCGCCGGCGTGTGGCTGGCGTGGGTCAGCGTGCTCTCCGAGCACAGCTTCTGGCGCATCTACCAGTTGAAGCACGAGATCGCGCAGGCCGAGGCCGACGGCCGGAAGCTCAAGGAGGACACGGCGCGGCTGCAGGCGCAGCTCTCCGACCCCGAGGCCAAGCGCTTCCGCGCCGAGGAGATCGCGCGCACGCAGCACGGTTGGGCCGCTCCCGGCGAGATCGTCTACAAGTTCCGCGGCGGCGAGGCGAAGTCCGACTCGAGCCAGTAGCGCTCGCTGGAGACGCGAACGGCGGCGGGACAGGCACGCCGCCGTTCGTCGTCCGCCGTGCCGGGCGGCCTAGAGTCCCTAAAGTCCGATGACGGCCGCCATTCGGAATCCGATGCCGCTCACGTCGAGTCCCGCGGGCTTGCCGGTCTTGGGATTTAGCACCGGCAGGCCGGTCGTCTCGTCCACGAGCTCCTGCACGTTGCCGCTCCGATAGAGGACGGAGAGCAGGACCGAGTAACGCGACGAGAAGAACATGTGCACGCCGCCCTCGGCGTAATAGCCCGGCCCGTCCTTCGTGTTCGAGAGCCGGTAGGACCCGCCGAGCTGCGCCGTCGTCGCCGAGTCGGCGCCGGACAGCGACTGCTCGAACGTCGTGCGCGAGTGCGTGTAGTGCTCGAGCCCGGCGCCGAAGAACATGCGCGCCTGGAAGTCGCCCTGGTTGTAGGCCTGCAGGTAGTAGGCGGCGCCGATGTGCACCGGTACGGAGATGATCTCGGCACGCACGTTGATCGCCTGGGACAGCCCCGGCAGGTACTCCTTCGCCGACTTGGCCCGCATCTGGCTGACGCCGGCGTTCAGGGCGAGGTTCTGGGTGGCGAAGTAGCGGAACTCGCCGTCGAACATCCACGTGAACGAGATCTTGGGCAGCGGCTCGTACCCGCGCGGCGGCGGCGTGAGGATCGTGGTGTTGTAGTGGTCGATCGCGTCGTTCACATCCCCGGCACTCACCGACGTGGGCACGGCGGAGAGCGCCAGGCTGAACCGGTGCACCTCGGCGGCGGCGAACGCGGCCGAGGGGGCGAGCAGCATGGTCATGGCGACAGCCGCCAGGACTGCGGACCGCGGACGGAACAACGGAACCTCCATGGAGTTGCGTGCTCGCGCACCGATGGGTGGACCCGGTCGAGGCGGGGCAGCATAGCGACGAGGCTTATTGCCCGCAACCGGTTACGAAGGCAGGCTCGAGGTGCAGTCCGGGACAAATCCGGGCGCGTGCCCTTGACACTTCCGTCGCCCGCGCCTAGGTTGAGCGTACGTGATGCGGGGTGGAGCAGCCTGGTAGCTCGTCGGGCTCATAACCCGAAGGTCGCTGGTTCAAATCCAGCCCCCGCTACCATTTGGCCCCGAGGGCGCAAGTCCTCGGGGCCTGACCATTTTTGCCGAGGCAGGGCCCCGGTCTCCGGCCGGGCGATGGAGTGTGGGCGCCCCCATGCGCGCCCGCCGGCCCGGAGGCACGATGCCCACGCCGTTCCTGCGCGAGAGACTGCGGACGCTCACCGCGGGACTCCCCCGCCCGTTCTGGGCGCTGTGGGCCGGCACGTTCGTCAACCGCTGCGGCAGTTTCGTGTTGCCGTTCCTCACGCTCTACCTCACGCAGGTACGCCGCCTCTCCCCCTCTCAGGCGGGGCTGATGGTGGCGCTCTACGGCGCGGGAGGCTCGGTCGCCGGCCCGCTCGGCGGTTTCCTCGCCGACCGGATCGGCCGCCGGGCGACGCTGCTCGCGGCGCTCGGGCTGGGCGGCGCCGGAATGATGTGCGTGGGGTTCGTCGAGCGCCTCGAGGTGCTGGCGCCGGCCATCTTCTGCGTCGCGGCGGTCAACGAGATGTACCGGCCGGCCATGCAGGCGGCCGTCGCCGACATGGTGCCGCCCGCCGATCGGGTGCGGGCGTACGGCCTCGTCTACTGGGTGATCAACCTCGGCTTCTCGGTCGGGCTCACGCTCGGCGGCATGCTCGCCCGCCTCTCGTTCCGCTGGCTGTTCGTGGGCGACGGCGCCACGACCCTGCTGTTCGCGCTGGTCATCTGGCTGGGTGTTCCCGAAACGCGGCCGGCGCGCGCCCCGTTGCGGGCGGGCGAGCGCCGGGCTTCCGCGTGGTCGGAGTTCTCGGCCCCCTGGCGCGACGGGCCGTTCGCGCTCTTCTTCGGGCTGAGCTTCCTGTTCGCGCTCGTGTTCATGCAGAACTCGAGCACGTTCCCGCTCGCGATGGCGGTGAACGGGATCGGCACCGCCACGTTCGGGCTGATCCTGGCCTCGAACGGCGTGCTGATCGTGCTGCTCCAGCCGTTCCTCGCCCCGGTCCTCTCGCGCCGGAACCGCTCGCGCACGATCGCGGTGAGCTGCGCGCTGGTCGGGATCGGCTTCGGCATGAACGCGCTCGCGCACACGGCGCCGTTCTACGCGCTGGGGGTGATCGTGTGGACGGTGGGCGAGATCGGCGTGCTCCCGGTGGCCAACGCATTGGTTGCGGACGTGGCGCCCCCGCAGCTTCGGGGCCGCTACCAGGGCGCTTACGGGTTGTCGTTCAGCCTGGCCGTGTGCGCTGCGCCGGCCGTGGGGACGCTCGTGCTGCAGCGTCTCGGCGGGGTCGTGCTGTGGACCGGCTGTCTCGCGCTCGCACTCGCGATCGCGGCCGGCCACCTGGCGCTCGCTCCGGCGATCACACGGTTGCGCGCGCAGCGGATCGCGGCGCCGACGCACTAGCCGGCGCGCATTCGCGCGCCCGCGGGCTCACCTCGTGGCGCGACCCACCATGGCGAGAGCGTCCACGCTCATCATGAGGAACAGCACGAACAGGTAGAGGATCGAGTAGCGGAAGAGCCCCTGTGCGTGCGGCACGCCGGGCCGGAGGTAGAGCCGTACCGCGCCCGCCACGAACAGCGCGCCGAGCACCGCCGCGCTCGCGGTGTAGAGGAGCCCGAGCCCCGCGAGTGGCGCCACCACCATCGTGCTTGCGACGAGCACGAGCGAGTAGAGGAGGATCTGCCGGCGTGTCTCGGGCTCGCCGTCCGTGACCGGCAGCATCGGGATGCCGGCCCGCTCGTAGTCGTCGCGGCGGTAGAGCGACAGCGACCAGAAGTGGGGCGGCGTCCACAGGAAGATGATGCTCGCGAGCAGCACCGCGGGCAGGTCCACGCGCCCGGTCACCGCGGCCCACGCGATCAGCGGCGCCGACGCACCCGCGCCGCCGCCGATGACGATGTTGAGCGGCGTGCGGCGCTTGAGCCAGACCGTGTAGAAGAGCGCGTAGTACACGATCGAGGCGAGCGCGATCCCCGCCGACAGGGGGTTCGCGGTGGCGACCAGCACGATCATCGCCAGCACGCCGAGCACGACACCCAGCAGCACGGCGGCCGCGGGTGGGAGCGCGCCCGAGGGGAGCGGCCGGGTGCGCGTGCGGCGCATGAGCGCGTCGATGTCGCGGTCGAAGTAGTGGTTGAAACTCGCCGCCGATGCCGCCGCGAATGCGATCCCGGCGAGCGTCCCCCACAGGAGTGGCGGCGCCGGCCAGCCGTGCGACGCGAGGAGCAGCGCGGGCACGCCGGTGAAGAGCACGAGCGACACGATGCGAGGCTTGGTCAGCTCGAGCCACGCGCCGAACGAGGCGGCTCGCGTCGCGGGGGGCGCCGCGGCCTCGGGGAGCCCGTTCGCGAGGCTCATCGCGCCACCGCCTGGACGAGTGCGCGCGCCGGTGCCGGCTGAACGCCCAGCCGGAACGTGGCCACCAGCGACAGCGCGAGCATGAGAGCGGCGTTCGCGAGGTGGAGCGCCGACACCCACACCGGGATCCCGAGCAGCACGTTCGCGACGCCGATCGCCGCCTGCGCCAGCACGAGCAGGAAGAGGAGCGTGCCGATGCTCCGGACCGGAGCGTCCGCCGCCGCGCGAGACCGCCATCCCACGAGCCCCAGGACTCCGATGAGCAGGTAGGCGGCGAAGCGATGCCCCATCTGCAGCGCCACGAGGCCGGTCATGGGCGGGAACCACTCTCCGTTGCACCGGGGCCAATCCGGGCAGGCGAGGCTCGCGTGATTGGTGCTGACCATGCCTCCGAGCACCGCCTGCGCCCAGATCGCGGCGGTGGCTGCACCGAAGAGCGGCAGCAGTCCCGCGGGCCGCGCGCGCGAGACGGAGTCGCGCTGCCAGCCGGCCTGCGACTCGTGGCGCGCGATCAGGCCGAGCGTGAGCAGCGTCGCGAACAGCAGGAGCGCCACGGCGAGGTGCCCGCTCACCACGTTCGGGTCGAGCAGTTTCCAAACGGTGAGCGCGCCGAGCAGCGCCTGCGTGAGGTAGAGCGCGAGGGACAGCAGCGCGAGCCCGCCGAGCCGCGCCCGCGTCTCGCGATGAGCCCCGATCCACGCCGCCGTGGCGAGCAGGCCCAGCCCGACCACGAGCGCGATCAGGCGGTGGAACCACTCCACCAGGACATTGAACTGGAACGGCGGGACGAGCCGGCCCTGGCACAGCGGCCAGTCGGGGCACGCGAGCCCGGAGCCCGTCGTCCGCACCACCGAGCCGATCACGATCAGCGCGAACATGAGCACGGCCGTGGCGGTCGCGAGCCGGGCGGTGAGGGCGAACTCGCGCGTGGTGGCGTTCGCATTGGACGGGCCTGACACGGTGGCTCGAGCCTCGGGGTGGTGGCCGTGACGCAGGACGACGACTGGGGGTCGGACCGCGGGAGAGCCGCGCCGCGACTGGCGGGATTGGACCGGTGGGGGAAACTAGCATATGTCTCGGCGGGGCCCGAACCGGCGCGCGTCGGATCCGGCGCGCCCGCCGTCATGCCCGGAACGCGGAGGGGTCGAGGAGTGGAGCGCCGCTCGAAGCCGCATCTCTACGTGGACGCGGACGCGTGCCCGGTCAAGCAGGAGGTCTACAAGGTCGCCGAGCGCCATGGACTGCCCGTCACGCTCGTGGCCGGCGCCTGGATGCGCGTTCCCGAGGACGCGCGCATCCGGCTCGAGGTCGTGACCCAGGGTTTCGACGCCGCCGACGACTGGATCGTGGAGCGGGTCGCGGCCGGCGACATCGTGGTGACGGCCGACATCCCGCTCGCATCACGGTGCCTCGAAAAGGGCGCGCGCGCGCTCGGCACCACCGGCCGGCCGTTCACCGAGGACAACATCGGGAACGCGTTGGCGACACGTGCGCTGCTCGCCGACCTGCGCGGCGCGGGCGAGCAGACCCGCGGGCCGGCGCCGTTCGATCCCCGTGACCGCTCGCGGTTCCTGCAGGCCCTCGAGACCGCGGTGCAGGCGTCGTTGCGCGCCGGGGCGTGACGCGCCGCAGGTCCCGCGCGGCGCTCCGCCCGCGCGCGAATCAGCCGAGCCGCGATTCGAGTGCGATGATCCGCTCGCGGAGCCGGGCCATTTCCGCGCGAAGACTCGAGAGCGCCGCGGACAGTTCGGCAACGCTCTCGGTTCCCGCACTCGCGGCCGCGTGCTCCACGCTGCCGTGCCGTGGAGCGGGCGATCCGTCCGCCTCGTCCGCCGGGATCGCGCTCAACTCCCGTGGTGCGGGCTCGAAACGCTCGAACACGATCGCCTCCGGCGCGTGCCCCGCGAGCTTCGTCTTCAGCTCGGCAAGTTCCTCCGGCAGGTAGAGATTGTGGCTCACGAGCTGGCCGCGCCCGGGGGGCGTCAGCTCGACCATCAGCCCGCGCCCGACCAGGGCCTCGACGATGGGCTTCAAGGCCGCCAGGTCCGCGATCGGCTCCATCCGCGCCGCACGAGCCCGGAGCTCGCCGAGCGGCTGCGCACCGCGCAGGAGCAGCTCGGTCATGACCGCGATCTCCGGCTTGCTCACGGCGAGCCACTCGTAGGCGTGGTGCTTGTACTTGGAGACGCGCCCCACCCAGTCGATCTCGCTCACCGCCCCAAGCGTGCGCAGCTGGTCGAGCGCCTTCTCGACGTCGAGGGAGTCGAAGGAGGTGAGCGGATCGCGGTTGTTCTTCTGGTTACAACCGGTGACGATCGCATTGACCGTCAGCGGATAGGCCGCGGGCGTGGTCTTGGCCTTCTCGATCAGGACGCCGAGCACGCGCCGCTGGCGCGCGTCGAGTGGCTTCCATTTGCGTGCGGCTGGCGTTCCATCGGCTGTGGGCTCGGACATGGTTCCTCCGGGCAAGGGGCTTCCGCCGTCCATCGTCGCGGTTGGCGCCCCGGTTGTCGAGCGCTCACGGCCCGATAGGCTTACGGCCCGATGCGCAGGTCCGTCACCGCGGCGGGCCGCGTGGTGTCGATCTGGGCGCGCAGCAGGAACAGTCCATCGTATGGAAGGACGTGCATGGTGTTCGCCAGCGTGCCGTCGTTCACGCTCGGCGCGGACACACCGCGGATGCGGCGGAACGGACCCTCCAGCGGCACGTCGAGCGGCAGCTCGGTCGGGTTCACGAGCACGATGCCGTTCTGGAAATCCCGCCGCCACACGCTGGTGGCCCCGGGCTGGAAGTGGACGTCGTCCAGCCACACGTCACCGGGGTCCAGCCCCATGAAGAACGTGAGCGCCGAGTTCATGGACACGGTGGGCTGCATGACGAGCTGATACTGCCGCCACGTCGTGTCCACCGCCGCGTACGCGGTGCCACCGGAGTTGCCGGCCACCACGTGGAGGATCCGGGGCGGGTTCGCCTTGCACCAGAACGTCGCCGAATAGCTGGTGCCCGCGGACACGTTCAGCTGGCCGACGCTGCTCAGGTAGACGTACCAGTCGACGCTGCTCGCGGTCGTGACGTGCACCTTCGCGGACGCCGTGCCGACCGCGGCGGTCGTGGCGTCGCGGGACAGCGTTGCCGAGGCCGGTGAAAAGAACGCGAACGTCCAGCCGGTGGTGACGTCGTTCTCGAAGCCGTTGTTCGTGATCGCGTCCGGCGCGTTCCCCACCCACAACTGGGTGCGCGCGGGGCCGAGCGCCTGGCCGAGCCAGCCGGTGTGCACCTGGGACTGGCTCGACTGGCCCGTGGCGAGGTCCACGGCATACTCGTCGTACCACCAGTCCTGGTACGGCGCGACGTTGACGCTCTTGCCGGGGGGGCCGAACGCGGCGACGCCGTTGCTCAGCGCCGCGCTGGCGAGCCCGTAGCGCACGTGGCTCATATTCACCGGGTCGTATTCCGAGCCGGGAGACGGCGAGATGCTCAGGATCCAGTCGTGCGGAGGCTGGACGTAGTCCCGTTCGTCCGCGAAATAGCCGCGCGACGACGGGTCGCCGAGCATGTTCGTGTACCAGGTCCCGCCCTGCTGATTGGGAAAGTTCTCGCGCATCCAGCCGTTGTACGACTCGTGCTGCGCGCTCCCGCCGCAGTTGCCCACCAGTTCGAAGTTCGGTCCGCCGTCCTGGCGCAGGCGCGCCGCCAGCGTGTCGCACGCCGCGGACCACGCCACGTCGAGCGCCGCCAGCGAGGGATAGCCGGCGCGCTGGTAGTCGATGACGCGCGTGGTTCCACCCTGCGTCCACGACACGGTGTGGCAGAAGATGTCGGTGAAGATGCCGTCCCACAGGCCGGTGGCGATGATGTGGTCGCGGAAGATGTCCGCCATGGCATCGGCCACCACGAAACGCCCGCTCGGGTCGCGCTTGGCGATGTTGATGTCGATGGTGTCGTACTCGAGGCCGGTAACCTTGTCGTAGAGGAACCCGTCCAGGTCGCGCACGGTGTGGCGGATGAGCGTCGGAATGTGGTTCAGGGAGTCCGCGTCGCCCGCCTGCCAGATGTTCTCCGCCAGCACGTACGCCAGCACGACGAGCGACGGGTTGCGCGCCTTCATGGCCTGCACGATGTCGGGCCGGTAGGGCGAGATGGGATAGACGTCGAGCACCACCTCGTGGAAGCGCGCCGCGCGCCCGATCTCGAGCGTGTCGAGCGTGAAGTCGGGGTGCACGTACGGATAGCCGCCCCCGAGGACCGAGCCGTAGAGCCCGACGCGAGGGTAGACCTGGGCCAGCGCCCGCGCGGGAGCGAGCCCGGAGGCGAGGAGTACGGCGAACAGCAGCGCGGCAATGGCACGAGGGTCTCGCATGGCAGGGCTCCCCTCTGTCATCGGCAGGATCGGCCCGGGGCTGAACCGTCGGGGGCCGCCCGCGACCGACCCGTCCCGCGCGTTATAGTGCGTCGCATGCACGTCGCGGAGGCCCCCCCGAACACCTTCCCCAGCCCCGGGAACAACGGCGCGGGCGCGCCGCTCGCGCTCGCGACCGAGCGGGCCTGGTGTCGTGAGGCGCTGCTGCGCGTCTCGCGCACGTTCGCGCTCAACATCCGCTGCCTGCGCGGGCGCATGCTCGAGACGGTGCGGCTCGCCTATCTCCTCTGCCGCGCGGCTGACACGCTCGAGGACTCGTGGCCCGGTCCACCCGCCGAGGTCGGGGCGCGCTTCGACGCGTTGCTCGCGGCGCTCGGCGGCGATGCCGAAGCGGCCCGCGTGCTCTCGGCCGCCGCCTCGGCGCAGCACGCGCGCGCCGACATGGACCTGCTCGTCCGCCTGCCCGCGCTCCTGCACGTGCTCGATTCGCTGCGCCCCGACGACGCCGCGGACGTGCGACGTTGCGTGCGCACGATGGCGATCGGCATGCGCCGCTACGCGACACGCGAGGCCGCACGCGGGACGCGCGTGCCGTACTTGGACGACGACGCGGAGCTGCACGACTACTGTTACGTGGTCGCGGGCTGCGTCGGGGAGATGCTGACGCGCCTCGTGGCGCGCGACATCGACGACGACACTGCGGAAACCGCGGCGCGGCGGCTGGCGCTCGCGCCGGTGGTGGGTGAAGCGCTGCAGCTCACGAACATCCTGCTCGACTGGCCGGTGGACGTGCGGGAGGGCCGCTGCCACATCCCGGCCTCGTGGCTCGCGCGGCACGGCCTCGCCCCGCGCGAGCTGGTGCGCGACTCCGACGCGGCGCGTGAACTGTCGCTCAGGCTGGCGGCCCTGGCGCACGGCGCGATCGATCGCGTGCCCGACTACCTCGACACCATCCCCACGCGCGAGCACCGCTACCGGCTCTTCTGCCTGTTGCCCGTGCTGTGGGCGCGCGCGTCGCTGCGCGTGGCGTTCGCGCGGCAGGACTTCCACGCCGCGCCCGGCCGGCCGCGCCTGTCGCGCGCATCCGTCCTCGGCGAGGGCCTGCGTGGTCTGCTCGTGCACGCGCACCACGGCGCAACCCGCCAGGCGCTCGGGACGTCGCGCGCCGAGTGAAGTCCGCCCCTAACCCGGCGCCTCGGGTTCGGGCACGCTCGCGCGCTCGGCGGCTTCACGGGCCTCGCGCGCCGCGATCTCGCGCAGGCGCACGCTCACCCACAGGGCGCCGCCGAGGAGCACGACCGCGCACG
>CAYSWZ010000182.1:0-25413 GCA_964434945.1 uncultured bacterium | reverse complement strand
GTTCCAGAATGCGACGATGTGGAATCTCCCGAACCGGCTCGGGAGCGCCGCCACGCCGGCCACCCGGACGCAGATCCGGTGCACGCCGAAACCTGCGCAGTCGTGGTCCTTGTCCCGCTCGACCAGCTCGTCGAGCGTGGCAACCCGGGGGATCCCGGAGCAGGGAGGTTCGTTCATGCCGGCACCATAGCATGCGCCGCATGAACCAGCGGGCAGGGCCCGCGGGCGGGGCTGCGGGCGAGTCTGCGGCGGGCGGACGGCCGCGGTTTTCGCCACGCGACGCAACCTTTCCCGCCCGGCGTCCGTCTCAAGCCTCAGCAGTCCGTCGTCGTGGGTGTCCTTGTCGTGCGCGGCCCGCGTCCTCGTCGCGCGGCCGGGGCGTTCACTCGAACCACTTGAGGAGGTCGGCCATGGCAGCATGCCTCGCCCGCGCGTCCGCGCGCTCACCGATCAACGGCGCCGGCATCGCGGCCGTCGCGGCCGTAGCCCTTGCCGCGGCATTCGCGGCTCCGGCGGCGGCCGGGGACAGCACGAGTTCGAGTTCGCACCACTCGCACGGAACCTCGATGGGGTTCCACGTCTCGAGCTCGGACCATGCGGATCTCCAGTACGCGATCATCGAGAGCGGCTCGAACACCACCTGCTCGATCTCCGACCAGGATGCGTGGGACGCGATCGGCAAGCTGCAGAAGGAGGTCGAGTCGACGGGCCAGGCGATCATGTGGCTCGAGCTCGACGACAAGGAGTACGTGGTGCGCGATCACGCGCTGATCGACCGGGCGGAGGAGATCATGCAGCCGGTGCAGGACCTGGGCCGTCAGCAGGGTGACCTGGGCCGCGAGCAGGGCAGGCTCGGCCGGAAGCAGGGCGAACTCGGCCGGCTCGAGGGTCGCGTCGGCGAGCTGGAGGGACGGTTCGCGCGGCTCGAGGCGACCACCGACTCGGATTCGCGCACGGCACTCGAGGACCTGCGGCGGCAACTGGACGAGCTGCGTGCCGACGCCCGCGACCTGTCCGAGCGCCAGCGCGAGCTGGGGACGCAGCAGCGCGAACTGGGCACGCGCCAACGTGAGCTGGGCGAGCGCCAGCGGAACGCGTCCAACGAGGCCATGACGAAGATGCGGTCGCTGGCCGCGGACGCGGTCAAGTCGGGCAAGGCGACGCGGCTCGAGGACTGACCCGGTCCGCCGGCGGTTGCGATCCCCGCCGTGAGTCGCGGCCTCGACGTGTGAGCGCTCGAGCGCTTCAGGCACATCGCTCCCGGCGTGCCTGGGCTCCGTCGCTAAGTGCCTCTGGCCAGCAGGTGGCGGATGCGCGCGTCCACGCTCCAGTCCCCGCCACCCTGCGTGGACAGATAGAGGAAGATGAAGCACAGGAGCACGGCGGGCTCGCCGTGGTTCAGGATCGGCCACGCGCCACGCGGGAAATGGAACTGCCAGTAGGCCACCGCCATCTCGCCGGAAAGGATGAACGCGACCGGGCCCGTGAACAGGCCGGCCATGATCGCGATGCCTCCGTAGAACTCGAGCACCCCGCCGATGCCGACCTGCGTCATCGGTTGGGCGGCCACTCCCGGGCCGAACCCGGGCATGCCACCGAACCAGCCGAGGTGCTTCATGCTCCCGGCCTGGAAGATGAGCAAGCCGGAGACGACCCGGAGCAGGAAGTAAGCGACCTTTGCAGCTTTGCCCGTGTTCATCCGCAGCCTCCTTGGCGGAGCTTCCTCCTGGGTCGCGGCCGTGCACTCCGGGAGCCTCGACGATCGCGCCGCATTGCCGCAGTGAAACGTGCCCGGGGGAAGCGCCGGGATCGTCGCGATCGTGAGCGTACCGGAGCCGCCCGGGCTTGACGACTTCCGCGCACCCTCTACAGTCCGCGAATGCCACGCCGGCCGTGTCCCGCGATCCCGAAGGCGCTCGCGCTCGCGCTGTCGCTCCTCTGGCCGGCCGGGGCCGCGCGCGCACAGCCCCGCGCGAACGACGCGGGCGCAGCGGCCACGGAAGCGCCGGTGCATCCGCCGGAGTCGAAGCCGCTGCTCGGGCGTTCGGACCTCGTGTTCGGGCTCGTCTCCGCCGCCGCGGTGGCGGTCACGATGCACAACGACGTGTGGATCCGGGGCAAGGCGCTCGAGATGAACTCCCGGGGCGACCGGAACCTCGCGAGCGCGCTCCAGCCGCTCGGCAATCCCGCGTTCGTCGTCCCCGCGTTGCTGGTGGGCTATGGACTCGCCAGGGTCTCGCATGCACCCGCGGTCGCCGCGGGCTTCACCGAGATCGGACTCTCGGTGCTCGCCGCGGGAGGGGGAGCGCTCGTCCTCAAGGAAGTGGTCGGGCGGGCGCGTCCCAAGGACTCTCCGGACGACCACCTCGCGTTCGATCCGTTCTCCGGACAGGCCTCGTTCCCTTCCGGCCACGCCACCATCGCGTTCGCGCTGGCCGAGTCCATCAATCTCACGAGCGGTTCGCGCTGGGCTCCCTGGCTCACGTATCCGACCGCGACGATGGTGGGCTGGTCGCGCGTGCGCGACGACGAACACTGGGCGAGCGACGTCGTCGCCGGCGCGGCGCTCGGGATCTGGACCGCGCGCAAGGTCCACCAGGTGTTCCCGGGCGGGCGGCACCTGCTCTCGCACCTGGAGCTGACCCCGTTCACCCCGGGCGGCACGCCGGGGCTCTTCGTCGCGGTCCGCTGAGCGGCGTTCAGCGCTCCGCGCCGGGTCGCGCGCCGGCCGGTTCGGCGGACTCCGCCGCGGCGCGGAACTGCTCGTCGTAGAGCTTTGCGTAGAGTCCGCCGTGCGCCAGCAGCTCGGCGTGCGTGCCGCGCTCGACGATACGGCCGCGATCGAGCACGAGGATCAGGTCGGCCCGCAGGATGGTCGAGAGCCGGTGGGCGATGACCAGACTGGTGCGGCCCTGGAGCAGCGGCTCGAGCGCGCTCTGGATGAGCGCCTCCGAGCGCGAGTCGAGCGACGAGGTCGCCTCGTCCAGGATCAGCAGCCGCGGGTCACGCAGCACCACGCGCGCGATCGCGAGCCGCTGCTTCTCGCCTCCCGAGAACTTGTAACCTCGTTCACCCACCACGGTCGCGAAGCCCTCGGGCAGCGCGGCGACCACCTCGTGCATCTGGGCGAGCCGGCAGGCACGCTCGAGTTCCTCGCGAGTGGCCTCCGGCTTCGCATACCTGAGGTTCTCCTCGAGCGTCGCGTTGAAGAGCGTGGTCTCCTGCGTCACCATGGCCATCCAGCGTGACAGGTCGGCGAGCGCCAGCTCGCGCAGGTCCACGCCGTCGAGCGTGATCCGCCCGCCGATCGGATCGTAGAGGCGTGAGGCGAGGTAGGTGAGCGTGGTCTTGCCCGCGCCGCTCGGACCGACCAGCGCCACCATCTGCCCGGGCCGCGCCTCGAACGAGATGCCGGTGAGCGTCGATCCGCCGGGCGCGTAGGCCATGGACACGTCCTCGAACCGGAGCGCGCCGCGCGGCTGCTCGAGGCGCACCGGGCGGGCCGGGTCGTCGATCTCGACCGGCAGGTCCAGGTACTCGAAGATGCGTCGGAACAGCGAGACGGCGCTCATGATGTCCACGTGCACGTTGACGAGCGCGGAGACCGGCATGTAGAGCCGGCCGAGGTAGGCGATGAACGCGAGCACCGTCCCGAGCGTGAGCGTGCCGGCGATGATCTCGTGGCCGCCCACGAGGTAGATGAGCGCCGGGCCGATGCTGCCGAACAACAACAGCCACATGAGGAACCACCGCCCCGCCATGCTCTGGCTGACCTGGAGATCGCGCACCGAACCCGCCTTGGCGGCGAAGCGCCGCCGCTCGTGGTCCTGCGCTCCGAACAGCCGCGCGAGCAGGAATCCGCTGATCGAGAGCGTCTCCTGCACGAACGAGGTCAGCTCGGCGAGCCGCTCCTGCGTCTCCTTCGCGATCCGCCCGCGCAGCCTGCCCACGCTGCGGGTGGGGAGGATGAACGCCGGCAGGACGCCCACCGCGACCAGCGAGAGCCGCCAGTCCATGCGGAAGATCACCACCAGCGTGCCCACGACGACGATCGCATTCGACGCGAGTGCGACCATCGTGCCGGTGACCACGCCCTGCACGCCGCCGACGTCGTTCTGGATGCGCGACAGGATCTCGCCCGACCGGGTGTTGGTGAAGAAGCGCAACGACTGCCGGAGGAGCTTGTCGTACATCCGGCAGCGGAGGTCGAACATCACCCCCTGGCCCACCACCGTCACCAGGTAGTTCTGCCAGACGCCGAGGAGTCCGGCGAGGAGCGGCGCGCCGATCATCCCCGCGACCAGCCAGTTGAGGCGCGCACCGTCGTGCGCCGGCAGCGCCCGGTCGATCACGTCGCGGATGAGCAGGGGAGGGATGAGCCCGAGCGCCGCGCTCGCGCCGATGCAGGCGAGAATGAGCACGGACGGACGCCACGCGGGCATGAGATGCCGCCCGATGCGCAAGAAGTCGCCGCGGTTCGCCTGGACGCCCTTCGGGGCGTCCTTGTAGTCGAAGTGGAACAGGCTCAAGCGCAGATCCTAGCCTGTTCCGGTGGCCGGCTGCACGTGGCCGCCCCGCGAGCGAGCGGGATGCCGGACGTTACGAGAAGTCGCGGCTCCGGATGTGCGTCTCGCGCCTGCGGGCCCACTGGTCGAGCCAGCGGACGAACGGCCATGGCGGCGGCACGGCGAAGTCCTTCGCGGTCGCCACGCGGCCGGACAGCAGGAGCTCCTTCGGCTGGTGATAGGTCCGGAACGCCCAGTCGGCGATCGGCAGGCCGAGGAAGCCGGAGATGGCCTCGTTGCAGGAGATGTTGGCGTGGTGCATGTGGTGGAAGCCGTAGAGCTTCGTCCACAGACGGCCCAGGCGGGGATGCTCGGTCGCCTTCTGCCACCATTCGTACGGCTGGTGCTCGATGGCGTGCAGGATCTCGTACAGGCTCATGGACAGCGCGATGGCCGAGTACCCGCCGAGCAGGATCGGCAGCCGCGGCATCAGCAGCTGCAGTCCCACGAGGAGCGGCGTGAAGAAGGCCCAGAATGCGAGGAGCGCGTAGATCGGGAACGCGGAGTCCTCGTACTGCTCCTGCTCTGTGATCGGGTAGCGATTGAGCACGTAGCGGTCGGAGCCCTCGACCACCGGCTGGAGCTTGATCGGCGTGAGCCCGTGGTGGCTGCGGTGTGCGCGCGCGAAGCGCACGAGCCATGGCGTGGTCACGGAGTGGAGCACGTAGCGGTGGAACGCCCATTCGAAGAAACACATGAGCAGGTGCATCCCGAGCAGCACCAGCACGAACGCGAGCGGTCCCGCCGCGAGCTGCCGGGACCAGACGGAGGGAAGGAACAGGCGGAAACCGAGCATCAGCAGGCCGACCTGGAGGACCATCTGCATGCTGAACCAGAAGATTGAAAAGTGTTTTCGGGGTGTCGCCATCGTCACCAGCCTTCCACGGCCAGGGTGAATTCGTTCGTCCGGGCGCATCGCTTCCGCTTGAGATGAAGTCCGCGTGTGATCGGATGCCGGACCCATCCTAGCCTTGTCGCGCACTTGAATCGAGTCGCGAGGTGGCACGGTGGCTGCCGCAGCCCTGGCGGGCTCCGCGCGCGCGGCGGGGATAAGCCGAAGGCGGCATCCTTTCGGATGCCGCCCCGGAGAAGCATGAGTGGACCCGGCGCGAATCAGACCTTGCGGACGTTCGCAGCCTGCAATCCCTTCGGACCGCGGGTCACATCGAACTCCAACGCTTCACCCTCGGCGAGGCTCTTGAAACCCTCGCCTGAGATCGCGGAGAAGTGGACGAAGACGTCCTCGCCCTCCGGCTGGGAGATGAAGCCAAAGCCCTTCGCGTCGTTGAACCACTTCACTGTGCCACTAGCCACTTGAAACTCCTGATCTTGCAAGCATTTACGCCCGCATGTTTCCGCGAGATACGCCGCGGCGGCGTCCGGTCCATCTGACCGGCGCTCCAATCGCGGGCTGCCAACCCACACAAAAAAACCGCCGGAGAAGTCTCTGGCGGAATCTGAACGTCGGCGAACATCCACAGGCGACCGAAGACAAGCGCAGTATCCGCGGCGGCCGCGGGGAGCGCCAGTCAATTCGCCGTGAACCAAAGAATGGTGCGTGTTTTCCGCCAATCCACGGCTTTTCGCGCCGGCACGGACGCGTGCCCGAGCGGTCGATCGGTGCGGCTGCGACTATTGGCCACCGGCGAATGTCAGGTTTCGTTGTTCTCAGACAGCCCTGCTCGCGGTATTCTTCCGGGCGCTGAACGGAAGTAATTGCGAACGCTGCACGGATCCCCCCGATCCGACATCGTGCGGACGTCGCAAGCCGCCGTCCGCCTTCCGCTTTCACAATCGTCAGCTCGAGAGCCGCGCGTGCGCCGCCCCGGCCCCCCGGATCGCTGCCACCCCCTGCGGGGCGACTCGGGGAGGGGTCATGGTCCGCACTCTCTTCAACACCCGCACGCCGTCGGCCCGGGGGTCCGCCCGAGGCTGCGCAGCCCCCGCCCGCGTGAACTCGCGCCCGCGTGCCCGCGCGACCTGCGCCGTCGGTGCGCCAGGCCACACGCCAACCTCACGCACGCTCACTTATCCCAGATGAGGGCAACCATGGACAGGAACATCACGGGCCCTCGTTTTCGCTCGGGCTCTTCAACGCGCGCCGCCATGTGGATGACCATACTCGTCGCCGGCGCGCTTCTGCTCGGTGCCCGCCCGGCGCGCGCGCTCAACCCGATACAGGTCGAGAACGCGCAGCCCGGCACGCCGGCCTCGCAGTGGGACATCTCCGGAGTCGGCGACCCGAGCATCCAGGGATTCGCCACGGACATCAGCGTGAATCGCGGCAATACGGTGCACTTCAAGATCCGGACCGGGGCGGACTCGTACCACATCGACATCTATCGACTCGGCTGGTACGGCGGAGACGGCGCCCGGCTGCAGGGTTCGGGCGTGGTCACGGTGACACTGCCGCAGCTGCAACCCGATTCCCTGACCGATCCCACCACCGGCCTCGTGGACTGCGGCAACTGGGTCGAGTCCGCGCACTGGGACGTGCCGGCGAACGCCGTCTCGGGGATCTACATCGCGCGGCTCGAACGCGACGACACGCACGGCGCGAGCCACATCGTGTTCATCGTCCGCGACGACGCCAGCACTTCCGACCTGCTGTTCAAGACGGCGGACTGCACGTGGCAGGCCTACAACGTCTACGGCGGGAACAGCCTCTACGTGGGCACCGTCCCGAGGTCGGCCGGCAATGCCGCCAAAGTCAGCTTCAACCGTCCCTTCTCCACTCGAGGCGGGGGTGGCGGAAGCAGCTCGTCCGAAGACTGGCTCTTCAATGCCGAGTATCCGATGGTGCGGTTCCTCGAGTCGAACGGCTACGACGTCAGTTATACGACCGATCTCGATACCGACCGCGACCCGACCCGCATCCTCCAGCACCACGTGTTCCTGACCGCCGGACACGACGAGTACTGGTCGGCGGGCGAGCGCGCCGCCGTCACGGCTGCCCGCGATGCCGGCGTCCACCTGGCGCTCTTCGACGGCAACGAGGTGTACTGGAAGACGCGCTGGGAACCGAGCATCGACGGCTCGAACACCGACCACCGGACGCTGGTCTGCTACAAGGAGGGCACGCTCGGCGAGAACGTCTGCGGCGGTCGCTGCGATCCTCTCCCGGGCACGTGGACCGGGCTGTGGCGCGATGGTTGCGCGTTCACCGGGCTCGACGGCTGCAATCCCGAGAACTCGCTGACCGGCCAGATCAGCTGGGACGGCGCCACGGGCGCGATCCAGGTTCCGGATACGTACAAGAACCTGCGGCTGTGGCGGAATACGAGCGTCGCGACGCTCGGCGCGGGGGAGACCGCCACGCTCGGCAACAACACGCTCGGCTACGAGTGGGACTGGGAGCAGTACCCGGCGACCTACCCTCCCGGCCGCATCCTGCTGTCGAGCACGCAACTCGATGGCAAGACCCATCACCTTTCACTCTACCGTCACTCGAGCGGCGCGCTGGTGTTCGGCGCGGGAACGGTGCAGTGGTCGTGGGGTCTCGACAGCAACCACGATCGCGGGAACGACGCGACGGTGCCGGCGATGCAGCAGGCCACGGTGAACGTGCTCGCCGACATGGGCGTGCAGCCGGGTTCGCTGCAGGCGGGGCTCATCGCCGCCACCGCGTCGACCGACACGCAGGCGCCCGCGTCGGCGATCACGGCTCCGCTCCAGGGGGCATCGCTCCCGAGCGGCACGCCGGTCACGATCACCGGCACGGCCGCGGACGCCAGCGGCGGCGTCGTTGCGGGTGTCGACGTCTCGACCGACGGCGGCGCCACCTGGCTGGCGGCCACCGGCACGACGAACTGGAGCTTCGCGTGGACGCCGTCCGCGCTCGGGACGGTGACACTCATGAGCCGCGGCTTCGACGACAGCGGCAACCTGGAAGGGACGAGCGGGGAGGGCCCGCCCAACGTGATCACGGTGAACGTGACCGCGCCGGTCCCGCCCTCGTGCCCGTGCACCCTGTTCCAGCCGACGGATGTCCCGGCCACGCCGAGGACCAACGACAACAACGGCCTCGGGCTCGAGGTGGGCATGGAGTTCCGCGCGAGCGTGAACGGCTTGATCACCGCGCTCCGGTACTACAAGGGCGCCGGGACGACCGGCACGCACGTCGGCCACCTGTGGGCCACGGACCACACGATGCTCGCCGAGGCCACGTTCACGGGCGAGACGGCCTCCGGCTGGCAGGAGGCGCCGGTGTCGCCCCCGGTGGCGGTCATCGCCGACACCACGTACTTCGTCTCGCAGCACAGCTCGAGCGGCGATTACGCGTTCACCAATCCGTTCTTCACCACCGCGCTGGTGAACGGCCCGCTGCGCGGGCTCGCGGACGGAGAGGACGGACACAACGGCGTCTATCACTACTCCGCAACGTCCGCGTTTCCCTCGGACAACTACCAGACGAGCAACTACTACGTGGACGTGGTGTTCAACACCTCGACCGGCCCCGACGTCACTCCGCCGACGGTTCTCTCGACCGTGCCGGGGAACGGCGCTTCAGGCGTCGCAACCGGTGTCACGGTCACGGGCCTGTTCAGCGAGGCGCTGCAGCCGGCCACGGTCTCCGGCGCGACCATGCAGCTCACCGGGCCGGGCGCGACACCCGTCGCGGGCAGCGTGTCGTACCAGAATTCCACGCGCAGCGTGCAGTTCACGCCGTCGTCGCAGCTCCTGAATTCGACGAGCTACACGGCGACGCTGGTGGGAGGGGCGGGGGGCATCGCGGACCTGGCCGGCAACGTGCTCGCCGCCAACGTGACGTGGACGTTCAGCACCGCGGCACCGCCACCGCCGCCGCCGACCGAGGGGCCGGGCGGCCCCATCCTCGTGATCAGCTCGGCGGCGAACCCCTTCAGCCGCTACCCGGTCGAGATCCTGCGCGCCGAGGGCCTGAACGAGTTCACCGCCATGGACCTGTCGCTCGTCACGCCGACCGTGCTCGCGGCCTACGACGTGGTCGTGCTGGGCGAGTGCGCCCTGAGCGCGGCCGACGCCACCATGCTCGGCGACTGGACCACGGCGGGCGGCACGCTGATCGCGTTCCGCCCCGACCTGCAGTTGGCGCCCCTGCTGGGGCTCACGCCGGCCGCGGGCTCGCTCAGCAACGGCTATCTCCTCGTGAACACGGCGAGCGGCCCCGGCGTGGGCATCGTGTCGCAGACCATGCAGTTCCACGGCACGGCGGATCTCTACACGCTGAATGGCGCCACGGCCCTTGCCACGCTCTACTCCAGCGCCAGCACGGCCACTGCGAATCCGGCGGTGACCACGCGCAACGTGGGCACGAACGGAGGGCGGGCGATCGCGTTCACGTACGACCTCGCCCGTTCGGTGGTGTACACGCGACAGGGCAACCCCGCCTGGGCGGGAACCAAGCGCGACGGGCAGATCGAGCCGATCCGCTCCGACGACATGTTCTTCGGGGACGCCGCCGGCGATCCGCAGCCGGACTGGGTGGACTTCAGCAAGATCGCCATCCCGCAGGCCGACGAACAGCAGCGGCTGTTCGCGAACGCGCTGCTCGCGGGCAACCTGCACCGGAAGCCCTTGCCGCGCTTCTGGTACCTGCCCAAGGGCCTGAAGGCCGCCATCGTCATGACGGGCGACAATCACGGCGACTACGGCATGGAGCCGCGCTTCGAGATCTACCGCACGCAGAGCACGCCGGGCTGCTCGGTGGACGACTGGGAATGCGTGCGCGCCACCGGTTACCTCTACCTCGGCACGTCGTTCACGCCGGCGCAGGCCACGTTCTACAAGAGCCTCGGTTTCGAGGTCTCGCTCCACATCAACACCAACTGCGCACGTTTCACGCCGAGCGAGTACGAGAGCATTGTCTCCGACCAGACCGCGGCATTCGCCGCCAAGTACCCCGACATTCCCCTGGTCACGAACCGCAATCACTGCATTTCCTTCCCGGACTGGAGCACGACGCCCGAGATCGAAGCCGAGCACGGGATCCGGTTCGACACGAACTACTACTACTGGCCGGGGAGCTGGATCCAGGACCGGCCGGGCATGTTCACCGGGTCGGGCATCCCGATGCGGTTCGCGAAACTCGACGGCACGATCATCGATTGCTACCAGGCCACGACACAGATGCCCGACGAATCCTCGGAGAGCTTCCCGGCGTTCTGTGACGCCCTGTTGCAGAAGGCCACAGGCCCGGAGGGCTACTACGGCGTGTTCACCACGAACATGCACTTCGACACCTCGCCGCACGCCGGCTCCGATGCGGTCGTGGCGTCGGCGCAGGCGCACGGTGTGCCGGTGGTGTCCTCGCAGCAGATGCTCACCTGGCTCGACGGCCGTAACGGTTCGTCGTTCGGCGGACTCGCCTGGAGCGGCAACCAGCTGAGCTTCTCGATCGCGGTGGGGACGGGTGCGCGCAACCTGCGGGCGATGCTTCCCATGCTCGGCGCGGTCGGGCACCTGGCCGCGCTGACCCGCGACGGCAACCCGGTCACGTTCACGACCCAGACGGTGAAGGGGATGGACTACGCGTTCTTCCCGGCGGACGCCGGCGCCTATTCCGCGACCTACGAGACCGACGTGACGCCGCCAGTCATCTCGTCCCGGGTCGCGACGCCGACGGGTGGGACCACGGCGACCATCCAGTGGACGACCGACGAGGCGTCGGACTCGCGCGTGGACTACGGCACGACGGCCGGCTCGCTGTCCCAGTCGGCGACGAACCCGGCGCTCGTCACGTCGCACACCCTGGCGCTCACCGGACTCGTTCCGGGAGCCACTTATTACTACCGCGTCACCTCCACGGACGCCGCCGCCAACGCCGCCACGGATCCCGCTTCACCCGCGCCGCCGGCCACGTTCCTCGAGCCGATTCCGCCGTGCTTCGTGGACCGGACCGACGCCGACTTCGGCCAGGGCACGACCGACGTGAACACGAGCGTGGCGCTCTCCGGCGACGGCGAGGTGATCCTGAAACCGGCGCTCCAGGCCGAGTTCTCGGGCAGCGCGCTGCCGGGCGACTGGACGTCCACGACATGGAGCAGCGGTGGTGTCACCACAGTCTCGGGCGGCGCACTCAGCGTGGACGGTGCGCGCGCGTATTCGAGCGCTGGCTTCGGCCCGGGCCGCTCGCTCGAATTCCGCGCGACGTTCAGCTCCGCCAACTTCCAATACATCGGCTTCGCTGCGGACGGAAACGTCAACACCCCGTGGATCAATATCGGCGAGGGCAGCTCGTCGGACGGCGTGTACGCGCGCGTGGACGGCGGGCCCGACAGCCTGATGTCCGCCACGACGCTCGGCACTCCGCATGTCTACCGGATCGACTGGACGACCGGCGGCTTCGCATTCTCGCTGGACGGCGTGCTGATCAGGACCTTCAGCCGCAGCGTGGCCAGCAACATGGTAGTGGTCGTGAGTGACTTCAACCCCGGCGGCGGCGCGTTGAGCGTGGACTGGCTTCGCGTCACGCCCTACGCCGGGTCGGGAAGCTTCACGTCGCGCGTGTTCGACAGCGGCCATGCGACCGACTGGGGGACCGCGTCGTGGACCGCGCTCACGCCCACCGGCACGAGCTTGGCCGTGCTGGCGCGCGGCGGAAACACACCGGCGCCGGACGGGACGTGGTCGTCGTTCGTGGCCGCCACGAACGGCGGTGCGCTCGGACTCCACTCGCGTTATCTCCAGTACCGCGCGGATCTCGCGACCACGGCCGCCGGTGCTACGCCCGAGCTGCAGGATGTCTCGATCCGCTGCGACGGCACGCCGGACGTGACGCCGCCGGTGATCAGCGCGCTCGCTGCGAGCTCGTCCGCGGACGGCGCCTCCGCGACCATCACGTGGACCACGGACGAGAGCGCCACGTCGGGGGTGGACTACGGCACGAATCCCGCGGCGCTCACGCAGCACGTCTCGATCGGCACGCTGGTGACCGCGCACAGCGTGCCGCTCACCGGCCTGACCGCCGGGACGCTCTACTACTATCGCGTGACCTCCGCCGACGCGCTCGCGAACAGCGCCACCTCGCCCAACCCGCCCGCGGGCCCGGCCAGCTTCACGACCACGGCGCCGGCCTGCTTCGTGGACCGGACCGCGACGGACTTCTCCGCCGGCACCCGCACCTCCACGTACGTGACGCTGAACGACGACGGCGAGCTGACACTCCAGCCCACGGTGGCTTCGGAGTTCTCGGGCAGTGCGCTGCCGGGCGACTGGTCGTCCGTGGCCTGGAGCGGTGGGGGCACGGCCACCGTTGCGGGTGGTGCGCTCACCGTGGACGGTGCGCACGCGTACTCGAACACGAGCTTCGGCCCCGGCAGCTCGATCGAGTTCCGCGCCACGTTCTCGTCCGCCAATTTCCAGTACATCGGCCTCGCCGCCTCCGGCAACGTCGATTCTCCGTGGATCGTCATCGGCGAGGGCGGCGCCCCGGACGGCGTGTACGCGCGCATGGATGGCGCGAGCGATGTGCTGATGTCCGCGTCGGCGCTCGGCACGCCGCACGTCTACCGCATCGACTGGACGGCGAGCGGGTTCGCGTTCTCGTTCGACGGCACGCTCGTCACCACGTTCACCCGCTCCGTGGGCAGCAACCTGGTGGCGCTGGTGAGCGACTTCAACCCCGGCGGCGGTGCGGTCGTCGTGGATTGGCTCCGCGTCACACCGTACAACCCCTTGTCCGGCTCGTTCGACTCACGCGTCTACGATGCCGGCGCCACCGTGACCTGGAGCACCATCAGCTGGAACGCCGACGTGCCCGCGGGCACGAGCCTCGGCTTCTCGGTGCGGCACGGCGACACGCCGGTGCCCGACGGCACGTGGACCGCGTTCGCGCCCACCGCGTCGTCCGGCGCTGCGCTCTCGGGAGCGTCGCGCTTCTTCCAGTACCGTGCGGCACTCGCCACCACGGCGCCGGCGCTCGCGCCATCCGTCCGCGACGTGAGCATCTCCTGCCTGCAGTGCACCGGCTCGCAGGCCCCGGCCGCGATCGCCGACCTGGCCGTGACGCGGCAGTCGACCGGCGGTGCCGGCGGCCTGCTGCCGGTCGCGGTCACGTTCACGGTGCCCCCGGGCGCGGCCACGACCGAGGTCTACCGCGCACCGTTCGGCGGCTACCCACGTTACGACGAGGGTGGCGGCGTGATGCCGGTCACTCCGGCCTACCCGCCTCCGGCCCCGTGGACGCTCACCGCGGTCACGGCGAGCGGCCAGGCCGACCTGCCGCCGGGGCGCGACCAGTGGCATTACGTGGCGTTCGCACGCAATGCCTGCGGGATCACGTCGACGGTGTCGAACCGCCCGACCGGCGTTCTCGACTACAAGCTCGGCGACGTGACCGACGGCGTCGCACTCTGCGTCGGCGACAATGTCGTCGGGACCGGCGACATCTCGCTGCTCGGAGCCCACTACGGTGAGACCATCACCGGCACCGAGGGCTATGCCTGCCTCGATGTCGGGCCGACCACGGATGGCTACGTGACCGGACGCCCGCTCACCGACCGCCAGCTCGATTTCGAGGACCTGGTCCTGTTCGCGCTCGAGTACACGGTCACCGGCGGGGGAGCGATCACTGCTTCCGCCCAACCGGCGCAACCCGCGCTCGCCGCCGCGGACGGCCTGCGCCTCGAGGCACCCTCGCAGGTGCGCGCGGGGCAGACGTTCGACGTCCGCGTGCAGATGGAGGGGGCCGGCCGGCTCCAGGGCGTGTCGGTCCAGCTCGACTGGGATCCGGCCATCGCACGCCCGCTGGCCATGACCTCGGGCGGCTGGCTCGAGGGCCAGAGCGGCGTGGTCTACTCGGGCCGTCCCGGGCGGGCGGATGCCGCGCTCCTCGGAAAGCGGAGCACGGGGATCGCCGGCAGTGGCACGCTGGCGGTGTTCTCGTTCCGCGCCCTCGCCGACGGGGAACCCGCCCTGGCGTTGGCCAGCGTCCAGGCGCGCGACGGCTCCAACCGGCCGGTGCCGCTCGACGGGGCGATCGCCGCGCCGCAGCTCCCCACGGTCACGGCGTTCGATCGCGTCGCGCCCAATCCCTTCTCGGATCGCGCGAGCGTGCGCTTCAGCCTGGCGCAGGATGGCCCGGTGGACGTGTCGATCTACTCGGTGGACGGCCGCCGCGTGCGCACGCTGGTGCGCGGCGCGCTCCCGGCCGGCACGCACACGTTCGACTGGGACCGGAACGACGACCAGGGCAACCGCATGGAACCCGGGCTCTACCTGGTGCGGCTGACGACCGGGCAGGGACGGTTCACGCGCAAGCTGACGATGATCCGTTGAGGTGATGCCGCACGCGACGGGCCACCGCCTCCGGGCGGTGGCCCTTGTCGTTGCCACGCCAGCGCGCCGCGGGACCCGTCGGGCGCTTGCCGGCTCGCCACACCCGCGCCGACGACGCTCCCGGACGGTCTTGCATTAAATTGGTACCATGGTAACATCCCGACGAAGGGAGGGACCATGCCCGGCGTGAAACGCCAGCGTTCGCCGTCCGCCGCGACCCCGCACCCGTTCACCGTGGAGCGGGTCCAGACCGGCGTCCGACTCGAGAAGAGCATCCTGCGCGTGCTCCGCGCGCTCGCCGCGCTCCACGACCTGTCGCTCGGCGACCTCCTCGAGGGCATCGTGCTGCACGCGTTCGAGGGGAAGCCGGCGTTCGGTCCCGAGGGTCTCGCACGGATCGCCGAGCTCAAGCGCCTCTCGGGCCTCCGCTTCGACGCCTCGCACAGTCACCGCCTCGTCGAACGAGGAGACGCCGGCGCGGACGAGCCCGCGCTGCGCCGCGCTCGGGCGCCGCGCCGGAAGCCGGCCGGCCGCGGGAGCGGGAGGCGCCCATGACACCCGCGCCGCTCTCACGGGCCCTCGCGCTGCTGCGCATCGTCCTGGCCGTGGTCATCGTGTGGTTGTCGTTCCCGACCGCGTTCCCGTCGGACCCGACGGCGCTCGAGCG
Organism: uncultured bacterium; assembly: GCA_964434945.1. Classification (GTDB taxonomy): domain Bacteria; phylum Eisenbacteria; class RBG-16-71-46; order RBG-16-71-46; family RBG-16-71-46; genus JAIOPA01. The sequence continues at coordinate 9,924 of CAYSWZ010000182.1, read as the reverse complement.
TCACGCCGGCCTCGGCGTGTTCCTCCGGCTCCTCGCCGGTGCCGAGATTCTGGGAGCGTTGATGCTGCTCGTTCCGGCCATGGTCCGATTCGGAGCGCCGGCACTGGTCGGGGTGTTCGCGGTCGCGATGGGCGTGCACCTCCTCCATGGCGAATACCGCGTCGGGCCGCTCCTGATCTACGCGGCGGCCACCCTCGTGGTTCTGGTCGCAGATCGCATCCGGCGCGAGGGATCCGGCGGTTCGGCGATCGAACCTTGAACGGGTCGGGGTCAGCGGCCGGCAAACGCAGGTCGGCGCGGGCCCCGGAGGACCCGCGCCGACTCGATGTCGCGACGACTCAGGCTGCGACCGGAACGACCTGACCCGTGTCCAGGTCCAGGATGAAGTGGTACGTGCCGTTCACCACGAGCGGCACGAGGTGCGTGCCGTTGAAGGTCACGACGACGGTCGCGGCGAAGTGCTCGTCAATGCTCCCGTTCTGGCTCTGCAGGTGCTTGCTCACGTCGAGCGACCACGCCGCGACGCCGCGCGCCGGATGGTTCGACGACACGGGCTTCGCCTCGACGACGTTGTCGAACGCCCCCGAGCAGTGCGCGAGGAAGGTCGCCGAGCCGTTGGCGTTGGAAACCGCGTAGGCCAGCGTGTCCTGCCGCACGGCGTTCGTGGTGAGCGTGTCCTGGAGCGCGCTGATGCCCGAAACATCCAGCGCCTCGGAGGTGCCGAGCGTCGCCGTGCCCTGCGGTCCGAGGAACGTGCCCGAAGCGTGCGAGTCGGCGTGCATCCGCACGGTCGACGTGGGGTCGTACTGCGGCTGCTCGGCGCCGAGCGCGTCGTACCAGTGGATCGCGAACGTCCACGCGACGCCGTTCCGGACGAGCGTCGTGTCGGCCGTGGCGCTCAACGGGCCGGCGTGCCGGATGGCGGCGAGGCCGGCCGGCCCCTGGGCGATGAGCCCGGCGGGCACCGGGCTCGAGGAGCCGTCGGCGAACATGAGCGTGCCCACCTGGCCCGCGACGTCGTTCGACTGGGCCTGACTGATGGCGGCAGGCTGCGCGATCTTGCTCGCTGCGCCACAGCCCGAGAGGCTGAAGGCGCCGAGCATGGCCAGGCCGGCCAGTGCCGCGAGACGCAGGGTGCTCCGATGCATGGGACCCTCCGGGGGAGTCGGAATGAGATGAGATGAGGTGAGATGAAGGCTTCTGGCCCGCGACGGGCCGCTGGCAACGAGCAAGGGCGATGCCACGCCGACCCGGGGCAATTGCCCCGGCCATGCCGCCGCATTTTCGTGCGCCGCTCGTGAACCGCCGCCGCGTCGCCCCGCGCCGGGCCGGCATCCGATCGGATCGCATCCCGCCATGCGCGCTCGAACGCCGGATTGCGACTCGCACGCACGGGAGGCCGGCTCGTCTCGAGCGTGAGACCTGCGCGCGGTCTGTCCCGCGCACTCAGCCGTGCACGCCCGCGGCCTCGCTGCCGGTGCGCTCGACGAACTCGACGTACGAGCCGAGATAGGGAAGCGGCGGCCGCGCCGCGATGCCGAGCCGGGGATCTCCCGGGCGCAACTCGAGCACGCGGTTGCTCAAGCCGCGGAGGAACGTGCGGTCGTGGCTCACGAACAACATCGTGCCCTCGAAGTCGTGCAGCGCCTCCACCAGCATCTCCTTGGTCTCGAGGTCGAGGTGGTTCGTGGGCTCGTCGAGGACGAGGAAGTTCGGCGGGTCGAACAGCATGCGTGCCAGCACCAGCCGGGACTTCTCGCCCCCGGACAGCACGCGGATCGGTTTGTCGACGTCGGAACCCGAGAACTGGAATGCGCCGAGCAGGTTGCGCATCGCGCCCTGGGTCTCGAGCGGGAAGTCCTTCCGGATCTGCTCGAACACCGTGAGGGCCGGATCCAGGAGGTCGAGCGCCTGCTGCGCGAAGTAGCCGAGCTTCAACGACGCTCCCGGGCGCACGGTGCCGGCATCCGGCGCGAGTTGGCCGGCCACGAGCTTCAGGAGCGTGGTCTTCCCGGCGCCGTTCCGGCCCATGACGCACCAGCGCTCGGTGCGGCGGATGGTGAGGTCGAACCCGTCGTACAGCACCCGCGCGCCGTAGGCCTTCCGCAGCCCCTTCAACTCGACGACGTCCTCGCCCGAGCGCGGCGGCTGGCGGAACTTGAACTCCACCACCTTCCGCTGGCGCGGCAGCTCCACCCGCTCGATCTTCTCCAGCTTCTTCACCCGGCTCTGCACCTGCGCCGCCTTGGCGGCGTGCGTCTGGAAGCGCTCGATGAAGCGCCGCTCCTTGGCGAGCATGGCCTGCTGGCGCGCGTGCGCGGCCTCGCGGTTCGCGTTCGCGATCGCACGTTCACGCACGTAGTGATCGTAGTTGCCGGTGTAGGTGGTGAACTCGCCCCCGTCGATCTCGACGATCCGGTCCACGATGCGGTTCAGGAAGTCCTTGTCGTGGCACGTCATGAGCACGGCGCCCGGGTAATCGCGGAGGAACGCCTCCAGCCACAGGATCGACTCGATGTCGAGGTGGTTCGTGGGCTCGTCCATGAGCAGCAGGTCGGGCCGGCCGAGCAGGATGCGGGCGAGCCCCACGCGCATCTTCCAGCCGCCCGAGAGCGCGCCCACGTCGCCGTCCACCTGTTCCTGTTCGAAGCCGAGCGCGTGCAGAATCTCTCGCGCGCGCGCCTCGAGGTCGTAGCCGCCGCCGCGCTGGTAGTCCTCCTGCACGTGACCGAACCGCTCGAGGATGCGATCCATGTCGGCGGCCCGTTCGGGGTCGGACATGGCCGACTCGAGCTCCTTGAGCTCGTGGTGCAGCTCCCCGAGGTTGCCGCTACCGGCGATCGCCTCGTCGAGCACCGGGCGGCCGCTCATCTCGCCGATGTCCTGGCGGTAGTAACCGAGCGACATGCGCCTCGAGCACAGGACCTCGCCCTCGTCGGGGGCTTCCTCGCCCACGATCATGCGGAACACGGTGGTCTTGCCGGCGCCATTGGGGCCCACCAGGCCGGCTTTCTCGCCGGCGTTCAACTGGAAGGAAGCCTCGACGAACAGGACCTGGCTGCCGTACTGCTTGCCGACGCCGAAGAAGTTGAGCATAGGGCCGCGGAATGTACCATCGGATCACGCACTCCCGCGCACGGGTTCGCGCCCGCCCGAACACCCGGAGTCGTGCGGACGCCGCGTTCAGGAGCCGCGTATCCCCGTGCATTTCCCCGTTGTTTGGCCCGTCGCGGAGCCGCTAGTCTTCCACACGACCTGTCCCGTCGCTCCACGCACTCCACCCAGCCGGAAGGCCCGCCGCCCGACCGGTCCCAGAAGGGGGCGCCGCACGATGAGTTCCCGCCACCGGAGCCTTGCCGCAGGCGTCGCGATCCTCGCCCTCGCCCTCGCCACGACGGTGGCCTCGGGCGGACCGCTTCCGGAACTCGACGCCACCGCGGGGCTCCATCCGGCGGCGGCAACGCACGCGCTGGCGCTTCGCACCCGGTCCAGCGCGAACCTCGTCGCACGCGCCACGCCGTCCAGCTTCGACGACCGCTACGACGTCCCCACGTTCCTGTGGGCGACCCGCGCCGGCGGTGGCCCGGGTCCATTCGCGGCGCGTGCCGCCGGCCGGTCGGGCGCAGAGGCGGCGGCGCGCGCCCACCTGGGCGAGGTGTCCGGCTTCTACCGGCTCCAGTCCGCGGACGTCGCCGAGGCGCCGCTCCGCTACGTACACGACACGGGACGCGGCGGCATCATCGTCGCCTTCAACCAGTCGGTGGACGGGATCGACGTGTTCCGCGACGAGGTCGAGGTGCTCATGGACCGCAACCTCGACCTGATCGCGGTCTCGGGCTACATCCCGAGCCGTGACCTCGTGGCGCGCACCGGCACGCCCGTCTTCAAGCTCCCGGCCGACCGCGCGCTCGAACTGGCGCTCGACGACTTCGCCGGCCGGCCCACGAACGGCCAGCAGCTCCGCTTCACGCGGGCGGGCGAGGGGGGCTACCTCGAGTACGACCTTTCGGCGGCGGCCTCGGGCCTGCCGGCGGGACTGCAGCCCGGTGCGCCGGCGCGCGTCAAGCAGACGCTGTTCCACCTGCCGGACGCGCTCGTGCCGGCCTGGTACGTGGAGATCATGTCGTCGGACCAGGCCTACATGTACGTGGTGGACGCCACGGACGGCCACCTGCTCTTCCGTCACGACATGATGGCGTTCGACGCGTTCAGTTACCGCGTCTGGGCGCAGACCTCGGGCGCGCACCTGCCGGACGACGGCCCGCAGGGGACGAGCCCCACGCCGCACCCGACCGGCCTGCCCGATTTCTTCTCCCCGTCGTTCACCGCCCCGAGCCTGGTGACGCTCCAGAACGGACCCATTTCGACCAACGACCCGTGGCTCCCGCCCGGGGCGACCGTGACCACGGGAAACAACGTGGACGCGTACGCCGACATCGTTGCGCCCGACGGCTTCAGCGCGGGGGACATCCGGCCCACGGCCACCTCGCCAGGCGCGTTCGACCGGGCCTACGACTTGAACCAGGCGCCGGGCGTGAGCAGCGACCAGCGCATGGCGGCCGTCACCCAGATGTTCTACAACGACAACTTCTTCCACGACTGGTACTACGATTCGGGCTTCAACGAGGCCGCGGGCAACGGCCAGACCAACAACTTCGGCCGCGGCGGACTCGGCGGCGACGCCATGCACGCCGAGGGCCAGGACTACAGCGGCACGAACAACGCCAACATGAGCACGCCGGCCGACGGCGCCCCAGCCCGCATGCAGATGTACGTCTTCAACCCGGCCGGGGTGGCGCAGTTGAACGTCAGCGCGCCGGCGGGGGTGGCGGGCACCTATGACGCGGGCATCGCCACGGGCTTCGGGCCCCAGAGCTTCAACGTCACCGGGTCCCTGATCGTGGGGCTTGACGGCATCGCGCCCCCCGGGGACGGCTGCTCCGGCCTCTCGAATGCGGCGCAGGTCACCGGCAAGATCGTCATGCTCGACCGCGGCACCTGCTCGTACCTGCTGAAAGCCCAGAACGCGCAGGGCGCCGGGGCGATCGGCGTGATCATCGCCGACAACATCGTCGACACGGCCCCGCCCGGCCTCGGCGGCAGCGGCGGCGGCGTCACGATCCCGGTCATGAGCGTGACACTCGCCACCGCCAACGCGCTCAAGGCGGCGCTCGCCGGCAACACGGTGACGTTGCAGCTCCTGCGCCAGGCGTCGCTCAGCCGCGACGGCACGATCGACAACCAGATCATGGCGCACGAGTGGGGGCACTTCATCAGCAACCGCCTGATCGGCAACGCCGCCGGGCTGTCCACGAACATGGCGGGCGGCCTCGGCGAGGGCTGGGCGGACTTCCACGCCATGCTGCTCACCGTGCGTCCCGAAGACATCCTCGTGCCCGCGAACGCGAACTGGAACGGCGTGTACGCGCTCGCCGCCTACGCGCTCGACCCCTCGGTCGGCACGTCCAACGCGTTCTACTTCGGCATCCGCCGGGTCCCGTACTCCGCGGACATGACGAAGAACGCGCTCACGTTCCTCGACATCGAGAACGGGATCCCGCTGCCGGTCGGGCCGCCGACCGCGTTCGGGCAGACCGGTGTCAACAATGCCGAGGTGCACAACACCGGTGAGGTGTGGTGCACGATGCTGTGGGAGTGTTACTCGGCGCTGCTGCGCGACAGCGGACGGCTCACGTTCGCGCAGGCGCAGCAGCACATGAAGGATGTCCTGGTCGCGGCCTACAAGCTGACGCCGAACGCGCCCACGCTGCTCGAGGCGCGGGATGCGCTGCTCGCCGCCGCGTACGCCATGGACGTGAACGACTTCCACGCGTTCTGGACGGCATTCGCGAAGCGCGGAGCCGGTGTCGGAGCGGTGGCTCCAAACCGCTACGACGCAAACAACGCGGGCGTGGTCGAGAGCTACCTGACCGGCGGGGACCTGGCCGTGCTGTCGAAGACGCTCGTCGTGGACGTGCACAACTGCGACGGCGACGCCTATCTCGACAACGGCGAGGTCGGGCACGTCACGTTCACGCTCGAGAACACCGGGTCCTCGAATCTCACCCAGACCACGCTGTCGCTGTCGAGCTCGAACGGGCACGTGAGTTTCCCGGGCGGCAGCTCGATGCCGTTCCCGAGCCTGGCTCCGTTCGCGAGCGGCTCGGTGACCCTGCCGATCCAGTTGCTCGGCGCGGCCGGGCCGGAGGTCCTGGACATCGTCGCGACCTACAACGACCCGGGCCTCGCGAGCGCGGGGCCGCGCACCTCGACGCTCCACGCCTACGGCAACACCGACGAGGTCCCGTCCACGACCGAGAACGTCGAGACGCTGGCGCCGCCGTGGACCGCGTCCGGCTCCCCGCCCGCCGACGGGCAGTGGGCCACCGCCGAGGTGGGCCCGACCGACCATCGCTTCCGCGGCCCCGACGTCGGCGAGATCGCCGACCACTCGCTCACCTCGCCGCCGCTCAACGTTTCGGCCACTGGCAACTTCACGTTCTCGTTCCAGACCGCGTGGGACTTCGAGCGCGACACCTCGAACTTCTACGACGGCGGCGTCGTGGAGATCTCCAACGACAACGGAACGACGTGGAACGACGTCGGCCTCGGCGTATTGATCCCGGGCTACACCGCCACGCTGTTCGTCGGTTCGGGGAACCCGCTGGGTGGCCGCGGCGCCTACGCCGGTCAGAGCCCCGGGTACCCGGCGCTCACCACGGTGAACGCGAACCTGGGCACCGCCTACGCTGGCCAGACCGTGCGAATCCGGTTCCGGATCGGCTCGGATGCCGGCGTCGGCGCGAGCGGCTGGGACATCGCCTCGCTCACGTTCAACAACCTCACGAACCAGCCGTTCTTCGACATCGGCCCGAATGCCGTGGACTGCACGCCGGTCTCGGTGGCGCCGACGCTGCCCGCCGAGGTGGCGTTCAGCGTCGCGGGGGCGAACCCGGCGAGCGGGATCGCGCGCTTCCGTTACGGCCTGCCGAGCGCGGCGCGCGTGGACGTGAGCATCTACGACGTGACCGGGCGCCGCATGGCGACGCTGGAGGGCGGCGAGCGGGCGGCGGGCTGGCACACGACGTCCTGGACGGTCAACGACGACGGCTCCACCCCGAGAAACGGGATGTACTTCGCCCGGTTCACCTCGAACGGCCGGGTGCTCAACTCGCGGATCGTCATGATGTTGAAGTAGCGAATCGCACGGCCTTCCGCCCCGGTGGCGCGCCCGCCACCGGGGCGTATCGTGTCGCGTGCTGCGACGTTCCGCCCCCCATCGCTCCCGGAGGCAGGCATGGAGAGTCCGCTCAAGGATCCGCACACGTGGGCCTATCCCGCGATTGAGCCCTATGACAGCGGTCGGCTCAAGGTGTCGGCGCTGCACGAGATCGCGTACGAGCAGTCGGGGAACCCGGACGGGAAGCCCGTGGTGTTCCTGCACGGCGGGCCGGGCGGTGGGTCGTCGCCGGCCATGCGGCGCTTCTTCCACCCGCAGCGCTATCGCGTCGTGCTGTTCGACCAGCGCGGTTGCGGCAAGAGCACGCCGAGCGCCTCGCTCGAGGAGAACACCACCTGGGACCTGGTGGCGGACATCGAGCGGCTGCGCGTGCATCTCGGCATCGAGCGCTGGCAGGTCTTCGGCGGAAGCTGGGGGAGCACGCTCGCCCTCGCCTACGCCGAGCGGCACCCGGAGCGCGTCAGCGAGCTCGTGCTGCGCGGGATCTTCCTGCTGCGGCGGCAGGAGATCGAGTGGTTCTACCAGCGCGGCGCCTCGGCGCTGTTCCCGGACCTGTGGGAGCCGTACCGGGATCACATCCCCGCCGCCGAGCGCGGCGACATGGTGGCCGCGTACCACGCGCGGCTCACGAGTCCCGACCGCGAGGTGCGGCTGGCCGCGGCGCGCCTGTGGGCCGGGTGGGAGGGGGGCACGAGCAAGCTGCTGCCGGATCCCGATCTCAAGGGCCATTACGAAGAGGACGAGTTCGCGCTCGCGTTCGCGCGCATCGAGGCGCACTACTTCGTCCATCGCGGGTTCCTGGACGCGGACGACCAGCTGCTGCGCGACGTGCCGAGGATCCGCCACCTCCCGGCCGTGATCGTCCAGGGCCGCTACGACGTCGTGTGCCCGGCCGAGAGCGCGTGGGCGCTGCACCGGGCGTGGCCGGAGGCCGAGTTCCTGCTCACCGCCGACTCCGGGCACAGCGCGTTCGATGCCGCCAACTCGCGCGCGCTCGTCGCGGCCACGGACCGGTTCTCCGAGCGAGGTTGAGGCCGGCGGTTTGTGCGCGTGTTCACAATGGATTGGAGCGGAACCTTCACCCGCCACACGAGATTCGGGCGCCGCTGGATGCCCCGGCTTCGACGGCGCGCGGGCGCCGCCGGATCCCCGATCGCGGCGGGATTCGGCTCAACCCGCCCGGTGCGCCTGCCGAGAATGGACGTGCAGCGTGACTCGTCCGGAACCCTCGTCAAGGAGGCCCGCGTGGACTCGATCTGGCTCTGGCCGCTCGGCCTGGTGGCATTCCTGCTGGCGTGGCCGGCCCTGCGCGCGCTCGGCGTGCGCCTCCTCGGCGGCAGGCTCCGCACGCAGGCGCTCACCGAGCAACCGGAGCACATCGACCTCGTGCGTGTAGGTGAGCCGCGCTGGCGCCACCCGCAGCCGCGCGAGGCCGCGTTCCGCGTGCTCACGGCCGCGGGCTTCGCCGAGGCGGGTGTGTACGTGGTGCGGCAGATGCCGGAACTGACGCTGGCGCTGTTCGCCCTTCCGGCGGAGTGCGCGTACGCCGTGTGCTACGACCACCCGCGCGCGGGGTTCTGGGCCGAGTTCGTGACGCGCTACGAGGACGGGACGCTCGCGACGTTCACGACGCTCGAACCCACGCTCGTGGACGTCCCCGAAGGCTCGCTCCACGTTGCCGCGCCGTATCTCGCGCTCGGCGACCTGTGGAAGAAGATGCTGGCCGATCGTCCGAAGAAGCCGATGCGGCCGTGCGACCGCGCGCACGCCGCACAGGACTTCGAGCGGGGCTACGCGGAGTCCGTGGCATACCACAAGAAGCAGCAGCTGCCGCGGATCGGCACCGCTGATCCGCACGACCAGGAGCTGAAGCAGGCGGCCTGACCCCGTCCTCGGCTGCGACCGCTCGCGGCGCGCGGAGTCCCCCGCGCGCCGCGATTTCATACGCGGGCGTTTCGCCGAGTCTGCCGCCGCCACGCCACGTACGCCGGCACCCCGGCCGCGATCGCGACGAGCCCGAGCAGCGATTCGCGTGGCGCCGACTGCAGCGTGTTGAGCGTGAGGAGCGCCATGCCGAGGACGAAGAGCGCGGGCACCAGCGGCCAGCCCCACGCGCGGTAGGGGCGCACCGCATCCGGACGGGTGACGCGCAGGCGGAAGAGCGCCAGGCCCGCGGCGACGTGGAACAGCACGCCGCCGAACGTGACGTAGGTGAAGAGCTGGGCGTAGCTGCCGGTGAGCGCGAGCACGGCCGCCCATGCGCTCTGGAGCCACAGCGCCGCGACCGGCGTCCGCCAGCGCGGGTGGATCCTCGCGACGCCGCGGAAGAACACGCCGTCCGCCGCCATGGGCTGGTAGACGCGCGACGAGTAGAGGATCGTCGCCGCGAGGCAGCCGAATGCGGACACCGCCACTGCCGCGGTCATGGCGCGCGCGGCGGCGTCGCCGAACAGCCTCCGGGTCGCGACCTCGGCGACGCGGCTCGTGGCGCCGAGTTCTGCGATCGGGAGCGCGCGCAGGTAGACGACGTTCAGGAGCGCGTAGGCCGCGATCACCACCAGCACGCCCGCGACGAGCCCGCGCGGCAGGTCGCGGCGCGGGTCGCGCACCTCGCCGGCGGAGAACGTGAGCGCGTACCAGCCGTCGTAGGTCCACAGCGTGGCGATGAGCGCCACGCCGAACGG
>CAYSWZ010000181.1:0-2887 GCA_964434945.1 uncultured bacterium | reverse complement strand
GCGCATCCGGGAACCGCGGTGCTCGACGTGATCAGTCCGTGCGTGACGTTCGCCGACCACGAGGGCTCGACCAAGTCCTACGCCGCGGTGAAGGAGCACGACGCGCCGCTGCACGACATCGACTACGTCCCCTTCTACGAGGACATCACGGTCGATTACGAACCCGGCACGACGCGCGAGGTGACCATGCCCGACGGCTCGCGCGTGTTCCTGAAGAAGCTCGCCGAGGACTACGACCCGACCGACGCCGGCCGCGCCATGCAGACGCTGCGCGAGGCCCGCGACGACGAGAAGTTCGTGACCGGGCTCCTGTACGTGAATCCCGAGGCCCGCCGGTTCGACGACGAGATGAATCTCGTGGAGGCGCCGCTCGCGGCGCTGTCCCTGGAGCAGGTGCGCCCGGCGAGGAGCGTGCTGGACGCGATCATGGCGAGCTTTCGCGAGGGCAGCGCGCCCGTCGGGGCGGGCGGGGGATGAGCCCGCGCGAGGCAGCGAGTGTGCCGCGTGCGGCGCGCGTCCTCCGGGCGCGCGCCGTTTGCGTGAGCGGCCGGCGGTCGCGCGCGAACGGCGCCCGCGCGTGAGGAGCGAGCCACGGGCGAGCGGTGTCATGAAGGAGTTCGACGCGCGCGCGACCTCGTACGCGCTGTGGCCCGAGCTCGCGAGCGGCGGGACGCGGGATCGCGTGCTCGAGCGCCTGGAACCCGTGGCGGACGAATCCCTCCTCGATCTCGGGAGCGGGCCGGGGGCGATGGCGCGCGCCGCGGGACCGTTCGTGAAGCGCACGGTGCTCTGCGACCTGTCCCCCGCCATGTTGCGCGTGGCCGCGGCGGAAGCCCGGCGTGCGTCGCACCTCGTGCCGCCGCGCGTGGCCGCCGACGCCTGCGCGCTGCCGTTCCGCGATGCGTCGTTCGAGCTCGTCGCGTGCCGTCACGCAGCGCGGCTGTTCGGCTCGCCGGAACGCGCGGCCGCCGAGATCGCGCGCGTGCTGCGGCGCGGTGGCCGCGTCGCGGTGTGCGACGTCATGGCGACCGGCGACCCGGACGTGGACCGCGTGGTGCTCGCGCTCGAGCAACTGCTGGCGCCGTGCCCCGTGCACCTGCTGACGCCCGACGACTGGGGCCGGCGCCTGGAAGCCGCCGGCCTTCGAAAGGACTGGACCGACCAGCCGCTCGCCGAGCTCGATGCCGGCCGCTCGCTGCTCGAGGCGTGCGCGCGCTGCGGCGTGTCACAATCGGCGTGCGACGAGGCACGGGGCACGCTGCTCGACGCGCCGGAGCACGTGCGCAAGGCGCTCGGCGTGCTGGCGCACGGTCGGGACGTCGTGCTGCACCTGCCATACGGGATCGCGGGCGCCACGCGGGTGGGGACGCCGAGGAGTTCGCAGGGGGTCTGACGGTCCCGCTCCGGCCGCAAGCCTCACCCTCTACCGGCTGCTCGCCGTTCACTTCGAGACGCTGTCCCGGGTCCATGAACAGCACGACGGGCCGACGCACGGTCCGTTGCGTTCGGTGGTGGCGGAGGGGGTGGGGAAGTTCCTCGACTGCGGATTGTTGGAGCACGAGTTCGCGCGCGTGTGGTGCGCCGCGTGCCGCGCGGATGTCCTGGCGGCTTCCGCTGCAAGGGGCGGGGGCTCTGCCCATCGTGTCAGACGCGGCGGTTGCCGGAGTGGAGTCTGTGGCTCGACGAACATCTGCTCGCCCCGGTCGCGCACCGGCGCGTGGCGCTGACGATTCCCAGGCGGCTGCGCATCTACTTCCTCTATGACGGCCGCCGGCTCGGGCAGCTGAGCCATGTGGCGAGCCGGGCCGCGTCAGCCACGCCCGTCGGGTTCGCGCTCGTCGTCGCCCAGTGACGGGTGCATGAGCCACCAGATCATCTCGATCAGCGTGATCGGGTAGGTCATGGCGAACCGCCAGCCCCGGAACCGGGTCATGCCGTGCCCGGTGCGCTCGAGCACGTGGCGGACGACGGCGGCGTGGTTGACGACGCCGGGCATGTCGTACGGCTGGGGACCGAGCGGCAGCTGGACGATGGAGCTCGTGAGATCCACCTCGGTGAAGTGCCGGTGGCCGTCGGCGCGCGGCGGGCGCATGGCGACGCGCGGCCCGGGCAGCACGAACGAGACCTGGGGCGCGGCATCCGTGTAGAGCGATTCGGCGATGTAGACATCGCGCACCACCTCGCGACACGGCGTGTGCAGCACGTAGCCGCGGAGCGACTGGAAGCGTGCCTCGGGTTCGAGCGCCCAGGCGTTGCGGATGCGGAATGCCGAGGTCAGCTGGGTGGGCGCCTGGCCCGCCGAGTTCGCGCCGAGCACGAGCGTGGTCATCTCGCCGTCGCGCACGACGTCGAGATCGGGCAGCGGCTGCGTGCTGTACTCGGGCAACAGGAAGCCCGTCGGGTTCGAGGCCCCGGTCTCGCCGTCCACCGACTCGAACGAGATCGCGTTCTCCTTCATGGCGTCCCTGGCCTCGCCCCAGAAGCTCAGGAGCGCCAGCGGCGTGCTCGGCCGCATGCGCCGGAGCCCGAGCCGGCGGTGCACCTCGATGCCGTCGACGCGCCGGCCGTTGGCGGAGGGGACCAGGAACAGGGAGGTCGTGAGCACGTCGCAGAAGTGGCCGAGCAGGAACGACATGCTCTTGAACGACGCCTGCTTCGCGATGTGCTCGCGCTTCTCCAGCGCGACGCGGGACGACTCCGCGATCTCCGCGTCGATCGACGCCCGGCCGCCGGGCACCGCATCCAGGAGCTCGGCGAAGCGATCGGCCGCCGCGCGCAGATGTTCGACCGAGGCGGGATCCGCGTGGCGTCGCGCCAGGTCGGCGAAGATGTGCAGGCCGCCGGGCGAGGGCACGAAGTGCATCAAGTCCATGTCGGACGTGGCGCG
>CAYSWZ010000180.1:0-4444 GCA_964434945.1 uncultured bacterium | reverse complement strand
GCTGATACGGGGAGGCAGCGGCGGCGGCGCGGCGTCGTCCTCCTCGTCCCCGTCGGCAATCGCGACCGCGGCTCTCGCCGGACGGCGCCGCGCGTCCTTCTCGTCGCGGGCCTTCTGCTTCGCCGCCAGCCGCTGCGCCTCGGCGCGAGTCTCCTGCCACGAACCGTACGCCGCCGCGGCCCCCTGGGCGGGCCGCACGACCGCGCCATGCATGAGCGCGCCGATCCAGTGGAATCCGAGTTCGCTCGCGGCCAGCGCGCTCGCCAGCAGTAGCGAGCCCGCGACCACCCAGGAGCCCACCGAGCCGAGCGACGCGTGGAGCGCGAGCGAGGCGGCAAGTCCCCAGCCTCCGCTCCAGCTCCAGCGGTCGAGCCCACCCAGGCCGAGCAGCGCGCACACCTCGAACACCAGGAGCGTCGCCAGCGCGCTCTTCAAGAGGAGCGGCATCACCGGGCGGTCGCGCAGGCGGTTCCACCCCCACACGGCGGCCAGCACAGGCACGAACAGGGCCGCCGCATGGCCGAACGCCCACGCCAGGCCCCAGGCGAGCGCCGCGCCGACCGGGCCGCACGCGTTGGGGCTCTGCCAGGGCGGCGCGCCATTCACTGGCCGGTGAAACGTGGCGACGCTGGCCGCGGCGAGCAGCGCGAACGCGGCCAGCAACACGGCGAGGATCTGACGTTGGCGCTTGGCCGAAAGTGAGGAAGCGGAAGTGGGCACGGGAGGAGGATGTACCTGCGACCCCGGTTCCGTGGGCGGAGCGGCCGCACCGCGGCCGTACCGTGGGCTGTGACGGCCGGGGAGACCGCGCCCACTGCCCGCCTCCCTGGCAGGCTGCGCGGCATTGTGCCGCAGCCCGCGGCCGGGGGCAATGGGACAGACCGGGTTGTCACGTCCGGCTCAGGCGTTGGGTGCGAGCCGGCCCCGAAGCCGTTAGGCTGCCGCGACATGGCCCTCGCCTCCCGGCACCCGCCCGCACCGCGCCGCGCGCCGCTGGACCGGCTCCTCCCGCTCCTCGCGATGATCGTGGCACTCGCCCTACGGCTCTGGCTGATGCGGGCGAACAGCGGCCTCACCATGGACTCTCCGCTCTACGTCCGGATGGCGGAGGACCTCCTCGCCGGGCGCCGGGCGCCGGCGCCGGCGCACCACGGCTACCCGATTCTCGTCGCGCTCGCCTCGCGTGTCCTGCCGGGGCGGGAGCTCCCGGGCCGCGCGGTCTCGCTCGTCGCGTCGCTCGCACTGGTGGGGCTCGCCTGGCAGCTCGGCCGCCGGCGGCTCCCGCCCGCGGACGCGTTCGTGCTGGCGTTGATCGCCGCACTCCACCCGCTGCTCGCGGTCTACGGCACGGCGGTCATGACCGAGGCGACGTTCCTGGCACTCGCGTTCGGCGCGGTGGTGCAGCTCGATGCCGGGCGCGCGCGCGCGGGCGGAGCGCTGTTCGGCGCCGCGTGGTGGGTGCGCCCCGAGGCCGCGGTGCTCGCCCCGCTCGCGGTGCTGCTGGCGCCGCTCCGCGCGCGGGAACGGTGGCTCGCGCTCGCCATCGCGGCGTGCGTGGCGCTTCCCTACGCCGCGCTCCTCCGTGTCGAGCAGGGCTACTGGTCGCTCACGCCGAAGACGGTGCTCGTTCACGCGCCGGCGGAGAGCGGACGCTCCGCGGAGTGGCGACTGTCGGACACCACCGCGTTCGCCGACACCGTCGGCCTCGGCGCCCGCCTCTCGCGAGACGGCGTCGCGATCCTGCGCGCCTATCCCGGCCGCTGGCTCGCGCAGGCGCGACGCGTGCTCGAGGCCTGGTCGTGGCCCTGGCTCCTCCTCTCGCTCGCCGGGATCTGGCTCGCGGAGGGGCGAGGGCCGTGGCTCGCCTTTGGAGCGCTGCCGTTCGTCTACCCGCTCCTCGCCGCTCCCGCCGACCTGCGCTTCGCGCAGCTCGCGCTCCCCGCGCTCCTCCTGCCGCTCGTGTTCGCGGCGCGCGGCCCGCGCCGAGCGGCGCCCTCGCGCCGGCACGCGTGGAGCACGTGGGGGCCGCGCGTCGCACTCGCTGGCCTGGTGCTCGTGTGGTGGGGCCCGGCCGGCCGGCTCGCGCTCGCGTTCGACGACGGCCCGGTGAGCGTGATGCGCGGCGCGGGCGCGTGGCTCGCGGCCAACACGCGAGCGGACGCGGTGATCATGGATCGAAAGAGCTACGTGGCGTTCTTCGGCCGGCGGCGACACGTCCAGCTCCCCGATGAGCCGCTCGACACGCTCCTCGCATACGCGCGTGCGAGCGGCGCAACGCATCTCGTGCTCGAGGAGTACGTGGTCCGCTCGCTCCGCCCGCAGCTCGCGCCGCTCCTCGACACGAACGCGCTCGCGCGGGAACGCCGCGTACGTCTCGTCTACGCCGCGCGCCCTGCGCCGGGTGACGGGGTGGCCGTGCTGGAGGTCGTCCGCTGACGACGTCCGGGGCCCGCAGGCGACCCGGACTTCGCACCACCCCGCACCATCCCGCACCTCCCCGCCCCGCCCGCGGCGGGGGTTCCCACCCGACGCCTGGGCGATCGCTCCCGGTCCCGCGCCGCCGAGTCCTCCCGGCCTGCAATCGACACCCGTGCGGATGGCGTCTCGGCATCCGAACCTGTTGTGCGCCAGCCCCCCGCCGCGCGCGGCCGACGCGCACATCGCACGCCGCACTCCGGGCACGCGTGGCACCACGGTTGCGGTGAAGCACGAGTGCAGGCGCTCCGCGTCGGCCGATCCGACGACCACCCAGAAGCACTCCCCGAGGGCACCATGCGTCACCAGCCACTCGCCTCACGAATGCTGTTCTTCGCAGGCCTCCTCGCGTTCGCGTTCGCCACGCTCGCGGGCTGCTCGCAGTCCCCCACCGCGCCGATGACCGCGCGGCAGCCGGCGGGAGCAGCGAGCATGAGTCCCGAGCCAGGTCCGGACTCACCGCCCACGATCACGCCCACGACCGGTCCCGACCCCACGGTGCAGCCGGCAGGGGCGGAGAGCAGCCGGTGGTTGATCCCGGTGCTCGGCGGCACGGTGTCGGCCGGCCAGTTCCGCGTCGTGGTTCCGCCGGGCGCGCTCCGCCAGCGCGCGCTCGTCACCGTCCGCCAGCCCCGCCTCGATAAGCGCGTCGTGGAACTCGAGGTGAGCCCGGCTTCCGCGAACGGCTTCCTGGTCCCGGTACTCCTCGTCGCCGACTGCTCGGACATGGACCCGCAGCTCTTGAGCCTGCAGACGATCTGGTGGTGGAACCCGACGGCGCAGCGCTGGGATGCCGTGCTGAACGTCCAGCTCAACCTCCTCGGCCGCACGCTCACCGCGCCACTCTGGCACTTCTCGACCTACAAGGTCGGCGGGAAGGCGGGCTGGTAGCGACCGGGATTGCGCGGCGGTCGGGACTCACGCGGCAGCGGGCGAAGCCCGAGGGCCCCGCCCGCTTCCGCGCGCGTTCCACCCCGTTCGGCTACCTCGCCGCGACCACGCTCCGCTCCGGCTCGGCGGGGGCCGCCTCGGTCGGCGCGTGCACCACTCCCTCCTCCAGCCAGGTGTAGCGGCCTTCGAGCATGGCGCGGGCGGTGCTGTAGTTGAACGGGTCGTCGTTGGACGCGATGCCCGCGAACAGTGCCTCGACGCGGCGGCGCGACGCGCGGCAGAACGCGTCCGCCAGCTCGCGCGGGGAGCCGGCTCCGATGCCGCGCTTCACGTCCCGCTCCGCGCGGACGATCGTCGCCGCCATTGCGAACAACTCGGCGCCGACATCCACCGCGCGGAAGAGCAGGCCCTGCTTCCGCTCCAGCGCCGGGCCGTTGAGTACCATGAGGTGGAAGAGCTGCCGCGCGAGCCGGCGCGACGTGCGCTCCACCCACTGGAGATGGCCCGCGAGCGGACCGAACTCGCCGTACTGCGGCCAGTGCCCCCAGCCGAGCCAGCGGCTCGGGTACCAGCCGGCGTAGAACACGCCCGCGCGCACGAGGCCCGCGAGCCGCTTCCCGAGCGGCACGTTCGGCATCACCACGTCGCCCGCGACCTTGAGGTGCAGGTCCAGCGCCTCGCGCGCGATGAACAGCCGCATGACCTGGTTCGAGCCCTCGAAGATGCGGTTGATGCGCACGTCGCGCAACGCGCGCTCGAGCGGGATCGCCGGCTCCCCGCGCGAGGCGAGGCTCGGCGCGGTCTCGTAGCCGCGGCCGCCGCGGATCTGCATGGCGTCGTCGCACAGCGCCCAGCCCACGTCGGTGTTCCACAGCTTGCCGAGTGCCGCCTCGAGCCGGATGTCGCTCTTGCCCTTGTCCGCGAGCAGGCAGCCCAGGTCCGCCACCGCCTCCATCGCGTACGTGTCGGCGGCCATGCGCGCGAGCATGTGCGCCACGGCCTCGTGCCTGCCGACCGGCTTGCCCCACTGCGCGCGCTCGTTCGCCCAGTGCCGGCACACGCCCAGGCACCACTTGCC
>CAYSWZ010000179.1:0-11569 GCA_964434945.1 uncultured bacterium | reverse complement strand
CGCCGGAACCTCACCTTCCGGCCCGCCCAGCGACCGCGCGGGGTGGTACGCGGAGGAGGCACCGTGAAAATCGAGCTGCATTCCGAACGGCAGGCCTACACCGAGGTGCTGGAGCACGAGGTGAAGCGGATCGTGCGCGTGTTGCGGGCGTTCCCGGCGGAGCGTTTCGAGGAGCGCGATCCAGGGTGCCTGCGGACGGCCCGCGAGCTGGCGGGCGAATTCGTGGCGCACGTCAGGGGCATCGAGGAGATCAGCTACGGGCGGATCGCGCCCAATACGCCGGCCAGGTCCCTCACGCGCGGGGGAATCCTGCTGGAACTGGAGACCGCGGCCATGGGAGCGTCCGCGGCACTCATGATCCTGCCCGCCTCGCGCTGGGGCGAGGTCATGGAAGCGCCCACCGCGCTCACGCCGTGGCGCCAGGCCCGGCGCGGCGAACTCCTGTGGCTCGCGCTCCGCGAGATGGTGCACCACTACCGGCATTTCGTCCTGCACCTGAAAGCCGCCCGGCCCGACGTCGGACTCGATCGCGGTCGCACGGCGCCGGCCACGGAACCGCTCGACGCGCTCGTTTTCGGAGCCTGAACCGGAGCCCGATCCCGAACCGGTGTCCGGTACCACGTAGCACGCAGCCCTCGCGAACGTGAGCCGCGAGGGCTTTCTCATGCCGCGCGCCGAGGTCGTCTCTGGACGCGGCCGCTCGGCTGCACCGGGCAGCCTTCCGCCACAAATGGCAAATCGCCGAGATCCGCCCGGACGGCGGGACCCGGCGTTGCCTGCGGCAGGCTTGGCCGACGAGGCCGTGGCTTTCGAGCCTGGTGACGGCGCTCGCGCACCAGCTTGTCGCGATATGGGAACGGGGAGCACATCCGCCGTTGTCTTCGCCGGCGAGGGGCCCGGTCTGCCGACCGTTTCAGCCCTCCGCCGGATGGCGACTTCGCATCCCCTTGCATGAGCCACGTTAGCCCCGACCGTGTCACCGGCATGTGACAGGGCTGTTGCCCGGGGGCGAAAACGCCGGCCACGCCCCCGGCGACGCCCCCGCAACCGGCTTGTGGCGGCCCCACCGGCTCCGGCACACTGCCCGCTCCCGCTGCCGCCCCCTCCGGAGGATCCCATGCGCCCGCTCCCCCTGGCCGCTGCCGTGGCGACGCTCGCCCTCATCGCCACCTCGCTCACCCCCGCTCCCGCGCGCGCAGAGCGCTTCGCCGTGCGTGCCGCGCACTTCGTGGATGTGCGCGCGGGCAATGTGCGCGGACCGGTGTGGGTGGTGGTGTCGGGGGACACGGTGGAATCGGTGCTCACGACCGCTCCCGCCGGCCTCGCCGTCACCGACCTTGGCGACGCCACGCTGCTGCCGGGGCTCATCGACTGCCACACGCACCTCTCGGCCCGCGTCGGAATCCGCCAGATCGAGGGCCTGAAGAGCCCGGCCGCACGCGCCGCCATCACCGGCGTCAACAACGTGCGCAACACGCTCATGGCCGGCTTCACCACCTGCCGCGACGTGGGCGGCCACGAGCTGGTGGACGTATCGCTCCGGAACGCCATCCGCGAAGGCGAGATCGTGGGACCGCGCATGCAGGTGGCCACGTGGGCGCTGTCCATGACCGGCGGCCACGGCGACCCCACGAACGAGGTGGACTATCACTGGTGCAACGATCTCGAGTCCGGCGTCGCCGACGGCGTCGACGAGGTGCGGAAGAAGGTCCGTTTCGACGTCCAGCAGGGCGCCGACGTCATCAAAATTCTGGCCACGGGCGGCGTGCTGTCGGCGAACGACGACCCGCAGCACACCGGCTACACCCGGGACGAGATGCGGGCCGCGGTGGACGAGGCGAACCGTCTCGGCCGGTTCGTCGCCGCCCACTGCCACGGCAAGGAAGGCATGATCTGGGCGAGCGAGGCGGGCGTGCGCTCGATCGAGCACGGCACCTACATGGATGCCGAGGCCGCGGCGGTGCTGAAGAAGCACGGCACCTGGTACGTGCCGACGCTCTACGTCATCGAGCCGATCCTCGCCGAGGGCAATCCGCTGCACATCTCCGACGGCAGCCTCGCCAAGGCGCGCGAGGTGCGCGGTCACATGCACGAGGCGTTCAAGACCGCCATGAAATATGGCGTCAAGATCGCGTTCGGCACCGATGCCGGCGTATTCCCGCACGGCACGCAGGTGAAGGAGTTCAAGATCTACACCGACCTCGGCATGTCGCCCATGCAGGCGATCGGCACGGCCACCACCTCGGCGGCGGAGCTGATGGGCTGGTCCGGCAAGGTCGGCGTCGTCGCTCGGGGCTCGTTCGCCGACATGGTGGCGGTGAGCGGCGACCCGTTGAAGGACATCACAGAACTCGAGCGCGTGAAGTGGGTCATGAAGGGTGGCAGGGTGTACAAGGACGAGTTGAAGCGCTGAGCGGGCCTGCAACCCGGCAGCGCGCGGCCACGTAGTCCACGGTCCACCCGCCCCGCATCACCCGCCCCACATCAGAGGACGTGCCATTGCCAGCGATCGTCATCGAGGACCTGGTCAAGAGCTACAGCAGGGGGATGGGTGGCATCGGCGGGCGCGTCACCGCGCTCTCGGGCGTGTCGCTCGCCATCGAGCCGGGCGAGACCGTCGGCATCATCGGCCCCAACGGGGCCGGCAAGACCACGCTGCTCGGCTGCCTGCTGGGGTTCCTCCGGCCGGACTCGGGGCGCATCCGAGTGGACGGCCGCGCGGTGGATGATCTCTCGGTGCGCGCCGTCACCGGCTACCTGCCGGAGCGTCTCGTGCTCGACCGCTGGATGAGCGGCATGCAGTTCCTGCACTACCACCACGCGCTGGCGGGACTGGGGCAGGAAGCCCGCCAGCACGACTGCACGCTCCTCCTGGACCGGGTCGGACTCGACCGCGAGGCGGCCGCGCGCCGCGTCGGACGTTACTCGCGCGGCATGCTGCAGCGGCTCGCGCTCGCGCAAGCTCTCATCGGCAACCCGCGCTTCCTCTACCTGGACGAGCCCATCTCGGGCGTCGATCCGGCCGGCGTCGTGGTCTTCCGGGAGATCCTCACGAACCTCTCCTCCAGCGGCGCGACCGTGCTCATCAACTCGCATCAGTTGGCCGAGGTGGAGCGCGTCTGCCATCGCGTGGTGTTCGTGAAGCAGGGCAAGGTCGAGGCCATGGAGACGATGCGGGCCGGCGCATCGCACGCCCGCGTGCTCCGCGTGCGCCTGTCGACCGAACAGGCGCCGGTGCCGGCCGAACGCCTGTCGGCGCTGGCGGCGGGCGCGGGTGCGACGTTCCGCGGCTGGTCCGCGCCCGATGCGCGCTTCGGCGTGGCGGATGACGCCGGCGCCACGCGGCTGCTGAGCGCACTCGTGAACGGCGGGGTGGCGGTGATCGAGGCGAGCCCGGAGGAGGGCCGGCTCGAGCGGCTCTTCACCGGCGCGCCGGCGCCGGCCGCCGCGGCGAATCCTTTCAGCGGAGCCGGCGCGTGAACCGCACGCTGATCGTGGCGTTCCTGCGCCAGCGGTTCACGAGCCCGATACGGCTCGGCCTGATCGTCCTCTCGACGCTGTTCCCGCTCGGCGGCGTCGCGATCATGGGGTCGCTCTCGATGTTGAGCGGCATCGCCGGGCCGCTGGCGCTCATCTTCGCCGCCGGCGCCATCGGCCAGGACGTGTCTTCGGGAACGCTCCAGTTGCTGCTCGTGCGCCCGGTGACGCGGCCCGGCTATCTCTTCAACCGCTGGCTCGGCGCGCTGATCGGTTCGCTCGGGCTCACGCTCCTCATGTTCGCGCTCGGCACGCTGGCGCTCATGCTGCGCGGCCAGCCGCCCGCCGCGGGCGAGCTCTTGAGAATGACACTCGAGAGCACGGCGACGGCGGCCGGGAACTCCGCCATCATGATCATGCTGTCGACGCTCGCGGGCGGGCTGGGCGACGTGGGGCTCTATTTCCTGTCGCTCATCCTGCTGCAGATGCTGGTGGCCGTGGGCCAGTTCGAGCACTGGGCGTGGCTCCAGCGCGCGTCGAGCGAGCTGCAGGGCGTGCTTTCGCCGCAGCTGTCGTTCGCGTGGCTCCTGCAGCACACGCCGGTGTCGTGGTTCGCGCTCGCGTCGTGGGCGTCCAGCATCACGCTGGCGCTGGCGGTGGGCGTCGCGCGATTGAACCGGAGGGAGCTCTCCTATGCCGCCGGCTGATCCGGTGCGCCCGGACGCGCCCGCGGGCCCGGCCGCCCGCCCGACCCGCCGGGATCCGGCGTGGCTCTGGATCCTGGCCGGCGCGCTGCTCGTGGCGCGCGTGGCGACCGGCGTCCACGAGGAGAAGCACCCGCCGAAGCGCCCGGACCTGATGGCGTGGGTGCCCGCCGGGGAGGCGCCGGCGCTCGCGCACGCGAGCGGCAAGCCGATCCTCTACGACTTCAGCGCCGAGTGGTGCGGACCGTGCCAGCGGATGCAGAACGACGTGTTCGGCGACGAGAAGATGAGCAACACCATCGCCCAGTTCGTGGTGCCCGTGCACGTCGTGGACCGGCAGCAGGAGGACGGTCACAACCCGGCGCTGGTGGACTCGCTCCAGCGCGCGCACCACGTGACGGCATTCCCGACGCTGCTGATCGTCGGCGCGGACGGTGCGACGATCGACCGGATGGAAGGCTTCGAGGGCGCGCAGCAGATGGTCCGGTGGGTGAGCCGGGCGGGCATGAAGGCGCGGCTGAGCGGCAAGGCGGGTGGCGCGCTGACGTTCCCGTAGTCGCGCGGTCCGGTGCGGTCAGCGAAGGACCAGCGCACTGTCGCCAGCCGCTGCGAACCGGCGGATGGCATCCGACAGCGCGCGCGGCTGGTCGATCATGACGAAATGCCCGCAGTCGTCGATGCGCACGATGCGCAGTCGCGGGATGCGCGCGAGCCCGAGCGCCTGGCTCGCGTGTGCGAGCGGCTCGCCGGCCTCCCACGAGCGCGGCGACAGCACCGCCAGCACCGGCATCCGGAGTGCGGCGGCCTCGCCGCTCAGGTCGGTGGTGAGCGCGACCGGGATCCACGCCCGCATGTTGGCGCGCTCGACCTGCGATGCGTCGGCCCACAGGGCTTCGCCCTGCGCCGAGTCGCGGCCGAAGCTCATGTAAACGGTGTGCAGCGTGCCCTCCCAGTCGCGGTCGAACATCGCCAGCAGCGAGTCCCCCTCGACCTTGCTCATCTGCGGCGCGAGTGCGGACTCCACCAGCACCAGGGCCTTGACGCGCGTCGGTGAGTGGAGCGCCTCAGCCGCCGCCACGAGCCCGCCCACCGAGTGCCCCACGAGCACGACCGGGTCGCGCGACTGCTCCGCGAGCGCCCGGTCGAGAGCCAGCGTGGCCTGTTCGAGCGTGAACGGCGTGGCCATGGGCGCGAGCCCGTGCCCGGGCAGTTCCACCAGCACCACGCGATGATCGCGCGCGAGGTCGCGCGCCATCGGCAGCCAGTGCCGGGCATCCGAGCCGAGCCCGTGCACGAGGACGATCGTGGGCCCGTGGCCCATGGCGCCCACCGTGACCGAGGACGGCGGCGGCGTGGGGGCGGCGTGCAGCATGACGAGGACGACCGTGGCCGAGGCGGCCACGAGGGCGAAACGTCGGAACACAGGGGGTCTCCCGGAAGGGTCCTGGAGAGGACCCCTGTGTCATCGGCACGGAATGCCCGGAACTTGCGGGCGGAACGCGGGCCGGCGGGCGGCGGATCACGGGCCGTGCCCCCCCCGGGCGCTACTTCTTCGCTGCCGCGAACCTCGCTGCCGCGAACTGGCTGATGATGGCGGACAGCGAGTCGGGCTGGTCCTTCATCGCCCAGTAGCCCGAGTCGGGCAGGCGCAGAACCGCCGCGGTCGTGTCCTCCCAGCCGAGCGCCTTCAGTACGGCGCCCGAGGTCATGTTGGGCTTCCACATGCGGCTCGTCGCCATCAACTGCATCGGGACCTTGACCGCCTTAGCGTCCTTGTTGCCATCGCTGTAGAAGCCCTCGCGCACGAACGCCTTCACCGTGGCCGGCTGCGTCTGCGAGAACATCGCGAAGATGGCGGCGCTCTGCGTGGTGTCGCGGCCGAGCTTCGAGAACATCATCTTCTCGACGGTCTCGAACTGGGTGTCCATGAAGTCGAGGAACTGCTTCTTGTCCTGATCGTTGATCGCGAGCGGCAGCCCGACCGGCACGTCGAGCAGCACCACTCCCCGCACGCGTCCCGGGTGCGCGGCAAGCGCCGAGAGCACCGCGCGGCCACCGAACTGGTGGCCGACGACGATCGTGCTGTCGGGGTTCTGCTTCGCCAGCACGGCGTCCAGCGCCTCGCCCACCGCGGCGAACGAGAACGGATCCGGCAGCGGGCTGTCGCCGTGCCCGGGCAGGTCCACGAGGACGACGCGGTAACGGCCGAGCAGCTTGCGCGCGGTGGGCAGCCAGTCGTTGCGGGCCCCGCCGAGGCTGTGCACGAACACGATCGTCGGCCCGTGGCCAAGCTCGGTGGTCTTGAGCACGACCGGGTCGGCGTGGACGAGCGCGGCCGCCGCCAGCGTACCGAACAGTGCGGCCAGCGTGAGCCAGCGGAAGATGTGCGGGCGCTTCTGCGTCACGGGTTCCTCCTCGGGATCGGCTCCGATCGGCGGACGGACGGCGGGCCCGTCACGCGGCGCGCTTCACGGCATGCGGTTCATGGCGTGCCGAGGAAGTCATCGACCACTCGCACGAACTTCTCCGGCTCCTCGAAATACGGCAGGTGGCCGCTGCTCTCGAACACCTCCCAGCCCGAGCCCGGGATGGCGTTGTGGATGCGCCACGCGGTGCTGGGCGCCACGTTGATGTCGTAGCGACCGGTGATCACCAGCGTGGGCATGTGCAGCGACGGCAGCTCCGGCGTCATGTCGAGCTTGCCGAGGTCGGCGTTGAGTGCCTCGTTCACGGCGCGCGTGTACTTGTAGGTCTTCGCGCGCGACAGGAAGTCGTCGCGCTTCTCGGCCGAGACGAACAGCATGCCCAGATACTTGTGCATGCTCGCCGCCGCCGCACCGGTGTCGCCGAGCGCTTCGGCGAAGTCGAGCTGCGCCTGGGCGTCCACCGTCTCGGGGAAGATGTACTTGAAGATGAAATCGGTGTCGGTCCACTTGGGTGCGGCCGAGTCGGAGATGATCAGGTGCGCGACGCGGTCCGGGTGGCGCACGGAGTACGCCATCACCAGGTAGCCGCCCCACGAGTGACCGAGCAGGTCGATCTGCGGCGCGCCGAGCCGCACGCGCAACGCCTCCAGGTCGGCGACCTGGTCGGCGAGCGTGCACGACTGGCCCTTCCGGAGTGCGGCCGAGCGGCCGGTGCCGCGCTGGTCGTAGAACACCACGCGCCGCGCGGCGGCCAGCTTGTCCCACGCGTCGGAGCACAGCACGTACGTGTGATCGAAGCCGGGACCGCCGTTCACCATGACGAGCGGCCGCCCGCCGGCGCTGCCGCGCACCTCGTACCAGATCGTGGTGCCGTTGGCGTCGAAGCGCGCCCCGGGGCCGCTCGGCGCGGCGGGCGTGGCGCGGGCCGCCGGAACGGCGACGGCAACGAGAGCGAGCAGCGCGAGCGTCGTGGAAAGGCACAGCGCGAGCGTCGTGGAAAGGCGCAGCGCGAGCGTCGTGAACGAACACAGCACGAGCGGGATCCGGGACGCGCGCGGGAACGGGCGGGGCATGCGACCTCCGGGGCTGGTGTCGGGACGGCGGGGGCCACCCATGTAGAGCGTGGGTCCGGCAGCATCGCAGGCCCGTGGGGGTCCGTCACATTTCGTCCTTGCCTTACTGCACACTTGTGCAGTAAGGTGCTCATGCGCTTGGATGGCGGCTGCGGCCGCGCCGGGCCTCGCCAGAAGGCGGCTCCGCGCGCCGCGTCCCGCACGCGCCAGGCGCTTCCGGACTGGTTCCGGAACCAGTCGCAGAGCTCGTTCCGGCAGCACCCCGGCAGCATCCCGGCAGCACCCGAGCAGCACTCCAAAAGATGCGCAGCGAAGCCCTCGACGAAGCCGTGTCCGTGCGCGCCGACTTCCATGGTGGCTCGGTCACTCCGGTGGCGTTCCGGCGCCGGGGACGCGAACACCGCGTCGCCCGCGTCAACGCCCGCTGGGTGGACCGCGCCGGGAAGCACCCGCGTTTCTACTTCTCGGTCACCGACGAGAACGGTGACGTCTACCAGCTGCAGCTCCAGGGAGGCGATCTCTTGTGGTGGCTCGACACGGTGACGCTCGAAGGCTGAAGCAGGGGACGAACGCCACGCATCCGGACTCGTCCACCGGGATCGCCGACCCGTCCTCCCGACGGCTGCCCCCCGCCACCTCCGCCGCGGCGCCGGGCTCCACGCAGGAGGCGCGGACCCGCCCGGTCACGAACCACACGGCACCCGTGGACGCCGGGTCGTGCGCCGCGGTGGAGACCGCGGGGGGCACACACACCACCGACAGCACGGGCGGTCCCGTGTCCGGCGCCGGCATCGCGGGGATGGCCGGGTCCGCCGGCGCGGGCCGCCCGGGAGGCTCCCCTCCCGAGCGCACCGTCCTGCACGTGGACATCGACGCGTTCTTCGCCGCGATCGAGCAGCAGCGGGACCCGCGCCTCAAGGGCAAGCCCGTCATCGTCGGCGCGGGTGTGATCGCGTCGTGCTCGTACGAGGCGCGGCGCTTCGGCCTCAAGGCCGGGATGACGCTCTCCGAAGCCAAGCGCCTGTGCCCGCGCGCCATCGTCCTCGAGGGCCACGCGCAGGTGTACCGCTGCTACGCCGAGCGGCTGTTCGACCGCTGCCGCGAGCTGTCGCCCGACGTCGAGACCTATCTCGACGAGGCGTACCTCGAACTCACCGGCACCGAGCGCGTGCACGGGGATTTCGTCGCCGCAGCGGCGCGCCTGAAGCGCGCCATTCTCGGAGACACCGGGCTCACGGTGACGTGCGGCATCGGGCCCAACCGCATGCTCGCGAAACTCATCGGGAAGACGAAGAAGCCCGACGGCCTCTCGCGCATCCACGCGCACGAGGCCGAGGCGTTCCTGGTGGCGCGCCCGATCGAGCAGCTGGCGGGCGTCGGCCACGCGCACGCAAAGACGCTCCGCGGCATGAACCTCCGCACGATCGGCGAGCTGCGCGTGCTGCCGATCGGCACGCTCGAGGCGCTGTTCGGCGCGCCCGGCCGGCTGCTGTTCGAGCGCTGCCGCGGCCGCGACACGGCGCCGGTGGTGGCGCGCGAGGTGCCGCTCTCGATCTCGCGCGAGACGTCGTTTGACAACGACACAGCTGACCGCCGTGAAATAGAAGGCATGCTCGAATACTTGACCGGCCGCGCCTGCCGCGCCGCGCGCGAGCTGTCGCTCACCGCGCGCACGGTGAGCGTGCGGTTGCGCTACAGCGATGGCGAGTCGGCCGAGCAGGCGCGCTCGCTGAAGCAGGCGTCCGCGGTGGACCCGGTCGTGCTCGAACTGGCGCTCGCGCTCCACGAGCGGCTCTACACGCGCCGCGTGTCGCTGCACGCCATCGGGCTCACGCTCTCCCACTTCGCGCACGGCGCGGCCGAGCAGGGAGCATTGTTCGACGAGCGCGAGGCCGGCCGGCGCGCGGCGCTGTGCGAGGCGCTCGACCGCGTGCGCGGCGACTACGGCCACGGCGCCGTCGTGTCCGGGCGCGCGCTACACTTGAAGGGCCGCGTGAACGAGGACCGCTACGGCTTCGTCCTCCGCACCCCGTCGCTCACCCAGTGAACCCGCCACCCGCCGCTCCCGAAAGGCCTGCCATGCCCGCACTCGCCAGGGCGCTCATGACCGCCATCTATCCCGTGCCCGATATCACGGCCGCGAAGGCCTGGTACGCGAACGTGTTCGGCGTCGAACCGTATTTCGCCGAACCGTTCTACGTCGGCTTCAACATTGCCGGCTACGAACTGGGCCTCGTGCCCGCGGAAGCACCGGTGCACGAGCCGGGCAATCGCGGTGTCATCGCCTACTGGGGCGTCGAGAACGCCGACGAAGCCTGGAAGCGCGTGACGAAGGCGGGCGCCAAGCCGCTGAGTGCCGTGAGCGACGTCGGCGGCGGCATCCGTGTTGGGCTCGTCACCGACCCCTACGGGAACGCACTTGGCCTGATCGAGAATCCGCATTTCACGGGGAAGGGCTGATTCCGCAGGCGGCCCAGCCGAGGGCGGGGTGAGGGGTGGTGCGAATGAGGGGGCTCTCGCGTAGGCCGGAGCCAGGGACCTGGCGGAGGCCGTTAAGCGCGAGAGAGGGAGGGACGGCCATGGATGGCCGGCCCGAGCGTACCCCTCATTCGCACTACCCCTCGCCCCGCCCGCGTACTCGACCCGACGACGGAGTCACGCCATGTCACCGTTCACTGTACTTCGCGTTCGTTCACACGGGTCGCTCCTCGCGGGCGTCGCCTCGCCTGAGGAGCTGTGCGAGCGCGCGGCGGAACTCGGGTACTCGGCGCTCGGGCTGACGGATCGCAACAACCTGTACCTGGCGGTGCGATTCCTGAACGCCGCGAGGGGCGCGGGGCTCGCGCCGGTGATCGGAGCGGAGGTGTCGGCGCTGGCCGGCGATGCACGCGTGTTGCTCATCCCGTTCGATCGGCGCGGGTGGGCGGGTCTGTGCAGCGTGCTCACGGCACGACATCTGGACGACGCGTTCGACCTCGTGCGCTGCGTGGCCGAGCATCGCGCTGGACTGCATGTCATCGTCGAGTCGACCGGGCTTGCGACCGCGCTGATGGCGGCGGGCGTGCCGGCGGCGGTGGGTGCGTCGGATGAGGTCGCGCGCGGGCTGGCGCGCGCCGGTGGCCGTGCGGCGAGCTTCGGCGGGCTGTGGCTGGGCGTGCGCGGCATCGCGGCGGAACGCCCGCGACTGCGCGAGCGGCTGGCGGAAAGCTGGCGGCTCGGCGTGCCCGCGGTGGCGACCGGTGACGTGTGGATGCTGCGCGCCGACGACCACGAGACGCACCGCGCCGCGGTCACGGCGGGCGCCGGCGAGCTGCTCGAGCGGATGCCGGCCTCGGCGTTCTGCTCGCGCGAGGCGTGGCTCCGCTCGCCCGCGGAGTGGGAGCAGCGCGTGCGCGCGGTGTGTGCCGGCGCGGGCTGCGCCGAGCAGGCGGAGCCGCTGCTCGAGAACAACGCCGCGCTCATGGCGCGCTGCCACCTGACGCTCGAGATGGGTACGCCGATATTCCCGCGCGCGCCGCTGCCGGTGGGCGTCACGGGTCCGCAGCGTTTGCGCGAGCTGGCCTCGGCGGGGTTGGCACGCCGCTATCCGGCTGGGGGCGCCATGCGGGCGAGCAATGCCGCGCGCGCCGAGGCGCGCGCTCGACTCGCGAGCGAGTTGGAGCTCATCGAGCGCATGGGCTTCACCGACTACTTCCTGCTCGTCGCGAGCATCGTGGGCTTCGCGCGCGAGCGCGGCATCCCCACCGTGGGCCGCGGCTCGGGCGCCAGCTCGATCGTGTCGTACGCGCTCGGCGTGACCAGCGTGGACCCGGTGCGGAACGGACTCTGCTTCGAGCGCTTCCTCCACCCGCAGCGCCGCGACTGCCCCGACCTCGACGTCGACCTGTGC
>CAYSWZ010000178.1:0-8254 GCA_964434945.1 uncultured bacterium | reverse complement strand
GGTCGTCGGCGCGGAGGCGGGCGCGGTAGGCCTCGTAGGCGGCGAGGCTCTCGAACGAGACGAGCCCGTACGCCACGTGGTTCGTGCCTTCGTGCGGCATCCAATAGCCGACCACGTCGCCGCCGCAGCGCGGGATGATCTCCAGCCACCGGCGCGCATAGGCCTCGAACGCATCCTGCTGGAAGGGGTCGATCCGGTAGCGGATGAACACGGTGATGCTCATGCGGGCCTCTCGTTTCGTGTGGGTGTGCGCCGGGGGAGATCGTGCGACGCCCCCCGGGCGCAGACACTGGCACGCCGGCGGCCGGGATCGATTCGACGCCGGTCGAAGCTTCCCCGGGGCGGGGCCGCTATACTTCGGTCATGTTCTCGAGGCATCGACTGGCCGAAGTCGCAGCCCTGCTCGGCGAGCCGGGACGCGCCGGGATGGTGACCGCGCTGTGGGATGGGAGCGCGAGGCCGGCGGGCGAGTTGGCGCGAATCGCCGGTGTGACGCCGGCCACGGCCAGCTCGCACCTGTCCCGACTCGTCGCGGGTGGGCTGCTGCGCGTGGAGCCGCGCGGGCGGCATCGGTATTACCGGCTCGCGAGCGCCCAAGTCGCGCTCGCAGTGGAGGCGCTGGCGCTGGTGTTGACGCCGCACGTCGCGAGCGACGAGGCGGCCGCACCCGTTCCGGCCCTTCGGCGCGCACGGCTCTGCTACGACCATCTCGCAGGGGGCCTCGGAGTGGCGGTGAGCGATGCGCTGGTGGAGCGACGACTGCTCACGATGCGCGGCGGAGCCTACGCGCTCCCGCCCGCGGGCCGGCAATGGTTCGAACGCTTCGGGATCGAGATCACCTCGCTCGAACACGGACGGCGCCCGATGCTTCGCAGCTGCATCGACTGGACGGAGCGACGCGAGCATCTCGGTGGCTCGCTCGGGGCGGCGCTGGCCGCACATCTCATCGAACGCGACTGGATTCGTCGAGTGCGGGGTGAACGGTCCCTGCTCGTCACCGCCGCCGGACGTCGCGGGCTGCAGCGCGCGCTGGGATGGAGCCCCGACTGACCGTTTGCGGCCGGCGGAGCCCGGGTCGGCCGGTTTGAATCACGGTGCTGCGGGGCGCAGACTCACGCGACGAGTCGCGCACGACCTTGCGACCGTGGGGAGCCATGCGACACGTTCTCTTCGCCTTCGCGAGCCTCGCGCTCGCCGCGGTGGTGGCCCTGCTCGTGAGTTCGACGGGGAGCGCTGCGTTCGTGACCGCCGCGCTCGCGAACCTCACCGTCGTCACGTGGTCGTCGTTCGTGCTCCCGATGCGGGGCCTGCCGCGGTTCGACGAGTATTTCGAGCTGCGCGCGTGGGAGTTGAGCGGCCGGCTCTACCGCGCGCTCGGCGTGGAAGTGTTCCGTTCGCTGGTGCGTCGCGGCCCGCTGTCGCTGTTCAACCACGCCCTGCCGGCGGCGTGGCACAGCGGCGACCCGGAACGGATCGAACACGAGGCACGGACCGCCGAGGCAGGGCACGGCGTGGCGTTCCTGATCGTGCTGGCCCTCGCGCCTGTGGCGCTCGTGCGCGGCGAGCCGGGACAGGCGGCCTGGCTCGCGGTGCTCGACGTGCCCACCAACCTGTACCCCGTGTTGCTGCAGCGCTACCACCGGGTACGGCTGGCGCAACTCCTGCGCTCGGGTGAGATCACGGCTGCGCGCGCCCCGAGGGCGTGACCGGTGCAGTCTACCGAGCGACCGAAGGATACAGCCGGCCGGCGATCGCGACGAGGACGACGAGCGCCACGAGCTGGACCGCGACATCGGCGCCGAGTCCGAATGCGCTCTCGCCGCCTCGGACCATCAGCGCCCGAAGCGCGTCCACGAGATAGGTGAGCGGGTTCGCGCGCGCGATGATCCGAAGCCAGCCGGGCATCATCGCGATCGGGTAGATCGCGTTGCTCGCGAAGAACAGCGGCATCGTCAGGACCTGCCCGATGCCCATGAAGCGTTCGCGCGTCTTGACGATGCAGGCGATGACCAGGGAGAACGTCGAGAATACCGCCGACCCGAGCAGGACCACCAGCAGCACGCCGAGCATCGGGAGAACCTCCAGCCGGACGTGGATTCCCAGCAGGAGCGTGATGCCGTAGATGATGACGGTCTGGGTCAGGCCGCGAACGCCCGCCGAGGCGGCCTTGCCGAGCACCAGCGCGCTGCGGTAGGCGGGGCTCACCAGCATCTTGTGGACGATGCCGAGGTCCCGCTCCCAGATGACGGCGATCCCGAAGAAGATGGCCGTGAACAGGACGCTCTGCGCCAGCACCCCGGGGGCCATGAAGTCGAGATAGCTCAAGGCGCCCGTCGGAATCGCGCGCGAGTGGCCGAAGACCTGTCCGAAAACGAGCAGCCAGAGGATCGGCTGCACCGAACGGGTCAGGACCTCGGTCGGATCGCGGCGGAGCTTCCTCACCTCCGCGTCGGCGATGGCGAACACCTGCTGGAGGAACCCGGTGACGGCGCCGGGCCACCTACTCGAGGCGTCGAGCCGTGCTGCGGAGTCGGGCGACTTCACGGTATTCCCCTCCCTCTTCGCGGCTGCCCCCTGTGTGGTGAACGAACACGTCGTCCATCGTGGCATTCCCGCCCACGGCGCGCTTCAGTTCGTCCGGCGACCCGGAGACCACGACCCGACCTCGATCCATGATCGCGATCACGTCGCACAGCGTGTCCGCCTCCTCCATGTCGTGGGTGGTGAGGAGTACGCTCGTGCCGAACCTTGAGCGCAGCTCGCGAAGTCGGTCCCACACGGCATGACGGGCCCGCGGGTCCAGTCCGACCGTGGGTTCGTCGAGGAACAGCACCTCCGGCCGATGCAGCATCGACTGGGCGATCTCCAGCCGCCGGATCATGCCGCCGGAGTAGGTCCGCACCAGCGAATGCGCGGCCTCGGTGAGCCCCATGAACTCGAGCGCCTGGTCGATGCGCGGCCTTCGCTCGGAACGCGGGATCGCATAGAGCCGCGCCGAGAGCGTCAGGTTCTCCCGGCCTGTCAGCGTCGAGTCGGCCGAGAGCATCTGTGGCACGTACCCGATCCGGCGGCGCACCTGTGTGGGCTCGCGGACGATGTCGAAACCCGCCACGCGAGCGGTCCCCAGACTCGGGGGGAGCAGCGTGGTGAGCATTCGGATGAGCGTGGTCTTGCCGGCGCCGTTGGAGCCGAGCAGCCCGAAGAACGCCCCACGGGCGACCGTGAGATCGAGCCGATCCACGGCAACGAGATGCTCGAATCGCCTCGTCAGGCCGACCGTGACGACCGCAGGCGCTGCTTCCATCCCGCCCGGCAGAGCCGGCTTCCACCTCCTCCCGGTCGTGTGCGCGCCCGGCGCGCGTTCCCCCTGGGCAGCCCGGTGCTAGTTCTTGTGCCCGGGTGGAGCCTTCTGCTTCGGGGGTGGTTGCTTGAAGGCGGGTGCAGCGCGAGGCGCCGAGGGTGTGCCAAACGTCGGGGCCTGTCCCGAGCGCTCGCGAGCGTGGAACTCGCGCTCGAGATTTCCCGGCGTGGGGCTGACCCTTGGCGGCTCCGGACGAGGCGGAGTCGGGAATGCGGGCGGCTGTGCCGGTCGTCCGACCGGCCGCGGCGTTGGGGCGGGTTGCGGCCAGGATCGCTGCGGACGCTGCGCCTCGCCCCCGCTCCAGCCGCCAAGAGATCCACCGCCGTGCGTCCCGCTCCCGGGCGTCCCGCCGCGCGCGGGCGGGGGAGTGCTGGGCGGCACGACGGGCACCTTCGTCGGCACCCAGTTGCGGCCACTGTTCACCTTCCAGTTCCCCGTGGCGTCACGCTGGTACACCTTGCCGTCCCTGCCGGCGAAAACGTTGTTGGGCACCTGGGCGGGTTTCGGCGCGACGCGAGTGACCATCCGCAGCGGGATGCGCATGGCTTCGCGGTCGACGCGCGGCAGGTTTTCCGGACGATTGTAGATGTTCGAGGGCGTGCGATCCGCCGGGCGCACACGCACGCGGTCCGGGCGCCGGGTTCGCATCAGCGCCATGTCCGAGTCCACCCATGGCCGGCGGTAGCCGCCGGGACCGAACCACATGGGCGGGCGGGGGTGTGCCATCACGGGCCCGTTGTGCCAGCGCATGCCGACCCGGAAGAAGCCGGAGCTGTAGGTGAATCCAAAGCTCCAGTGGCTCACCCACGGGTTGTAGCGGGGGTGGAAGCCCCAGGTGACGGGGCGTGGGTAGTAGTGCTGCCGGCCGCGCCAGGGCTTGTACCGGTACCCGGTGCCGTAGAGGACGGTGCCGTAGTAGGGGTAACAGCCGATGTAGCCGGGCAGGTAACCCATGTACACCCAGTCCCGGCTCGAGTCGAAGACATAGACGTAGCGGACGTTGTACAGGGGACAGTCCGGCTGGATGTCGTCGACGCCGAGCGGGCGCGTATCGCTCACGCTCCAGGGGCCATCCGGCCGGTCGGCGACATACCAGACGCCCTGGTCGCATGCGTAGTAGCGTCCGTCGGCGAGGATCACCTGCGCGTCCGTGTTGACGGCGTACTGCATGTCCGTGCCGGGGATCATCTCGAACTGGGGCGGGCCGTCGTAGTAGACCATGAACCCGGTCGTGTTCCGGCGGATCGCGCTGGTTTGCGGGATCTCGGCATCGGCGATGGCGTCCTCGGCCTGGTCGGTGCCGGCGACGCTCGCCAGCAGGTTGGCCTTCGGCGAGTCGGGCGGGATCTGCTTGAAGCTCGCGGGCAACTGGTCCCCGCGGACGAACTGCCACGGCCCGTCCTCCGACGGCGCCCGGTACCATCGGCCCGCGAGCAGTACGTACAGCGCCTGCGTGCTCACCTCGCGCACCACGTCGCTCTCGGTGTTGGTGACGTACAGCAGTTCATCCCCGACGAGAGGTTCGTACCTCGGCGGCCCATCCGTGGCGATCAGCTCGGTGGGTTCGGTCGCCGTGTAGACGACGGGTGCCGCCCCCTGCACCTGGTCTCCCGACGACGTGTCGGGCGGAACGATCGCGCGCACCGCGGCCGGCGGATTCGAAGTGCTGCTCCAGGGACCCAGCGGATCCTTGGCCCAGTACCAGAGATTTGCTCCGTTTAGGTAGTAGTTGTGGCTCGAGGGGTCGAACACGACCGCGTACGGCGTGTTCGAGACACGCTCGAGACCGGACCCCTGGATGGGTTCGAGCGCGGGCGGGCCGTCGTAGGCGATGAGGATCGAACGTTGGGACGCGAACAGGATTCGGGGCGGGGCGTTGCGGAGGTCGGCGACGCTGGCGCGTTCCCGTTCCGCCGCGGTCAATCCGGCCTGAAGCTCCTCGAGCGACCCCGACAGGTCCCAGCTCGCCGCCTCGCCCTCGATGAGTTGCTCGTAACGGCTCGCCTCCGTCGGCGTGATGTCGGGCAACCGGACCTTCGTCACGTCGAGACTGCGCGCCATCGCCATGCTGCTGTCGCGGTCGATCTCGACGTGCTCGGTGAACCAGAACACTCCGAACGCCGGGTTCGTTGCTCCCGGCTTGAGGAGTGAGAACGCGGCGCGCCCCGTGAGCACGTCACCGCTCAAGTCTTCGGGTTGCAGCTGGTAGACCACGAACGAACCGCTCGGGGTATCGAATTGGCGGGGCCAGGCGGATTCGTCGGAGCGGGCCGGGGCGGCAGCCGTCATCACCGCGGCCAACGCGAACAACGCGAGTCCACGCGCGAGAGCCCGCCGCAACAACGACTGGAGCATTCGCAGCCGGAGCATCGATCGCCTCCTTGAGAGGACTGTCCTTGAGCGGGTCTGCGGCCAGACCGCACGACCTGACCCTACACCTCCGCCGCGCCGCACGCATGCGCCGCATCCCGGGCTATAGTCGGTGCTCCGGGCCACAGATCACCGACGCCAAGGAGGAATGCGTGACAATTCCCGATCTTCCGACACCCGCAGAGGTCGACGGCAGGACGAGTGCCGGTCTCAGCTACAAGATCCTCGGGACGATCCAGCAGACGCTGCTCGTGGACCTCCCCGCCGGCCGGACCATCTACTCCGATGCGGGAGCAATGTCGTGGATGACCGCGAGTATCGGCATGAACACGCAAGGGCAGGGTGGCCTGGGAGGCATGCTCAAGCGAGCGGTGTCCGGGGCGACGGTGTTCATCGTCGATTTCACTGCCGAGCATGGCCCGGGTCAGATCGCATTTTCGACCGACTTCCCCGGCAAGGTGCTGGCGTTCGAGCTGGGTGGCGGCCAGGGCATCGTCATGCACAAGCATGCGTTCCTGTGCGCCGAGAAGACAGTGATTCTCGATGTCTACTTCACCCGCAGGCTCGGCGCCGGGGCATTCGGCGGCGAAGGATTCGTGCTGCAGAAGCTCTCGGGAACGGGCGCGGTCTTTGCCGAACTGGACGGCGACGCGATCGAGTATCGCCTGAAGGCGGGCGAGCAGCTGAGGATCGAGCCGGGCCATGTCGCGATGTTCGACGAGAGCGTGAAGTTCGACATCGAGATGATCCAGGGCTTCACGAACATCCTGATGGGTGGTGAGGGGCTGTTCCTCGCCACGCTTACCGGGCCGGGACGCATCTGGCTGCACTCACTCACCCCGAGCAAGGTCGCACACCGTCTTGCGGCCTACCTGCCGGCGAGCAGGTGACCGTGGCTGGAAGCCCTGACGCACGGCCGTGACCTGCCGGGTGTCCGGAGGTGCTCCAAGCCACCCCATGCAGAGGTCAGCCTGCGGGGCATCTCTCGCGTCCCATGATCTGCCCCCGGCGCGCACTGCTCCTCCTCGCGCCCATGGCATCGATGCCGCGGGGGCGGGATTGCGTGCGTGTTTACCCGTGCCGAACCGCATGCAACTTGCATGATCTCGCTTCGAGGTCTGGTTCGATGAGGGCAAACCGCGCGGCGGGTGGTCCTGCGCCCGGTAGTTTCTCCACACCGGTGAAGGATTCACTTGAGCCGTGTGCATCCCCGCTGCCACGCTTGGCATAACGGCTCCACCCTGAGCCGGCCTGCGGATCGTTTTCTCCATATGCCTGCGTCACGCCTGCGCGTTGCTCAGCGCATGTGGGGCGACCAGGTGCGGTTTCGCTGACGCCAACATCTCTCTCCGGGCGTACGCGAAGCTGTCGCAGCAATTCCCACGACCCGCCAGGCCACAGGGTGAATCGCACGTCAGGACGACGCGATGCCGGATCACGAAGGACAGACATGCGAGCGCTTCCCTCCCCACGATCGCTGGCCCAGAATCACCGCGGCACGGAGCCTCTGGCCCCGAGCCGGCGTGCGCGTGCGTCGTTCCGGCGCGGGATTCCGTGCGCAGGATTGGCGAGTCTCCGACTGCTCGTGCTCGCGGTCGTGATTGCAGGGTTCCTGCCGCGACTTGCGCACGCCGCCCCACCCCCGGGATTCGTGGTGACCCCGACGACGGGCCTCGTCACGACTGGGGCGGGGGGAACGGCCAGCTTCACGGTCGTGCTGACGACGCCACCCGCGGCCGACGTCGTGATCCCGGTCTCGAGCAGCAATACCAATCAGGGCACGGTCTCGGTCTCGAGCTTGACCCTGACCTCGGCAAACTGGGACCAGCCGCAAACCGTGATCATCACCGGCGTGGATGATCATGTGGTGACGGGCGACGTCGCTTACACCGTCGTGCTGGGCCCCGCCGCGAGCAGTGACTCCGTCTACGCCGGCCTGGACCCGGACGACGTCTCGGTAACCAATACCGAGATCGACGTGGCGGGGTTCACGGTGACGCCGACATCGGGGCTGGTGACGACGGGCGCGGGCGGCACGGCGACCTTCACCGTGGCGTTGACCAGCAAGCCGGTGGCGGACGTAGTGATCCCGGTCGCGAGCAGCGACACCAACCAAGGCACGGTGTCCGCAGCGAGCCTGACATTCACCGCAGCGAACTGGAACGTGGCGCAGACCGTGACGGTGACCGGCGTGGACGACCACGTGGTCGAGGGGAATACGCCCTACAGCATCGTGCTGAGCCCGGCCACGAGTGCGGATCCAGTCTACTCGGGCTTCGACCCAGCTGACGTGGCGGCGACGAACATGGAGAACGACGTCGCGGGGTTCACGGTCACGCCGACCTCCGGACTCGTCACGACCGGCGCGGGCGGCACGGCGAGCTTCACCGTGGCGTTGACGAGCAAGCCGGTGGCGAACGTGGTGATCCCGGTCTCTAGTAGCGACACGAACCAGGGCACGGTCTCGACTCCCAACCTGACGTTCACGGCCGCGAACTGGAACGTGCCGCAGACCGTGACGGT